>JBHLKP010000017.1:0-36064 GCA_048886525.1 Candidatus Hodarchaeota archaeon | reverse complement strand
AAACTAAAATATTGACTTCTTCCCCGTATTCAAAGCTATAATTAAAAGTGTGGAAATTAAAGTTATCATATTCCATCTCAAAAGGAAGGGTTTCTTCTGAGGTTGTAAAATTGATGTGAAATGTACTGTTTATGTAAGGTGTTCTCCCATAAGAGTCAATAGCCCACGCTGTGACTGTAATTTCACCATCATTTTCTGAAGAATTCGTAATAGTGAATAACACCTCAGGAGAAACTTTGTCAGTCAAATCAATCTTTACATATTGATCGGGAGACGGTGTAAATGAGTTAAAAGCTTGATCAGTGGCAGTGATGTAATACCACACTTCGTACCTATTATAATCAAAGGCAGAAACCTGTTGAACAAAAAAATGATTACTAATATTTGTCATTGATATGTTAGTCCAAGCACCAAAATAGTCTTGTGTATAATGAAGATAAACCATTGTCTGATTATTAGGCCAATCTAATACCGTTGCGTTGAATTCTACGGTGCCATTCCCAAATTCTTTTGCTCCAAATGTGACTTCGGGGATCGCATTGTCATTAATTATGAAAGGTCCATGTTGAAAACCTGGATTGATGTTTCCAGCCAAATCCGAAACAGTAATCCAATAACGAATTGAATCATTATAATCAAAGGTATAATCAAAGGAAAAAACTTCCTCACCACTTACGAGCATATTAAAAGTAGTATTGGACAATCCATCTTTTTCAATGACTATTTGAACATCACTAAAATTCACCCCACTCTGATAATCATTCCAATCTTTGATATACGCAGTAAATTCCACATGGCCATTATTATGGGTGCTAAAAGTATCACCAACCCCCCATATAATTGGTTCAACTGAATCAATTGGTGTAACCAACCCAAATTCAGGATTAGGAGTAGAATTTTCATTTCCAACGCTATCAGTGGCTGAATAAATAGAATAGTTTAATACTATTCCGTAATAGGCATTTGTGACATAACTCCATAATCCTGAAGGATTAAGATGCATAGTAACAAAGCTATCATTGATTCGCAAAATTACTTCTGAAACTAAGCTTTCATCATCAGATACATTGGCATAAAACTTAAGAGTCCCATTTTCATGATCCGTAACATTAAATTCATAAATTACTGGAGCAATAATATCTCCTAATGTAAAAAAGCAGTTATCCGATTCTTCAGTATTTCCTGCAATATCAATAGCTGTTATATTGTATGTTACATTAATTTGTTTATTTTGAAAACCTTCAAGTGCTGTATCGTTATAATAATAGTTATCACCTTCAGTAATCATTTTAAATGACTTATCTCGCAATATTTCTCCGTTTGTGACATTTCTTACAGTTAAACTGAGATTTACAGCTATTAAACTACTTTTGTCATACACATTAGCAGAGAAGTTACCACCAGTGTTATTATTTGGCGCGAAATGGACATTTGAAATAACAGGAGGGGAATTATCTACATATTCATTCACTTGTACCATAAATTCAAATTGAGGATCCAATTTGTAAGTTTGTTCTCCCACTATTTCCAGAAAGGATAAAGTATTGTTTATGGAGTCCTCAAACTCAATAGTGATGTTATAATAACCGAATGGTATGTTTACGAATGAGGTATAACCATCATTAGTCGTGTTTTGGCTCCAAGTTTGTGATGCATTCAGAGAATCTGTTAGATTCACCCTAGCGTTCGGTACATTCTGGTTATCTAAGTCGAGAACATTAACACTTATACTAGCGTTGCCTAGGACATCATCATAAAGAATCCAGTGTAGAGTTTTGTTCCATAATGCCCAGCCATCGCTGGATAATTGGTTTCCTTCGACAGCTCCCCAGTAAGCTCTTCGTTCAGGAGCTACTGATAAATCCCAAGCTTTATTTCCTTTCTCTAATACTGCCATTGTTCTTTCTTGAGATTTATAACTAGTTCTTTGAGCAAGACTAACGATTTCTACTCCCTCTTCGATTCTATCATAATTCTCAAGGAATTCCAATCTATATTGGTTGTTATACACATCCAAGTACCCCAAAGAGAATCCCTGAGTGATAAAATGGTTTATATTGAGAAGAAAGATTTTGTCATACGCTGCGTCGTAACCACGATTACTCCCTAACTGGAATATATCATAGTTGTAGCATTCCATGGTGAAAACTGGAATTGAGGCATTAGCTAAGGAATCAACAGTTCCAAGCTCTCCAATTGTACGAGAGATAACTATTGCATCGTAATCATCATATGAATAAGAGTTATCATCATCATGAACTGTTACATTAAAATTTAAAACAGAGATCATATAATCAAGAAATGGTATATCATATGTAGAGCTCAGAGCTGATGGATTACCTACTATAAAAAGAATCCGAGGTTGTTGAAAAGGTTGGAGTGAGAATAGGGGGTTATTGTAACTATTATCTAATCTATCCTGTTCGTTATTACCAGCGGAAAGTGAATCAAAAGCTGTAAATGGGGAGGATATAAAAGGATCCATTAAATTGAGAAACGAAATGAAAGAAAAACCGAGAATTATTACTAAAGCGAAAAAAAAGGAATATCTAAGTTCTATTCTTTTCTTCGATAAGAGCAATTTGATACTCTCTAAGATATTTCATAATTACACTACATTTGCTATTAATGTCCATTTTATCTTAAACATACCTCGATAATTTATTCGTTAATTTTCAAAAATAAGAAGATAAAATAGAAATTAACATTGGAAAATCTGGTTCATATAATAATGTGGTAGTAGAAATAACAAATCGGTATAAGAAAGAAGGAATAATGGGTTAGAGTAGGTGAAGGGGAAATCTAGAGTTTTCAACTCCGCTAATAATAGTAAAATGAATTAGTGAGGAAAAGATCGTAATGGAGAGGAGTACATTTCTGGGTTATTTTAGTGATTCGAGATACTCTGGACGCAAAGCCATCCGTTGAATAGGGCGCCCCTCTTGGGTGTACCCATAGTTGGAAAAATTTTGGGATTCCATCAATTGTTCGTATAAAGATCGTCTGAGGTCCTCACCAAGGGCAAAATGTGACCCAAATTCAAAGAAATCTAGCTGTAATGAACCTGCAGAATCAATGAATTCCTGATAGATCCATTTGAGAAGGTAGTGTTCTAAATCCTGCGTTCGTTTAAGATGATTTTTAATGACTTCAGCATGTCGTTCAGTTATATCGGCATACTTAGGTCGTAAAAGGTCAAGAATTTGTTCTGAAGTCAATTTTTTCCCGAAATCAACTGTAAAAGTTCCTTGATGGATTTTGTATTCTTCAAAAAGAGTGAGAATGTAATTTTCAGGGAGAAAACCAATGCTCTCCATATCAATTTTCAATATAAGTTGTTTATGAGAGTTTTTCCAATGTTTGACTTCTCTCCCCTCTCCACCTATTTTTTCCATTGTATAATGTGCTAATTTTAATGAATGAAGGATTTTAAGCGAGTGTAAGATAGTGGGAATACTTTTTCGTAATATATCTGCTAATTGAGACGCGGTAAGTCCTTTAGGAGCATTCTGTTCCATTAGGAGCAACATTTTTCTTCGTGTGGGATCAGCCAATGCTTCAATCACTTGAATGACTTCGCTGGGATCGTCAAAATAGGTTTCCACTGGAAAAAGCTCCTAAATAATCATTCTTTTGCTCTTTTAAAAATACTGATTTTTAGGTAGATGAAATGGGATGAATAAAGAAATTTGTCAAAATAAATGTATCTAGTAAACAGAAATCTCAAGCTAATGAGCTTTTTAGGGTATTTTTGATTTCTAATTCCTCTACTTACATATTGTTTCAGCAAAGAATTTCCCTGATGAAATTACTGTAATGGTTCATTTTTATCTTTGTTTAAAGAGGAAGTGTGCGATATATTTAGAGATTCATTTCTTAAGATAAGTACTCCAGAGAATAAGATTACTCCCCCGATTAATAATAAAAAGCCGATAATTAATCCATGGGGGTATCTTAAGTTTGGATTTTGACTTAACTGTGCAAGAATGCTTATAATAGCTATAAATCCGATCACAGAAGACAGGATGGCGATGAGGGTAAAAATTGCTTGGAAACGTCTTGAAAGATTAATGACTGGTATTATTGGTTCTTCTATCTCTTCATTTAAGCCACTTTTTTTGTTTGTCATAATTCTTACCACATTCAGACGAACAATCGTGCGAGCTTCAAAATACTTTAGCATACTAATCTCATAATCAAATATTATATTATCCTAAATTCGGATTTTATCAATCATCTTCCAATCCCAAAAATCGAGTGAAATTGTGGGATTTTATTCATTGCTAGTTCATCTGCAGGATCAATAGGTATTGAAGCGTACTCGCTTTAAAATGCTAAAGGATTTCTTGAAACAATTTAATTTATTGATAAATATCAGTATTTCAAAATTATTTTAATGATTTAGTTAAGCATTTTAAAGTTGAGATTGTACAAAATTACCACAGATGCTGAAATATATTAACTGAGATTTCTCTCTGGAACAAATCTTTTTGAAAGGAAAAATGTATTATCATAACTTGCTTAACTTATCTTGGAGTTGTACAAATAGTGAATAAGGGTAATGTAATAGTGGTGGTTTACGCTCATCCTGATGATGGTGAATTCCTTGCTGGAGGGACACTAGCAAAATGGGCCGAGGAGGGACATCAAGTTTATGTTATCTGCGCGACCAATGGCAATTTAGGCTCAAAGGATTTATCTATGACAAAAGATAAACTAGCTACTGTCAGGAAAAAAGAATTAAATCAAGCTATGGAAGTAATAGGAGGAAATCCCCCAATATTTCTTGGATTCGATGATGGATTCATTCGCGAGAGTATGGCCGAATTAAAAGAAAACTTGGTTTATTGGTTCAGGAAACTGAAACCTAATTGGATAATCACATTTGATCCTTGGAAGACTTACGAAATCCATCCTGATCATATAGAAGTTGGTAGAATAGCTTCTGAAGCAGCTGTTTTTTCCTGTTTTCCCTTATTATATCCTGTACATTTAAAAAAAGGATTAAAACCACATCAACCAGAAGAGGTGTGGTATATGTCTCCCATGGAGCACAGACCGAATCGTTTGATAGATATTTCAACTACTTTTGAAAAAAAGATTAAAGCTATATTATGCCATCAATCACAGATAGAAATGCTTGCAAATATGTTTGTTACAGGAGCAGATCCAACAAATCTAACTGATGAACAGAAAGAAAAGCTTCATGAAGGTGCAACTACATTGATGCAAATGGTTTCACAAGCTTTGGGTTCATTATCAGAAGGAAAAGTTGAACTAGCAGAAGCATTTTATGCAATTAAGGTTGGAGCTGGACATTTCGATAATTATCAAGATTTTCTGCAGGAAATGATAGGAATGACTACTGATGATCTCATAATTATGTAATTATTGTATTTCTGTTCTCCATAAAATGCACTTTTCCCATTAATCCTCTGTATATAGTGCTAAAATATCGACTAAAGTTTGGAATTGTGTAATAATATCATCATAATATGTTTATTTTAGTAAGTAATTGTCTTGAGGTATATAAAAAGCGAGGAAAAAAAGGTGACATCCCCTATGCAACCTCAAATTCAGATTATTCATGATTTTCAGGTTAGAAATTATACGACGGAAGAAATTGAAACTGAAGAACTAACCTGTCTAGTACAATTCCTTTCTTCTCTGGATGTATGCAAAAGTTGTGTACGCAATGAGATACCTAGAATCCAGTCGTCTTTTGATTCGGATCTTGATTTCTGTATCGATTTCGAGCAAAAGACATTAGATATTCGATACGGTAAAAAATTAGTATCTGGTTGGTAAGAAAAAGAGTTAATTAGCCTCCAGCAGCTTCAAATTTTTCTATTGCTTTATTCCAAAGGTGTTTGGTTAATAAAATTAGAATAATTATCCATAAAATGCCCTGACAGATCGAGAAGATGAGTTCTGAGAGATACATACGCCCAAGTATCCATTGTGCGGGAATAAAGCTAATTAAGTGAAATGGTAGAAAATGCGCAATCTCATTAATAATAGGGGGAAGAAGATCAACAGGCAATAATTCTCCTCCTATTATTTGCATGGTTGTCATATAGGAAACACGAACGGCCCATATATTGCGGATATAAAATGTCGACATACCTACAAGGACAAAACCTAGGAAATTTAGAATATAGCTAATTATTAGACTTAAAATAAAGCCGAGTAAAGTGAGGAAATCTAGCTGAATTGGCAAGCTCATAATGCTTATAAGGAAAACAACAATTGGAAGAGATAATACAAAGTTAACAATTGAAATAGGAATTGTTTCCACAAAAGTAAATGCTAGATAGTCAACTGGACGACATAAATAAATGGTGAGGGTACCATTGAGATTATCTGATTCTATACGCCAAGCTACACGATAAAGAACTAGTACTTCAGCGATTAAAGTAATAATTAAGGAGTATCCAAGAATTTCGGATAATTCATAACCAAGATTTGCCTCTGTTTGGGGACTTTGGTAAATAATTGTCCAAATAAAGAAAAGGATAATGAAATGAAGAGGGGTCCATGTTATTAACCCAAAAAATTCACCAATATAGGCTGTCATGTCAATGAAGGTAGTTCGCATAACGCGTACGTATTTTTGTATATGAATTGTCAACCATCACCCCTCTAGTTTGAAGCACTTTCATAACGGCGTAATCCTATTCGCCATGTAATTAAAAAGGCAGATAACCATATTGAAATCAGTAAAATCTCAACTATAAGTAATTCGATAGCATTGGTAACAGTTATTCGATCCAACAAGATTTCTGCTGGAAAAGCGCTGATAAAAGCAACAGGGAATCCAAATATCAATATTCCTTTGATACCATGTGGTAAAGTCGTAACTGGGATACGGACAAAGCTGTCTTCTACTGAATCGAAAATGCTCTCAATGAAGTTTGCACGCCCAATCGTAAAACCAGCGAGACAAGCAATAGTTCCGTAAAGAAGATAAAGGGCTGTCATACCCAAAAGAAGAATTGATACAGCTAGTAATATGTTGATCAAATGATATTGAATTTGGTAATATAAACTAACAGAAACAAGAAGAAAAAGTGAAACTGTGAAGAACGCTGATCCTCCTACCCAAATATCTTCAAAAAGGATCCCTAATAATGGATGTCGAACAGGTCTACAAAGCCATCGTTCAATTTCGCCTTCAACAATTTTGAATGGTATAGTCCATATACCTGTAAAGAAAAATGAGGCAATACCCCAACATAAATAACCTATCGAAGAGAAAATTAAAATTTCATGAAGTGACCAACCAGCAAATGTTCGACCAACAAGGATTACTTGCCAAAAGATGAAAAAGGAGAGAATTAAAGCTGTAACTTCCAAGAATCCGCCTGCAATAATAAAGGGGTATTGTAAGATTTGTTTATAAGACATAATAATGAATCGTCTCTGAATTCGAAAAATTTTTGACATTGTTACTTCTTTTCCTTAGTTCCATTAATATAAAGTTCTTCAATTACATCTTCTAAATCTGCGTCCGAAATCTGAATATCTAGAATCTGATCAACACTTTCAATAAGATTGTGTATGAGAAAAGTGGAATCAATTTCTTTAGTATTAAATTCAATTTGTAAAGCATTTTCTGTTCCATTAAGAGCTTCAATAGACTCACCACTACGGTTTATAACTCTCGCTTTGTATTTTAGAGTTAATTTGTTCAAGAAATGGATTAGATTTGAAATTGGTTTGTCCTGCGTTCTGAAAGAAAATATTAATGTTTTTTCACGTCGTAAGACAGTAGCTAATTCTTTAGTCGGGCCATCATACCTAATAATTCCTTTAAGAAGTAAAATAGCACGAGTACAAATCTGTTCGATATCTTTAACGTTATGTGAGCAAAGAATAACTGTAGTACCATCTTCCGTATTACGTTCATTTATGAATTGACGAATACGGCGTGCGGCGACAATATCAAGACCAATTGTCGGTTCATCCAAAAATACAATTGGGGGATTGTGTATTAAAGATGCAGCAAGTTCACAGCGCATGCGTTCTCCTAAAGATAATTTTCGCGGTTGACGATGTAGAAATGGTTTAATCTCTAAAACTTCGATGAATTGGGCTAGTCGGTTTTCAAAAATCGTCTTTTTAAGTTCGTATACATCTCGGTAAAGGCGAAGCGATTCTATAACTGGAATGTGTCGCCATAGTAAGCTTCTATGTCCGAAGACGACACCGAACTGATAAGCACTATTGTATCGTTCCTTTTGTGGATTATAACCGTTTACAGATACCTTTCCGCCATCAGAACGAATGATACCAGTTAAAATTTTGATAATAGTAGATTTTCCCGCCCCATTTGGACCAAGAATTGTCACCTTTTCTCCAGGTTCTACAGTAAACGAAACTTTGTCAAGAGCTCTGACTAAATGGTATTCTCGCTTAAGATATGCTCGAAAGCGGGAAATAAAACTGGTCTGATCGGTCTTTCCTAAGCGCCGATACGTCTTTTCTAAGTTGTGAGCTTCGACTGACAAAGAGTGTCCCGGCTATCATCTCTAATTCAATTTTGTTGAAAATCTAAAGGGCTTTTAAATCTAAATAATCAGGCAAAAAATATATCATTTCTTGTTCATTTTTATGACTGTAAATGTGAAAGTTAATAAGAAAAAGGTCTAGGTGGTGTGTTTTTTTCCCAGAGAAAAAGTAGTAAGAAATATTGAACAGCAATACCATGATTACACTGAAGAAGAGAAACAAATCCTCAGTGAACTTCGAGAAAGAGCTCTCGAAATCTTACATACGCTAGAAAATAATAGTATACATGCATTTGTGCATGGATCCATTGCAAGAGGAGATATTAGCCAAACTTCTGATATAGATATTTACATTCCCATTAAGGTTCCTTCATATCAAATAGATCTCGTGGATGAGTTTGCTAAGGCAGATAGACAGATTATAATGGGTACACCAAATTCGGTGATCAAAGCTGTTTTAACCAAGCACGATGGAGTCTCTATAAGCTTCCCTCTGAGTCAACCTAAAGAACGGGAGAGTGAATTCTATAAATTCTCCGGTTTATTATATTTAGAGGATTTGTTGCAAGAACGAAGGATAGCTGGAGTAAATAAGAAATTATTGTTAATTGAACCAGAAGGAGAAGGATATTGGAAATCATCAGTTCACGCAAATAGAAAGCGAACAATAGAAATATTAGGATTATCTCAACGTATCATTGATGAAAGAATACGTGTTCTCGAACGTAGAGACATAATCGGTAGAACAGGAATGTTTTTAGATTATAATCTTCATCCGAATGAGAATTTTGATCAAGCACTGAAAAAAATTTCCGATAGAAATGTTATCGTAAGAAGAGTATTGAATAGGTAATAATTACGGTTGTACTATGGACTAGGTGGTGTGGGAGGATTTGGAGGCGACGGTGGACGTGGTGATTGCGATGAATTTGGTAGTGTTATAGCGTCACCAAGACGTGATGTTATTAAAAATGCAATAATGCTATCTGAGTCAATACTATCTAAATTTACCTCAATTTTTTCATGCGTTTCCACAAAATCCGCTAAAAATTTGTATAATTCTTCTTCAAATATGCGACCAGTTTCCTCATTGAACAGAGATATGAGAAAGATATTTGAATCCTCTTCTTGGCGTTTTTCTTGTAGATTTTTTACTAAATTCTTTACATGATAATCATAAATTGTCTTTAAGATACTACGGAAAGAGATAAGCATATTCTGCATCTGCTGAATGGTTTTTAATTGCTTTTCCTCTGGTAGATCTAGAATTGACTCAGGTCTAACCATATAGTCCATATTTTTGATCTCCTCGTTTAATGCCCAGAATTTAACCTGTAGGTTCCCTTTCGACTCTACTTTCGAAATATAGATTAAATTTGCCTCCAATAATTTCTCTAAATTTCGTGTAATTGTTGAAATGTTTTTTCCTATTAATCTAGCCAATTGCGCTGCAGTTAATTCTTTTTGAAATATCAAAAACATCGAAATTTCTCCAATTGTCCTATTATCAAACAATTGAAAGAGTTTAGAACGTATTGTACCGGGCATCCAATCTCTCCAGTGACATATTACCTATAGCAAAAGGTATATATATAGCTACCGCTTGCAATGATGCAAGTGTTTGTAAAAATGCATATTTTCATTAGATTTCTTAAAATTGGTACAAAAGGAGAAAAAAAGACATGAACATTGAAAATCCCGATTTTAGCCATGAAATTGCCGAAACCCAGCGAGAATCAAATATATCAAAAAGTGTTGTACTCATTGGAGTACTTGTCGGTCTAGGGATGAATTGGTTGACTCTTTATTTGAATATCGTAATTGGTCTTTTATCTGTAGGCATTTCAGCTTTTGTAGTGCTCTTATTTACGAAAATTCTTTTGAGAGAGAAAGCTACAGCACAAAATCTAACATTGGTATCAATTGCATACGGAGCTACAAGTGCTGCTGAAGCGAGCGTTGGATTATTGTTTATTATTTGGCTTTATAACAACGCTTCATCATTTGGTTTTGAGAATTTTGAACCACCTAGTTGGTTATTACCAAGTCCTTCTGTACTGGCTGAACGTTTAGTTTTGACTAGTGAATGGATTTTTCCATTATTAGTTCATTACTTCCTCATGCTAATTCCTGGTATTACAGGTTTAATTTTAGGAATATATCTAGCTCCAAAATTCATAAATAATGAAGAAGAATTTCCATTCCCTGGTGTGATTCAAAGAGTTAAGACGGTTGAAGTTTTAGTGACCAATCAAGCCTCCAAAATCAGCCTATTCAAGCGTTTTTGTACTCTAGGGTTTATTGTTGCTTTGATTACATTATTTTATCCTGTAATCGATTTCTCTAGTATCAATAATGGTGTCTTATTCGGTATTATGCTAGGAACTGTTGGTGTAACAATGTTTTCAGTAGGATTCATAATAAACAATCCGAAAATTTCTATCCCAGCAGGTGTATCCTCTATTGTACTATATACATTCGTAACTCCTTTTATAATCAATTTATCTGATTTTCAGGATCAAGTGGCACAAGGAATGTATTCAAATGATTTTTTTGGCTTATATTCATATCTGATTCAAGATAGATATTTGTCCTTTCTTATTGGATTCATAATATCTGTAGCTATAATCTCTCCTATAGTTTTTAATCGAATTAAAGCAATTGTTAAGAAAATTAGAAAAGATAATCAATCCTTAGAGCTTAATGATTCCTCAGGTAATCCTGAGGCGCTAAGTTCAGCTGATACGAAAAATGTATCAGAATACGTTTCACCCGAATTCCTAAAAGTTTCTCTTGTAAGTAGATTTATTAACTTAATCGGGAAACAAGAATTAGGCATTTTTTCTCTTTACGTTCTGGTATTACTTGTCTCTACTGTGTTTGTTGTGTCTCTAAACGTCTTGCCAGGTACTCATGTTGGAATAGTTTTTCTGCTTTTAATTTGGATTATGTTTATTGGAGCTTTAGTTCAAGGTTACATAACAACATCGATGATTGCAAAAGCATCAGCTGGTTCAAACATTCCTTTTGTATTTGACAATCTCCCTCTTTTTCTTGTTGGCGCTCGAGGTTTAACCCCATACCTAGCAACACCCAAAGCTGAGATTGGTGAAACAATAAGTATCGTTACTACGCTAAAATTTGGCCAACAGATGAAATTAAAATCGAAACACACCATATTCGCATTCCTTGCAGGTTATATTGTTGCAGCTTTGGCAACACCAGTTT
Organism: Candidatus Hodarchaeota archaeon; assembly: GCA_048886525.1. Taxonomy (GTDB): domain Archaea; phylum Asgardarchaeota; class Heimdallarchaeia; order Hodarchaeales; family Hodarchaeaceae; genus Hodarchaeum. The sequence goes on along the minus strand of JBHLKP010000017.1, from coordinate 24,326 downwards.
TCGCATTATTTTTATGGAAAGCTTTAGGAATTGGAAATGTCAATTTTCCCGCACCAGCCTTTCCTATCTTTTTAGCTTTGATTGGACCGTTTGCAGCTGGAGCTATTGAAATTTTTCTGAATATTGTTGAATTACTGTTTGGTGGAATTCTAGCATTATTTTTTCCAACAATTGGTTTGTCTGTTGCCATAGGAATGTTTTTTCCTCCCCATATGGCAATCTGTATTAGCCTTGGTGGCGTTACGGCTATTATGATAGAGAAACGTAAGGGGAAAGAGTGGATGAAAGACAAGGGTCAGATAGTTGCAACCGCTATTTCTGTAGGAGCGAGTTTAACAGTCCCAGTGTTAATCTTAATGAATCTAATTATGTGAGGAAAGATTTTTTTTCCAGCCTTTATTTAGTAACAGCAGACTATTAAGAATAAATATTTTCAATTAAAGCTTTAATATTCATCATTTTATAATTCGAGGAACCATGTTACCAGATCAATCAATTGACCGAAGGTATTTATTACGAAAATATGAACAATCTAAAATCTTTTTAGTTGCTGATCTTCATTTAGGTTTTGATATAGGAATATCAAGGCGCTTCGATACATATGAACCGCGATGGTCTTTTGAGATTATTAACAACTTAAAAATGGATTTAGAACAGACTACTCCCAATTATTTAATAATATTAGGTGATCTCGAACACACTTTTGTTCCGATAAAATCATCCGAAATAAGTAATGAAAAGCGGTTAGTTAGCATTACACAACAAAAGGAGAAAATTTTCTCTTTATTTCAAAAACAGATTGTGGATTTTGATGGATTAGATGTCATTTTAATAACTGGAGAACATGATACCTCAATTATTGATTATTTAGGGGATTCTGTTGCAATATTCCCTTCTATGGGTACATCCCTCTTAAATAATCGGCTTGGAGTTTTTCATGGAAACATGAAACCTAATGAGAAGCTTCTTCTCTCATCAGAGATCATGTTTGGACATATTCATCCCTTAGTTGAATTCATTGATGAGTTACAAATCAGACATAAATTACCAGTTTTTGCAAAAATGACACTCATTAGAGAAGAATTATTTAGAATATTGGGTTTTGAAATGGATTTTGACGATTTATTTGATTTTAGCTTAATTGATCCTGTTCCAATCATAATTCTGCCTTCATACAATCCCCACCTACCAATATCCAATTCTTTAATACTTAATAAACCACGAGGAATTCAGAAAAAAACAAAATTATATCCTGAGTTGAGGAACATCCTCAAAGATCCAAAATTAAATATACAACTAACTGATGGCGTAGATATCGGTTTCTTAAGAGATTTGAGCTGATTGTTTTTTTACTCCCAGTATTCTCTATTCTTCGCAAATTCGGCCTCGTGTTTGTAAATAGATGCTAATAAGTCCTCAGTATCCTTATGTGGTTCTCGTAAAATTCTAACTGCTGTTCTTGGACCAATTCCTCTTCCAGCTAGTACAAAAGCAGCTCTTTTTCCAAATGACAAAACTAGATCAGCAGTTTTTTTTGCAGTACTCAAATCCTTCTTTTCTTTTCGATCAAGCTTGTGTTGAGGATTTTTTGAAACAGATCTTTTAAGCAATTTCTGAATTTTAGTATTATTAGGATGTACAATTGCAATGAATCTTGAATGACATTTTGGACATTCTATAATTTCTTCTAAGGTTTCTATTCTCTGAGTCTTCTCGAATTCACAACCAAGTCGCATACAGACTAACCGTACCCATGTATTTCTCAATCGTTTTTCAATTTTTTCAAGAATAATGTGAGATGGTCTTAATTTCAAAACATTCATTGAAATAGGTTGTGTTGCGGCCATTGATAGGGGAGAATTGAATAATTTGACTTGAACTTCCTTAATCGTTAATTCCTGGGATTTAATCTTCTGAAAAAAGTCAATTACTGCTTCAAGATCCATATTTTCGTCAATAATCTCACTTATTGTTTCTTTACCAATTATAGTGTTTTTATAGCGGGAAACAATTAATCTAGTCATCTTTGGTGAGTTTTCAATAGGCTCCAATATTGCTCCAAATCGTTTTGCTACATTTCTTATACGCCAAGAAAATAGCTCACTATTGCTAATTCGATGTCGCAATAATGGAAGAATATGACGTGTTTCTATCGATTGAATGACCTCCACTAGATCTATAGGTCTGGGTAAAGAAAAAAAGACGGAATATGGATCCGATCGGTATTCAACAGAAAAACCTTGTTTCGCTCCTATAATTGACGAGAGGACTATTCCCAACGTTTCATTTCCTTTAGATCCTAGGAATGTATGGATGACTAATTTTCTACCTGCGGACTCTATAATAACGGTATCACTAGTTGGATATAACCCTAAACTTTTCTGTTCATTCACAAATTTCTTGATCTCCTGTTGAACCTCTGGTGAGCTGGTTATATTTACATTTTCTGATTCAAATAGATTTATAGCTGCTTTTGTGACCATTTGTGATACTGGAATCAATTCTCCACTCCATGTTGGGATAGTAGCTTCTGTTATTCCCTTTACTTGTTTAACTTCGATCCGATCCTCTTTCTGTGAAAGGAATTCCCACGGAATACCATTTAATACGAAAACAGCTCCCTTTTCACCTCGTGTTATAACAAAACTATCATCAAGAGTTCCTACCTTATTTCTAGTACCGACATCAATAACAGAATAACTTCGTTTTGTAGGAATACTACTAAGATTAGAATAGTAGTAACGATAAGATTTCCTTTTCAGTTTTAATGAAATTACCCCAGTTTCAGGATCTTTGTTCACGAAAAAGAAAAAATTTTGTTTGCCATACTCAAGTAAAGGAAGAAGATCCTTTGATGTAAAATCTTTGAAAGGATACGCATTAGTTACAATTTTTAGTATTTTACGAACAGAAGTTTCCCCAAAATCCAATAAAATTCCGATAATAGCATGAAAAAGAATATCTAAAGCAGATTTATGGATATTCGTATTTTCGACTAAACCTACTAATGCTTGATTTTTGATTAAGTAAGATTCCACAAGATCACGAGGGGTCTCTGCAATTATAACCCCTTTACTAATCTGATCCAATTTGTGACCAGCTCGTCCTGTACGCTGAATTAGCGTTTCTATTCGTCGTGGACTCATATATTGTATGACAAGTGAAACGGCACCTATATCTATCCCTAGTTCAAGTGAGGAGGTAGCGATGATAACTTCTAGATTTCCTTCCCTCACTTCATTTTCAGCTTGAAGTCGAGTTTGAGTTGATAAACTTGAGTGATGAACCTCAAAAGCAATACGATCTTCAGGTGTTACAAATTCATTATAGCGATTGAAGCGATATCCAAGAATTTCAGCTTGTTGGCGTGTATTAGTGAATAGTAAAACAGTTCCTTTTTCTTTCTTAAGAATATCAATAATTCGAGAGAATCTTATGGCAGCTTCCTCAGTAGTATGAAGAATCTTAGTCAAATCAGTCAAATCAGATATTGGTTGATTTGGATATTCAAGTCTCAGATTTAATTCTTTCGATGAAGGAATTTGAACTAACCTACGGTTTGTACTCCTTGGCGCAAGGAAGTCCAATACTTCAAATGGTGAACCTAAAGTTGCAGACAATCCGATCCTCTGAACTGGACGTTTTGTGCGTGCTGTTAATCTTTCAATAGCAAGTGTAAGCTGAATCCCGCGTTTTGTTTCAATTAATTCATGTATTTCATCAATAATTACTGTTTTAACATTCTTAAGATGTTCTCGTCCAAGGATTTTCGCAGGTAATATTGCTTGGAACAGTTCGGGAGTAGTAATTAAGATTTGAGGGGGATTCTTTGTTTGTTTTTGTCTTTCTGTGGAAGATGTATCACCATGTCGGACTGCAATTGAAACCCCAAGTTTTCCTGCTAGTTGAGGAAGTACTCGACGAAAAATATCTCTGTTTAATGCCTTTAAAGGAGTGATCACAATGACAGAAATCGGAATAGCCTCTCTATCTTCAAGAATTCTATGTAAACAGGCAATCATTGTACCAAAAGTCTTTCCTGAACCAGTACTTGCTACTACTAATACGTCTTCATTTGCTAAGATAGCTTTCAGATATTCTGACTGGCCTGGTGTCGGTTTAATATCTAAATCGGCCAATATTTCTCGAATTCGAACATTTAAGAATTTAAAAGACACGATTCGAAATCTTCCTGTTCAGAATCTGTTTGGTATTGTATTATTTTCAATTGATGAGTGTAACCAGCATTTAGAAATACCGTTAGTCGTTATAATAACTTATAGATTCTGGCTACAGTATCACAAAATTCATTTTTAAGAACATAAATCATTTGAAACTGACATCAGAGGAAAATATACTTATAATTGAATACTAAAAATATGAGAATCCTATAATTTATATTATTAGATTGATATAGTCTTTTTGTTTCAGTTTTAATAGATTATCAAGCTCCATAAAGGATAGGTAAGAGACCAGTAAGTTGAAGAATTATGAGATAAATAAACCCAATAACTATTAATAAGATACTTAACGGAGCCATTTTTTTCACAAAATCCATGAATGATACTGGATATCCTTGCTGAGAAAGTACCTGTACGCCTATTACTCCAGTTACAGTTCCAAAAGGAGTCAAACCACCTCCAAAAGTGACTGCATATAGCAAAGTAAACCATAAAAAACCTGCAACTGGAAAACCAAAAATAGTTTGAGTCGCAAAATCTGGATCTGCGAGGAGAATTGTTATAACTTCGGCTAAAGCTATCGTAATAGGGATATTTGCTACCACTGCGCTAAGAAAAGAAATTAAAGTAATAATTATAATAGCAAGAACGAAAGGGTCTCCTCCTGAAACATCTAGCATAATTTCTGCTAACACTTCAAGAGCACCTGATAACTGTAGGGTACCTACAAGTACGAAGAGGCCCATAAAAAAAAGGATAGAATCCATTTCTATTCTATGAATAACTTTCTCCATCTCTGCTCTCGTAACAACTATTGCTAAGATTGCTCCTGTTATAGCAACAAATCCCACTGCTACCTCAATTTGACTCGATAAGACTAAACCAATAACCACAATGCCTAATACAATAGATCCAAGATATAAATTTCGCCGTGAATCTACTACAGACCATTCATCCAAGAATTCTAGTGCAGTAGCATCAATTTTGGAATCAGTATCTTCCAACACCGTTAATTCTTTTTTAAAGATGTAAAATAAATATAATAATGATACTATAACTGCTAGAAATATAAAACCAGAGTTTACAATGCTAAAAGTAACGAATGGGATATTTCCTGCTCCTGGGCTAGCGATGAGGATACCAGGCAGTGATCCGATTACAGTAATAATACCTGCCATTACTGTTGCAGCTACTTCAGCTAGAATGTAAGGTTTTGGGTTTAAATCTAATCCTCGAGTTACAGTGATAGTAATTCCTGCTAATAGAATAATTGCAGTTGTATTATCAAGTAATGCAGATAGAACTAAAGTTAGAAAGAAAACAAGGATTAAGAATTTCTTGGGAATACCTTGAGACATTTTTATCGTGCGAATGGAGACCATATCGAACAGGCCGGTGTCTGATAAAACCGCAACGAGTAAACTCATTCCAAAAACAATGGAAATCACTTCCCATTCAATGAATGAAAAAAATACCGTTATTTCAAAGAATAAAGAACGTACTTCAACAATTTCTATAAGCTGTTCAAGTGGGAGAGGAAGTTTATCCCATCCTTGCAATGCTAGATAAGCAGCAATATCTGTTATTTCTTCATTATTTAGAGCGTGATCGATAAGTTCTATAGGTAATAATTCGTTTATAAAAATAATTGAAAGAATCACAGCTAATGCTGCTCCAAATAAGATCACACGTAATTTTTCTTCCTCAGCTAACGTAAGGAATGCAAAAACGACAATGAAAAAAAGAACAATTAACACTTGAACTTCAGTATGATTAAAATCACTAGGAGGAGCGATGAAAATCAGACTGATAACAGTTAAAAGAGCTGTAATAGCAATAGCAGGTAAAGTTACCCTTTCAGTAAATTTTTCTCCGCCATAAATCCAAAGAAATACGCTTGTGACAAAGCTTAATATAGCAATGATAGTGATAATCGCAGCCAAGTCACAATCACCTATTTCTTATCTTTTGTACCTATAAATACTGTTCGAAAGTTCTACATATTGCACTAGAGGTTAATAGTATTAATTATATCCGTCCTTCAAATTATTTTTCATATAATTTTGTTGAGATAGTTACTTCATAATAATAAGTGCTTTTAGAATATTTAAAGGTGTTATAGCATTTTAAAAGTCTCATTCCATATGGATGAGTACTCTGATCAAAAAACTACAGATTTCGGTTGGAACTAGAACAAAGAAATCTGATTTATAGTTTAGACAATTGAGTTTCAGATATTATTTTGACGCAACTTTGTTTTCAAATAAACTAGAGAAAGGAAGGCCGACAAAGAAAAGAAACTAGCGAATGTGAAAATAAGTAAGTATCTATTAGGGTCAATTACCAAGAGGAATCCATCTATTATAGGACCTAAAGCACCTATAAGATTTGCACTTAACATCACATAGCCAAATGCCTGACCACGCTGTTTAGAATTTCGGGCAACAAAACTATTAGTAGAAGGCCAGAATAAAGCGTTCATAATACCCAATAATATGTAAAATAGGAGAAGTGTTGGCACTGATTCACTGAAGAAAATAACAAAAAGAATGAAAACTTGTATCAAGGCTGTTGCTGATAATACTGTTGATTCCCCATATTTATCCCCAACAACACCTCCAATTACTTGGCCAGTAGAACCAATCAAAGTTGAGATGCCTACTAAGAGAGCTGCTTCTGCTATAATCAAATTTTTCTCCTCAAAAAGAAAAAGTGAAAGAATAAAGTTTATCATACCTCTAGTTAAGCTCATAACGACAATAAAAAAGAAAATAAAATAGAGAACATTCTTTAGATTTCCACTTCGGTTATATTGGGTTGACGTGAGTTTTCGAGTTTCTAAATGTAGCTGAGTTGTTTTTTGTTTAAACGTTTGTTGAAATGAATTCTTTGGTTCCTTTCTTCCAGTAAATATCCAAAATCCTGCCATCACAACAATAAGAAAGGGTAACCATATTAGATAAATATAACGCCAGGAATCTAATGAGTCAATAAGGAAATATACAGATAAAGGCCCAAGGGATGCACCTAGACTTCCGCCTATTCCGTGGAATGCAAGAATCTTAACATAATTTTTAGAAAATGACTTTGTTTCAGGATCCTCAAAGGCAGATGACACCCAAGAAAGGCCTGGAGGATGGTAGAGAGCTAACGCGGTTCCCATTAGTATCATACCTAAAAATACTACAAAAAAAGAATCACCCCACAATCCAATTATGAGGGATCCCAAAATTGTTATTAATAAACTTAAAGCCATCATCACTCCCCTTCGATATTTATCTGCAAGCTGACCAAAGAATGGTGATGGTAATGCAGCTGCAAGTGTTCCGACTGTTCCTATCGATCCTACTCCGATCCAGCTCAGTTCACCCAAAGTAGGAAAGATATTTGTTTCAACATAATATAAAATTACTGGAAAAATAAAAAATGGAATTTCAACCGTACAATGAATAAGTAATGCTGAGATTAGACTTGTTCTAGGTGAAATTTCTGACATCTGCTCTTTGTTCAATAGAAAAATACTCCAATCCAAAGGAAAAAATGATGAGTACAAAAGAATGATTAAATCACAATGTAAAATCATTAAAAATAATAGTATTCTATTCTTTTTCCATTCTTGTCATTAAACTACCCTGATTGATCAACCTCATAAACAAATTGGAGGACAATTTCTGCTGCTTTAGCTAGGCGTGAACCAACTAGTTTGTCTGGTGTATCATTTAATGTATGCCAATCAAGTGGTATACCCGTTTCTAACAGTCCAAATAAAGTAGTTGCATGAAGGCCTTTTTTTGAAAAATTTGCTGCATCTGAACCAGCAAAAGGCAATTTATCGACTTTAAATGAGATTTCGATATTATTTGCAACTTTTTCTGCTGCTTTTGTCGCAAAATCAACAACTAATGGAGAATGTGTGCTCAAAAACATAATTTCAGCTGTAGCAATAAGAAACGCTTCTGAATTTAAGCTTTCTAGATTAAATAACAGAGCTTGTCTTTCTTTTAGCTCTTTTTGGTGAGAACTAACAAATCGTTTTGATCCACGCATATGTTCTTCCCCTGCAAAACTAATCAACCATACTTCCGTATTCCTGGGTTTATGCTTTGCTAAAAATTTTCCGACCTGTATAACTGCTGCTACTCCAGAAAGATTATCATTTGCACCTAGAACAACTTTATTTGAACGAAGGTTGAATGCAAGAATTAATATAACGATTACTCCAAAAATAAATAGAACTGTTTGAAGCAAATCTACTATAGCCGAAATAGAAAAGTTTTGAATCTCATTTATAAACTCAAAGGGTTCTGATATGCTTAAGGAACCTTTGGTTATCGTAATACCAATTCTAAGAATACAAAGAAGCATATTTATTAATGTAATACCCACAGCAATAACAATAACAAATATAGATTTCTCTCCCAACTTACTCAATAATGGAAACTCATAAGCGCTGTCGTGGTGAGCAGCTAACAAGATTAATTTTGTAGGTTTCTTAGTTGGTTTGATTTTTCCTATAATATGATAGGAAATGACTTCAGGGAATAAAAAGTCGACCAATTCATAAAGAAAGTTTTGTTGAGCGGAATAAATTGCTAATGCTATGAAAATAAGAATCAAAGATACTAGAGGACTTATAAAATAATAAGAAAAAATACCTAGAATATAAAAAGCTGTGGTTATCCATATGAAGTCAAGAAATCCTCCTGGTCTACAAGTAAATTCTTCTTGAGAGGTTTCATCACAAAAATCCAATCTTTCATGGATGATATCTCCTGCTCGCTTTTCTTGTTCTGACCCTCCAATGCGTGGTCCAACTTCATCGCAAATATGTTTAATGAAATCTATCATTTCTTTTCCTGAGGGGTCTAACCTAGGAATTTCGGTTGATTCCATTCTAATACGCCTACCATTACTATAACGAATTTGTGAAAAAGCATAAGAAGTATTTATTTTTAAATCCTTTAGCTGAAATATTACTTAGATTTAGAAACCTAAAAAAAGCAATCTTCAGAAGAATTGGATCTTTGTGATTGTAAATTGTTATTTTAAGAATCTAATCTTGTATAATCTCATTTTATTATTTATTTTTTAAAGAACCTAAGCTGGTTGTTAATTCATAAAGTAATTGGTTGATATTTACGTTCTTAATCTCTTATATGAAATGGAAAGCATTATGAATGCAGTTAAGCAAACAGCAAACGTTAAACTCGGAGTTCTTTTTGTTGTTGTCTTTGAAGTTGTATCTCCAAAAAGAACTTGTTTCAGATTGAAAAGATAAAACCGATATTGAATTTGATTACTTCTATCTGATGTTGCTGGATTATTTTCCAACCAGTTTTCAATAAGGGATCCATTTATTGAATATCCCTCTATAGTTTGAAATATGTCTTGTCGGGGATACCCAATCCATGCGTCAGGAGAAACAGAATTGGGGTCATAATAACTTGTTATATCAGGAGTCATCTGACTTTTAATAAAGTCAGTTAGATTTTTTTGCCATTCTACTGAAGCATAATGGACATCAGTATAGAGATTATAATTTGGTGTTGGTAGAACTGTTGGTGGAGCGATTGGATAAATGAATTCGGATTTTAAACTGGTTTTAAGATTGTTGACAATCTGTTCTCCTGAAATAAAGCCATTTCCTAAAATAAAGTCAATCCTAACACTCAGAGGATATGAAGTAGGATAGTGGTCTAATTCACTCCTATTTAATCCCAAATCAAACACAAGTTCTTCAATAGCGCTATCCACGTCCGTAAACAGGGATTTAAGATTTTCTACATCTGATTCTCGTAAAAGATCACGAGTGGTTAATAAATCAGATTTTAGATTATCTATTATTGTTTGTTGAGTATTATTTAGACTATAGTCGTCTAAAGAAAAAACTTCATTCTTAAAACGTCCCCAAAGTTGTAATACGATGCTATTTAACATAATATCTTTATCTAGTTGATCAAAATCATTCGATCGACTATAATAAGTCATTGTTGATATTGTAGCTGTATCTAAAATCCAACCCCCTTCTAGCATGTCATATTGCGCGTCATGGGGATGGGGTAATCCAACACAATGTCCTAACTCATGCAATACCGTATTAGTCAATGAATTTCGGGGTTTGGTGGGGTCACCACCATAAAAATAGGCATTTTGATTTCTCCCTGACATTTGCCATGAGGCAATTTCTGAATATTGAGATTGAATATGGCCTAAACCTCCAATAGGCCCAAAGCTAGGGTAATAAAGGCCTTTCTCATGGATAAGAAACAATATTGAGGGAAATATTGCATCATATGTTTTTAAATCATGTTCACTTCTGTTATTAAGAATATTGTAAAGAATAGTGTCTAAATCGCTGATAAAAAATTCATCAACCATTATGAACTCCCCCTCAGTCTTGTTATTTACTAATTCTGAGAATCCCACATGAGTTTCCCAATCATACCAGAAGAGATCTGTGTGCCATTCAATTAATGGAAAAGCTTCATTTAAGACCGACTCAATAATATCAGGTCTAATGATCCAGTTACTCATATTCGATGAAGTTGCATATCCATTAACAGTCAAGTTATCCATAATTACCATTGGTACCCATGCTTCAAATGGAGGAGTAAGATTTTTAGCATAATCGACAGACAATCCCATTGTAGATAATCGCCAGCTCATCACAGAAAAAATATTTTCTAAAGCTGCTTGTTGTTCTTCAGTTGTGGTATAAGTTGTGAAGTTTTCCTCAAAGTAAGGAATATTATACTCCCATACAGTTTGAACCCAGTCTGAAAACCATTCGAAAGCTCCAAGATCAATGAACCAGTTTCGGGTATCAGCACTATATCCACGTAAAGGTAAATTATAAGGTACATCGCTATACGAAAAAAAAGGTAACCAATAATCAGATGAATTCAGCCTATATGGATTAGAAGAATACCAATAAGGTGGGATTTCACTCTGATTAGATGTGATTGAAACACGTGTGAATGAAATAGTACAAATTAATACGAAACATAATAATAAGGGGAAATTTCGATTTTTCAACATAGATTACTCATCTTCTCGAGTAGTAGCCAAGATGAATAAGGTCTTTTAAAAATGAGAAGTTTGATGCAAATTTTAGATTTCAAAATAGATTTAAATTATCATATTGTGTTAGTGTAAAAATTCTTCCAATCTCAACTGTCCTCTAATGTATTTCTCTGTTTTACTAAACCCTTTCACAGGGATATTTTTCTGAGACAATTTATACCTTAATGTAATTGCATCATTAATCGCAAATCCAGAAAAACGATTGTTTATGACAATGAAAATATCCTTATAGAATTTAATAAGCGAAGAGATTTTTTGAACCCACGAATCCAATTCTTCACTTCTATTAAGATGAACTTTTCCTAGCTCCTTATCAGGGATTTCTTTTCTATCCCCTAATAATCGAATGTAGTAAATTGGAGTAGTAGAAATTGCTAAGTCTGAATTTAAATTAACTGAAGGCGTATCAACAAACGAAATTTCCTTTCTTTGCAGCAAGTCTTTTACATCATTTGAGAACCATGACTCATCTCGAAATTCTACAGCAATCGCTCCAGGGAAATTCAATTTACATAGAATAATAATTTCTTTTAGATAATTGTAAGTCTTTTCTTTTTTACGAAATCTCGCGGGAAATTGAATTACTGTAATTTGAAACTTTTTTTCTAGACCTGACATCCGAGAAAAAAACTTTTGAATAACATCATGAGGGGATTTCGACATTCTCCTCTGAAAGGCATGTGTGACTTCTCGAGGTAGCTTAGCTGCAAATATAAAATCTTTTGGTGTGTAATGATACCAACGTCTAACCATAAATTCAGTAGGAATGCGATAAAACGTTGTATTTATCTCATTCAATTTTGAATGATTAGCATAGAATTCTAATTCATTGAATGAGTCTTTTTTCACTTTTGGGTAGAATTTTCCTCTCCAATGATTGTAAGACCAGCCTGTTGTACCAATGTAGATCATGGTAACCCCTATCTTCAAATAAGAACAGTCATGTTTTAAAATAATGTATCGCTAATGAAGATTATTATCATCATTGTCATACCATTTTCTGATTTATTATAATTAAACTTTAAGAAAATGGCACTAAAATGATAAAAAGAGGATTGATGGAGCAGATTGATTTAATTTACGTATTGTAAAATGCATTGAACGATCTTATTTGCTAAAATTACTTTATTTGATCTTTTATTTGTAAAAAGATCTAATAAATTTCCATTCCTTCTTTCAATTGCCATTTTTATTGAATTTAATGCCCCAGCAGGAAAAAAGAGATAAGTAGCGAAGCCAATGATAGGTTTACCTGATAAATCATCCGGTAATTGTGATTCTAAGAACTGTATCATTGGTTTTGCTGGTCTTTGGCCAAATAGAATATAGCCATGTACAGGAGTTCCTAAAATTAATAATTCTGCTTCATCAATATTATGTTGTTTAGCTGTTAGCGCATTTTTCACGGTAACAGTATAATCTTTAGATGTTAATTGGTCTTTAACAAGGTCAACAACTTTTTTTGTATTACCAGATTGAGAAGTATATATAATAAGAACTCGCATTTAAGTACTTCCAAACAGTTTCTTATTCTTGTTTTGAAATACGATTCATACCAGCTATTTTAGCATGAAAATTATGGAAGTTGAAAAAACGTTTCCACCCAGGAATTAATCTATGTCCCATAATACAGGAAGAAGCAAATTTCATATTATTTTCTTCACAAATAGCAACGCTTTCCTCGGATTGTGTTCCTGGCATGTACCAAATACTAGGACGTTTATCTAAGGTAGCTGCTTCCTGTACAATCTCTGTTGTGAGTTCTTTTTTGTGTACTACAATAACAACGTCCACAGGTTCAGGGAGGTCTTTTAAAGTTGGGTATGCTTTGTATCCACCTTCTACTTCGGATTTATCTGGGCAAACTGGATAAACGGTGTTAATATTATACCAAGAATCCTCTGTACCTTGTTTCATTATTCTAAAACCTTTACTCGAAAGACCACCTGTAAAAGTTCCAGCAATAGCATATTTCATTTCGGTTGTGAATCCATGATCTATTTCTACCATATTTAATCTATCCTTTACTGTTTCTAGGCAATTTCTGTCAATTTAGTGAAATGTATATAAAATTAGAGGATATGGTTCATCTAACTTGATAATTCTGTATTGTTTAACTTTTTTGTAACTAAAAGAAGGATAAGGAATGATAAAAGAAACTAAAGATAAGAAAAATCTGTATAAACATTTTTCAAAAGATGTATTTCAATTTGCTTATCACATTGGTGATTTAGATGATTTTTTCTTTCCAGATTGTACCTGGTTTGCATTATACGATGGAAAAATATTAGAAGAAGTAATTCTGTTGTATTCTGGTTTATCCATTCCAACCGTATTAGTGTTCGGTTCACCAATAAAAATGCCATTACTTATCCATGGGATAATTCAGCATCTTCCAAATCGTTTTTATTGCCATTATCAAAAAGAATTTGAGCCCTACTTTAAAGAACGATATAGAATCAATACTTTAGGAACCCATTTAAAGATGAAATATACTGAATCAATCTCAAACTTAGCAATATCCGAAACAAGTAATTATATTCTCTTTAAAGAAGAAGATAAGAACGAAATCATTGAATTCTATGAAGAAGCTTATCCTGATGGATATTTTGAACCATATATGTTACTAACAGGTAAATATTACGGTATAAAGATCAATAATGAGATAAAATCTGTAGCTGGAGTACATGTGTATTCTGAAAAGAACCGTATTGCAGTACTAGGAAATATTGCTACTCATCCTAGTATGCGAGGGAAGGGTTTGGCAAAAAGCTGTATAATTAAGTTATTACACTCATTTAAGGGGAAAATCGATCATATAGGACTTAATGTTAAGGAAATTAATTATCCTGCAGTAAGATTATATCAGAACTTGGGATTTGAAATTCATTCATCATATGAAGAAGGATTTTTTGAAAAAAACTGAGAAATTAGTAATTTCTATTTCTGAATGGTTCAATAATCACATTAGAAATTGAGACCGTAGAAGTAGTCAATTTTAACTTCTTTAGTTATTTCTTAAATTTCCATATTATCATTTTTCTTTTTTGGATATGTCTAAGTATTAAAGATACTGCACCTATACTGAATAACAAAGAAGAACCAAAAACAACATTTATTGGAAAAGAGGTTAATGGTTGATCGCTTAAAATTCGAAGTTCAAAATCAAACAGTGTCATTGTAGCGTTCCATCCTTTTTCATGGTAATAATTTAACCACCCAGTTTTCCAATTCCATTTTTCAACATTCAGATAATTCAATTTGGTACTAGAAATCGTATAATCATATATTACATAATTATTTACGACTGAAAATTCTTCTTTCTTTTGATAGAGACTCTTCCAGTAAGATGCATTATCAACCGTTTTTCGAATAATCCAAGACCCTAGAGCGTAAGCGATTGTATAACTGACACTTGTAATATTTCCATAATATGTAGATTTTCCTATTACCCCGTATTTAGTCACTGTTTCTACCTTAAAAGAGATAGTCAAACCTTTTTTAAAGATAATTTTAGATGTTTCACCATTTACAGTTCGAATTGATGCTGTTACTTCATGTGGATTTTCTCTATAAATGCTATAATACTTTGTATAGATATACGTCTGGTATTCTCCTTCTTTTACAGCCCAGTCAAGTTCTTGAGTTGTTTGAGACTTAACACCCGAAGTAGGGGATAAAAATATCAAAATTAAACACAATTGAAGGAAAAGAGATGTTTTTGCTAGCATGTGGTTCATCATTACTCTTCATGAAATAGAGAAGGATCTGAAAAATTATATTATTTATCCAATCTCATTCTTTATATTAAATATTTCCTTGTTCAACATCTTTCAGAAAATTGTCAATCGTCCCGATATCACTTTCTGTTTCTTTAATGCGTTGAAATGTTTCTATTTGAATTTTCTTTTTGTCAACAAGACTGTTAATGAGATCTCCAATAGCAATCGCATGAACAGTTAATAGTTTTCTTATCTCATCTACTTTTAATGAGTGTCCTTTTTTTAATACTATTTCAAGTTCTTCTACAAAAGCGGTTTGAATACTTAATAATCCTAATTCAATACTTTCTGCTACAGAGGATGGTAGTTTTAATTCTGAACCTTGATGCTCAATTTTTGTATCAAGCCATTGCTTTATCGTCAGAATTTCTGGGATTCCTGATAGATTAGGGAGTTGTTTGTCATCTGGGAATCGCCATTCATGCTGAATTTGAGAAATTAGATCCAGAGTTTTGGACCGTATCATTTTGGACAATTTAAATTCTACAGATGAGATAATTAACCGATCCATTTGGAAAACTAGTGATTTAAATACATTATTTAACTGTCCCCATTTATTTTCTAACTCTGGAAGGGTTAATTCAAGAACTCGCTGGGGTAAATACCCAACAATCTTGTTTATTAATCGGAATTCTCCTTCTATTTTCTTAAGTTTTTTATGTATAACTAGCTGTTCCCAATGAGCAGGATTCAATATCATCTCTTGAATAAGACTGAATAGATATCGTTCTGGATCTTGAATTCTAATTAACTCCATTTGGGTTTTGAAATTAATCTTATGTCCTCTTTCTCTTACAATCTCACGGTATTTTGATTTATTTTCTATACCAAGAGCTCCGACAAGTAAAATACCAAATTTAAACTCATTTAGAGAAATTTTAAATTCTTTATCGAAAGATAAGACGAAAGATACTTTCCTATCCCAGTCAAGTCCATCTCTCCCTCTAATAGAAATATGTGTGCCCTTCGAGAAAAATGACATTTCACCTTTTCTAACATCATATTCAAAAATTATACCATCTGAAGCAATGGGTATGAATTTTACATATTCGTCTCTAAATTGCTCTGTTAACAAATAAAATAGCTCGCTTTTACCAAATCCTCGTGGCCCAAGGATCATCAAGGGAAGTTTAATTTGACCCTGAAATAAATCAAAATAACCTAGTTCCCCATGTAGAGAAAATAACCGCTCCATACTATTAATAATGGACATGAAATTCAATCTCAAAGAAGAACTGGTATTTGAGTACTCAAACACTGATATTATTTAAGATTATCAACGCGAACCTAAAATTAAGTAAAATGTGGGATGGATTGTAACCGAGGATTTATAAACCAATAATATAAGGGGGAACCGAATCTACAGAATAATTTGTGAAATCAATTGTTAAGAAATATAGAAATTAGTTTTAGGTGAGATAATTGAGCTTTTCTCTAACTGAATTTTCTGTAACCCAAAAATTTGGTCTAGATAACCTTAGAATTCGGCCAGCAAAGAATTCTGATCGTAATTTAGTATGGACAGCCTACAAAAATGCGCCCAAAGAATTTTTTTATCATATACCAGAAATAACATGGCAAAATATTGAAATGTGGTATCCTGAAGATAAAAAAATCGATTTTGAGCATAATATACCATTTAATGTAATGTTATTAAATACTAATGGCGAAGAAATAGAGTTTGTTGCGAATGTTACGCTTATACTTAAATCAATAAGCAGAATGAGACATACAGCTGTTTTAGGTATTAGTGTACTACCCCGATATCAAGGAAAAGGATTAGGTACCTTTTTGACTCTACTAATAATTGAAGTCGCAAGAGCAAAACCCAATATTCTGAGATTAGAATTGGAAGTATGTGCAAGAAATAAACGGGCACGTCATATGTATGTAAAATGTGGATTTCAAGAAGAAGGAATACTACGAAATGGCTGGTTATATCCTAACGGAGAATTCGACGACGTGCTAATTATGAGCATTGTTTTTCCAGAAAAGGCATTATCTTAAAAATAATTTTTTTAAATGATATCATCAAATATCGTCTCTTGCTCTCTTAGAATAATAACGGATATTATCCCAATATTTATATCCATTTTTCTCAAAACAGTTGATACTTATTTCATTCTCCGCTTCAATTAAAGTGACAAATATTTCAATACCTTGTTCCAAGAAGAAATTTTCTGAGGCTTTCAATAACTGACTTGCGATTCCCTGTCGTTGATATCTAGGAACTACAGCTAATCTATTTATCCATCCTTTTCGTTCATCATGACTCAATAATACTAATCCTCGTATTTCTCCACCTGATTCAAAGGCGAGGATGGTTACTTTATCTGAATTGAGCTGATTTTTTAGATTATTGTAACTATCCCTTCCACTTAGTCTCGTTGAAAGTCCTGCTTCAGTCCATACTCTTTTGATTTCAGCATAATCAGTGATATCAAGTTGTTTAATGGTCATCCAATAATCCTCGTTCTATTATTGTTTGAGAATCGGATACAATGTGTGTTTAAATACATATAATGAGTATTGAATATAGGTAAATAAAATTCATGGAAACGGTAATATTGGCACGAACACTTCAATTGAAACGTCCTAAGAGCATTCCTTATACTCAAATAATATGTATATTAGCAATTTTCGGTTTTGCACAATTTATAGTAGTAACATTTGTTGCGGCTGCATTATATCCGGGTGGTTATGATTATTTTGGCTATTTTTTTAGTGATTTGGGAACAACGAGGGCGAGAAATGGTGATCCAAATATAATATCATCGTTATTGTTCTCTATCTCTTTCGTTTCGTTAATTATATGCTTATTTCCATTTTGGTTTGCTATTATAACAATTTTTCACAGAACTATGGGTGAAAGACGCTTAAGTATTTATGGATCCTTATCAGGCTTGATATCATTTATTTTCGGTCTTGGAGTGGTTATTTATCCAATGGATACACATTTTGAAGAACATCGTTTCTTTGCTGTACTTTTCTTTTCTTTTTTAGCCATTGCTATACTACTTTATTCTTTTGCTTTCTTACTGAATACTAATTATTCTAATTATTATTCATTTCTTTCGTTTGGTCTATTTATACTTCTTGGATTTTTTGAAACTGTTACTTTTGGGAATTATCAGGCATTTGTCCA
The DNA here is from genome assembly GCA_048886525.1 of Candidatus Hodarchaeota archaeon. Classification (GTDB taxonomy): domain Archaea; phylum Asgardarchaeota; class Heimdallarchaeia; order Hodarchaeales; family Hodarchaeaceae; genus Hodarchaeum. The sequence continues at coordinate 6,135 of JBHLKP010000017.1, read as the reverse complement.
AAAAATTATCTTTTATTACTTGTTTTTGTGGGTACTTATACAAATAGTCCATCTTTGGCCGTTAATCTCATTACAGAGTAAATATCAAGTAAATTCAAAGTGAAAATAATGAAGAAAAGAAGTTTTCAAGATTTTAATGATTTTTTGGTACAATATCTGAATTTGGGTGATGATGAAAAGACATCCGTAATTGAAGAATTTATTGAATGGCAGAAGAATACAAAAGGATTCCCAATTGTACAAGATAACAATACTGTGATCTTTGTATATTTTACAAAAATCAAGGAAATTAGTTCATGTGAAATTACAGGAGATTTCATAGGGTGGAATAAGAAAGGTATTCCTATGAAAAAGTTGAGTCATGATGTTAACTTTTTTTATAAGCACTTGAATTTTGAACCAACTGCAAGACTTGACTACAAATTTATCTTGAATAAAGCTGATTATGTTCTAGATCCCCTTAATACTCAAATTGTCTTAGGAGGATTTGGGCCAAATTCAGAGCTAACCATGCCTAAATTTGTGCAACCGAAGGAAATCCTCTATAATACAGATATATCTCATGGAAAATTAGTAAGTTTAAACGACAAATGGATTGAACCGAAGGTCCAGATCTATCTTCCTCCAAGTTACAATCCTACGACTAAGTATCCAACTATTTATACATCTGATGGGTCAGAATATATTACTTTAGGATCTGCAGTAACAATAATAGATAATTTAATTCATGAGAATCGCATAAAACCTGTGATCACTGTTTTCATTGATCCCAAAGGCGATAGAATTCAATGGTATAATTGTAATCCTGAATACCTTAATTTTTTAGATGAATTAGTAGAATATATCGATATTAATTATTCAACGAAAGGTTCCGCACGTTCTCGACTGCATATAGGAGATTCAATGGGAGGATTAATCTCTGCTTATGTTGCTTTAAATCGTCCATCTGTATTTAAACTAATTGGATGTCAGAGTGGTGCTTTTTGGAGGGGAAGAACCAGTTATCAAATTATTGATAAATATGCTAAAGCTAATCCTTCTTTAAATTTAAAAGCATGGTTCTCTGCTGGAACTTACGAGAAAATAATTTACAGAGATACCCAAACGATGGTCACGCATTTTAAAAGAAAGGGTTGGGAAACAAGAGTATTATATCTTTATGAAGGGCATTCTTGGGGAACTTGGAGAAATACGCTCAAAGATATGTTAGAATATTTTTTTCCATACAAAGAAGGAAACTGATTTTGGTTGCTTCGTATCATTTTTATCTTGAGATCTGGAAGTATAATCTTCAATACATAATTTCATTGCTATTTCAATTGCCGAATTAAGTAAATGCTCTTATTTTCTCATTTTCACGACATGGAAACCTTCTTCTTGAAAATTTCAAATATTTCTTTTGTTTGTTGAACTCGAGATTTAGCAATTGTATGAAGTTTTACTTCAACTTCAACTATAGTTATTTTGCTCTTTTTACCGTTATAAGCAAACCATTGTAATAAAATAACTAATGGTAATATTTAGCAATTCTAGTCATTAAGCTAGGAAGTTTCTTAAAAATTTACCGAATTGTCTCTGTGTTTTTGTAAATTCTAGTTTTTCAAACATTTGTCCAATTTTAGCTCCTGCAAATAGTGGTTCTTACATGAGAAATCATCGTTGTAGACTACTTTACTATTTTTATTTTTCTCCATGGAATTATAAAAAAATGTACTCATTTTAAGGTGCGCATATTCTGCATCTAGCAACACCTTTTTAACGATAAGTAGAAAATGTAGATTCGCAAGGAAAAACCAGGAGTTTTCTTGTAATACTATGGTGTGATATGATGAAATCCGAATTTACCCTGATATGTTGGCTGATGGGTAATGCCATTATTGTCACACAATACTATTTTGAATAGATACAAATATCTCAACTGTTCCTGGGAGATTGAGATGATTAATAAAAACGGAGGTCGTTTAAAAAATGTTCTGTAAAGAATGCGGCACCGTACTTAATGTACATGGACAATGCGTTAACTGCGAGAAGAAACAGCCAGAAAAAAATCTAGATAAACAGGAACACTTAACACTGGAAGTAACCAGTTGAGGTGAAGTCATGAAAGACGATCCTCGTTTCTGTTCTGTCTGTAACAAGCTATTACTAAAACAAGATCGTCATAGATTCGTTTTAGTAGTACGCTGTGACACCTGTTATTTTTTAGTACATGAACGATGCTATTTGGAGCATCATATAAAGCGTCATGAATTAATCGGTGTGATAACTGAATTAAAAGAAACAGAAGTAGATTCTTTGTACAACCGAAATAAGAACATTTTTTGAATTTTACTTCAAAAAGAGTATTTTTTATAAAAATTGAAGAATTCTGGTGTTCAAAAATCCTTAGGTTTACGATTGATTGATGATTTGTCAAGCTAAATAGCTCATTGATGTCATTAAATGATTAATTCAGAGAAAATAACTTTTTTTCATGAGAAAAGCAGAGCAGAGACAATTAAAAGACTAAACGAGACTGTTATAAACTAGAAAAAATACATTTAGGGTCGGATTCTATGTATAAAATTGAATTTCACTGTCATACGAAATATTCCAAATGTTCCAATCTTGAACCAAGGCAAATTTTACAAATATGCAAAGCACGTGGATTACGAGGAGTGATGATTTGTGACCACGATACAATTAAGGGAATCTTAGCCTTCAAAAAGATTCTAAAATCGGAAGATGATTTTATATTAATACCTGGAATAGAAATTGCTACTAATCGTGGCGAAATAATAGGTGCATGGATCGAGGAGATGCCCTCTTCAAATGAATTTCCAGAAGTGGCTGAAAAAATACGAGAACAGGATGGAATGGTAATTCTACCACATCCATTTGATAAAATGAGAAGATCGGTTTTTAAATACAGAGAAGATGATCTCCGATATATTGATGCTGTAGAAGTCCTGAATTCTCGCTGCATATGGCCAAATGCTAATAAAAAAGCGTTAAAATTTGCTAAAATAAATTCTTTATTGATGTCAGCTGGTTCAGATGCTCATTTTGCATCAGAAATCGGTAATGCTTGGATTTCTTTTAATGGTAATACAAGTGAAGAGATGAAAAGGGTTTTTAAACTTGGAAAAACAATTTATGGTGGTAAAACGGCTCCTTTTTCTCTATTTTTCTATATGGCTACTCATAGAGTGAGAAGAACTTTAAAACAGATTTCTTATCACTAGCTAGTATCTTCTATCCTTTCTTTAAAGTAATTATAATTTTTCCTTTGGTTTATTTTATACTCAGAGATAATGGCGATTTTGATTAAGAAGACATATAAACCATAATAAATGGTGATTATAGGAGTTTTCCTTAGACATCCGATTAGATTCGAAGTGAATAAATTGCTCTCAAGATCATTAACAACAAAAGAAGAGAAGATTCTGCTAAGAATACAAGAATTTGTACGACGTTGTCATGCGAAAAGCGACTCACATGATTACTCTCACGTTTTCACAGTGACAAGAACAGCCATTAAAATAAGTAAAAATATTAATGATCCTGTAGATCCATTTATAGTGATTGCAGGAGCTCTTCTTCACGACATTGGTAAAACAACAACTAATTTCGAAGGTTTTCATGGCCTCTTTGGTGGGAGTATTGCAGAGGAGTACCTTGATGGTATCGAGCTAAAAAAATCAATAAGAGATAGAATTTGTAGGGTTGTCATTAGACATACTCCTACATCAGGGATTCCACCAATAACCCCTGAAGAAAAGGTCGTTTACGATGCAGATACATTAGATCGATTGGGACTAATGGGATTACTAAGAGGATTCATCGGGAAAGAGGGATCGCTGCAGAATATTCTTGAAAAATATATGGAAAGTCGTCAAAATGATTATGACAAATTGAACTACGAAGTCTCTCGTGAATTGGGTATGATGGGTGCGCAAGAATTAGAAGGTTTTAGTGCGGTTATTCAGAAGCGTCTTAATGATCGTATGAGTGATATTGATGATATTTTTATCAAAGAAGGATTGATAGAAAAAGATTAGTATTATGGTTTTTGGAGAAGAAATAGTACACAACTAGCATAATCTTTAACAACTTTGTTAACCTTATCATCAATTTTTTGGTATTCTCTAAATTGAGAATCAGTTATAAGTTTATAGACTAATTTAGGATATGATTTTAGCATAAAAGAAATAAGTCCTCCTATACCCATTTCCTTAAGAAGATTCATAGTAAACTTTTTTTCTGTAAATTGAAGTATTTCGAGATCAAGTTCCTCAAAAATCTCTTTTAGCCTATTAGATGAAAGGAAAATCCCCCTGAAGCTTGGATGTTTAGCAAGGAGTTCAAACACTTCCGATGGGGTCGAAGGATCAAATATACCTTCATTTCCAGCAATTAATCCTCCTGGACGTGTTACTCTTCTAATTTCTTTTAGGGCCTGCTTCTCATTAGATAAGGGAGTAATTACCGATTCAAAGAGTACTAAGTCAAATTTTCCATCCGAAAAGGATAACTGATATACGTCTTCAACACGAAATTCCAATTTTCTATAAACTTTATGTTTTTTAGCACGCTCTTTAGCTCTCATAATCATATTCTCTGATAAATCAACACCTATGACTTGAGAACCATATTTTTTTGTTATTAAACAGGCTGTACTACCTGTACCACATCCCACATCAAGTACTAGAGTATTTTCAGTTAGATTACACATTGCTACCAATTCTTTAGTCGCTTGTGAACCACCAGCGTGCATTGCAGGAAAATTAAGAGTCGCAATATAATTATATATTTCTTTTGTATCTATAACTTTCTCTATTTTAGGAACTTCCATTTTATTCACCTTTTTAGTGTTCATTCATGAATCATTATCAACTTCAACAATAATCATTAAGAATGATTCTCAACGAGAATTAAACTTTTCACCTGAAGTGTCATATGCAGATTTAATATCATTATTGAGTCATTTAATTTGATTCAATTTAACTTGAGTAGGTAAGCATATTATAATATTTCATCAAATCACCTTTGAAATGATGTAAAATAAATACTTAGAAAGAGGTTTTTCAATATCTTTCAAGAAATTTCAGAAGAAATAAAATAAGGGGACGTTACTCTCTTATTCCAATTCAAGATGGTTATCTATTCTACAGGATTGAGTAATTAAATCCTATGAAATAACTAGTTATATAATATAAACTAATTATGTTTTTACATCAACAGAAATATCTATACCCTCTTCAACTGACTTTGATACAATACAGTAGTTACGAAAAATGTCAACACATCGTTTCTGCTTCTTATTTTCGGCTTCAGAATCGAAAGTTGGATGTATTTCAACACTGATGTTTTTTATTCGTAAGTAACCTTCTTCATTGCGATCAATTGAACATGTTGCAATAGTTTCCAACTCTATTACTGGAACTCTCATTTTATTTGCACAAAAGGTAAATGAAGCTGATAAACAATTAGCAATAGCTGCAGTTAGAACACGAGAAGCATTAGGATATTTGTCTAGTCCACCTGAAACGGATTTAGGCTCATCAAAAAGTAATTCGGGAAAATCTTTATCAAAAAATGTTGTAAATTGCATTTCACCTGATTTTTTCATTTTTATTGTAAATGAGCTTGCCATTTTAATTCAACTAAAATTGTTTTTTATAGGTAAAAATCAGTTAATTTATAAACATATATCACAGGAGTAGAAATTCTAACTGTTCACAAAAAACTATTGGAAAAAGTTGAAAATCTACCATTATTTAATATTCAAAAAGTAAAAAATCGTAATTCATTTAGAACCCCGATGTTTATAGAAGCTATATCCATTCAGATACCTCTTATTATTTAAATATCAATATTAGAAATTAGATCAGAATCAAAAATACTCTGAATTGGCTGTTAATTTTGAGAATATGTCATAAATGTAAAAGGGGAATAATTGGTGAGTCTTATGATCGTACTATATTTATACCTCCCGCAATAGAGATACCATAAACATTCTGTAAAAATTGCTTTGAGAGAACACGAAAAAGAGAAGCAAGAATTTTACCAGTTGTTCTTCTAGTCTTATTTTTTTTTGGAATAGTTATCATTCTTTTTTTCGAGTTTAAAAGCTTTGTAAAAGAATTGTACCCT
>JBHLKP010000016.1:0-36209 GCA_048886525.1 Candidatus Hodarchaeota archaeon | reverse complement strand
GATAGTAATAAGAGTATAAAAGCGAGTAAACAGCAAATATAGGCAATAGGGGTCCATATAGTTGAGAAAGGAGTTGGATGTATTTGTAAGCTTTGAATTTCTCGAAGTTTTCGAACATGCCGAAGAGCGATAATAACAAGTACAGCAACTAATAGAAGTAGAGTTGTTACAAGGAGAAAAGGATAATCAATAAAAATATCTCCAAAACGAAAATCGCTGGAGGCGATCCAATAAAAGTCGAGTGTTGTTAAAATAATGCCTGTAGCAAGACCAGCGATTCCCCCGATCATCAATTGAGTTATAGACCAATTCTTTTCTGGTGAACGTGGATGAATAACAAGTAAACCAATTGCAAAGGTAGCAATTCCAATTACTCCTAAAGAATATGTGATCATATAGAATCCTAATAAAATATCATGCAGAGATTCCGCTAAATCCAGTAATCGAAGAGTTAAGATTATTACGACAGTTTGTATTGGAAGTGTTTGCATAAGAAACCCCCAAGAAAAAAACTTCAGACCTTGAAATGGATATTTTCTATACAGCAAATATTGCTGGAAAGAAGCTAATAAAAAAGCTACAACGCAGATTATTCCTGATACTAAATCAATTATCAAGGCAGTTGTCATAACCATAAAATCTCACCTAGTAATAATGATCATATTTTTTATGAGGCTAAGTCCAAATTTGGATAGATAGAGAGGGATCGTATTTGATTAATTCATTATCAAATACTTGTTTTTTTACTCACGAATATTTATCATTATGGATTTCTCCAATAACTATTAAAAACTTTAATTCTTAAATATTTGAAATATATGTTGAACGTGTTGTCGTTTTTCTGTTTTATTTGTAAAAGCTCGTATAAATATGGTAACCAACTATTTTAGTTTAACTCACTTTTTACTAAGAAATGATTAAAAGCTTTTCAATTAAGAGAATTCAAAAAGCCAGTCCAAACAGGTTGATCAAATAAATGGAAGTAAAAATCGCAGGTGCAGGAATAGCAGGACTCTGTGCTGCGATAACATTAAAGCAATTACGAAAAAATATTGATATCTCAATTAGGGATAAGGCTGATTCAATTAGGGAAAAAATCCCTCGAGGGGTAAATGCACTACGAAATTATAGCGGAAGAACAGACATTCAAAAACAGTATCGAGATTTGGGCTTCAAACTTGACTCCTTCCATCCAATAATGCGACAAATATTCTTACTTAGTGCAAGTAAATACTTAGAGGTTGAATCAAAAAACCGTCCTATTTTTTATTCTACAACAAGAGGTACAGAATCAAGCATCGATAATATGCTTTTAAAACAAGCTACTGAATTAGACGTTAAGATTCAGTGGAATTCTACCTACAAAGGTGAGACAATAGACATATTTGCCACTGGTGCAAAATATACTCACTGTATTGGTTATGGCCAACATTTTATTGATATTGAAGAAACGAACACGATTATTGTGCTCCAAAACTCCAAATATTGTCCCTATGGTTATATGTGTATTATACCTTATTCAAAAAATGAAGCTTCCATTATTTTGGGAAACTTCAATCCCAGTAATCAGTCTAAATTAAAACAGGATTATCAACGTGCTCTCCAGAAAATCCCACGGTTTCAAGAGTATATTCGGGGTGCAACAATGAAGCATGAATTATTTGGAAAAGGTAATTTTGGTCTTCCCTCTTCCATGGTAAACGGATCAACCCTTTTAGTAGGTGAAAGAGCAGGCCTTTTAGAGGCATTTAGAGGTTTTGGTATTCATAACGCAATACTTTCTGGCTATGCTGCTGGTTATTCACTTGCAAATGGTTCTAATTATGATAATTTGTGGAGGGAATTACTATATAAATCATTGGAACGTGGTTTGCTAAGAAGAATAGCGGAAAACGAAATGAATCTTAGTTCAGAGCAAATATTGACTAAATTGTATGATAGAATACCAAATCATGTCTCCTTAGAAATTTTTAGAGCAGAACTAAGGAGCCTAGAAAAAGAATTCTTAAAAACGTTAGATTTACCTGTTCTTATGAACTCACTAAATGAATGGATTAATAAATATCCGTTTTCCATTAATTCCCTTAATATTTAATCTCATTTCTTATTTTGGAATGTATTCTATTATTTCTTTATCTCTGATTTTACTCACAGACGAAATAAAAAAGACTTTTTAAGCATCTTTATTGATTATTTAGTCCATAAGTTTCTACAAATTAAAAATCGAATATAAATATGAGAGGTGTAGTAATTGTCATTCTTTTTGGATCCCCCTACTTTAGTCTTATTAGGCATAGTTCTTGCCATCTTAAATAAAAAACTCATATCTTCACAAATTACAAGAATTTTAGGATTCTTAATTTTACTTGTGTTTTGGGGCGTAAGTGGAGCTTTATTTTTAGACTGGATACCATGGCCATTTAATCTCTTTGATATAACTCCACCTATTTTTGAAGAGATAGGAGGAAAAGCTTGGATGTTACATACTGATATCACTGGTATCACTGATATTCCTATATTTTTAGCAATATTACTATTCTTAACCTATCCGTTCTTTCTAATTCTTGGTTACGAAGTTACTCGGGCTATTATTGACCCTCATCGTATAAAAATTCTATCTGGAGATCCATTAACTGTAGCTGATGTTAAATCGCGCTCTCGTGCACGTAGGAAAGTCGATCCAGTATTATTAGCAGCGGTTCGTGATCCCAAACCAATTAAGGCTTTGAACCAAGCTTTGGATTTGTTAGGTGGTATAGGGAAATTTGTTAATCCTGGTGATAAAGTAATAATTAAACCAAATATTTGTGGAGGAAATCCTGAAGTTGTTGGTTCATTTACTTCTATAAATTTAGTTGAAGAATTGATCAGACTCATAAAAGCCGAGGGTGCGGAAGTTATTGGGGTGGTTGATAGTGATATGGTTTGGATAGATTTTGAAGATATTGCTAAGGCAGAGGGTTGGATTGATTGGGCAAAAGAAAAGAATATTCCCCTTATAAACTTACGAAAAACTGATTGCGTTCGTTTTGATTTTGGGTCAGCCTCAAAAGTTCACATCTCTATTGTCTCAAAATTAATGGTTGATGCTGATGTTATAATCTCTTTTCCAAGCATGAAAACTCATTTAATGACAGGTGTTACTCTTGGTATGAAAAATATGTATGGAACTTTTCCTGAAGGTGATAAGGCAAAATATCATGAATTTGGTATAGATAATTCGATTGCTGAAATGAATTTTGCATTCACTCCGACTTTAACGATTATTGACGGTTCAATTGGGGGAGAAGCAATAGGACCCTTAACTTGTAAAAAACCTGGCAATAAAGAATTTGAAACGATCATTGTGTCTAATGATGTTGTGGCAGCAGATGCTCTAGCCACAATAATGATGGGATTTGACCCAATGTCAATTGAACATATTAAGAAAGCACATGAATTAGAAATCGGTCGAGCAGATGTAACTTTTGATTGGAGTTCCTTTACATATAATCATCCCCGAGATGGCAAATGGATTCGTCCTGATCCCAAAGTTTGTGATTTTTATAACGATGCAATTCAATTTATAATTAAATTTCCTTTTATGAGAAAATTTATGGACGCTTCCTCTGATTTTTTGCTCTATGATACAGCTACATTGCCTATTTTTGAAAATGTGACCCCAGCTGTATTAGGGGTTCTAAGTGATATTTTTTCAGCAATTTTCAATGTTTGGGGAAAAATGAAAGGTGGTCGGAAAAAGCATCTTATAGCATCAGAAATTGAGAAAATTAAACAACGCATTAATGCTGAAGAATGGCCTTCGGAACAGCTTCAAAAACAATTATTAAAGATTGGAACAACTCCAAACTTGTCAATTAATCCTCAATTGGTTACAGCGCTAGATATTACAAAAACAGAAAGCGATGAGAGCGCGAAACTAGCTTATGATTTTAATCCTAATATCATTCTTAAAGGAGTAGAGCTGAGAAGTGAAAAAAAAGCAAGAGCATACGGGGGGATGATGTATCGTGTACTTGAAAATCAAACAAATCCGAATGAGCGATGTATTCAATATTTATACACTTGGGTTCGCCAGAAATGGTTCTTTTCAGGCTGGTATAATATTATAGCCCCATTGTTTCTTTCGGCCTTAAGTATTGGAATATTTTCACAAACAGGCATAGAAAGTAAAAATTATACATATTTATCTATCGGACTAACAATTGCTTTTCTTTTACTTACTGGAAGCATATCAGTAATAAGAACATTAAGAGGATGGAGAAGAAAAGGTAAAGTTGCTTATATTTATAGACATGGATACAGTTTGATATTTTATGCTATAATTTTCACTGGTTTACTGTTCGAACTCCCATCAAGATGGAATGGTGAAACAGTAATCCCCTCATTCCCTCTACTCTGGGAAACGGTATATATCCCATTAACTTCGATCATTTTCCTAATAGTACCCATCTTTGTATTAATAATAATTATCCAACCTTTCATTTCAGTATTTACACACCAAGCTGACTACGCTCCAGTTTTTGTCTATCTGAATAAAAATAACGGAGGCAATTGGGGATTAGAAAAAGTTCGGTATGACAAATTCCACCATGATGTTACTACAAGATATCAGAGAGAATTGTCTAAAAAGGGATTATTAAAAAACAAAAAGCAGATTAAATTGGCTATTCCTAATAGCTGGCATTCTATGGAAACAAATAGAGGATTTGGCCGATTATGGTCCACACTTGGTTTTATAGGATTCTTTTTATCTTATATTGCTTTAGGGACGCTATGGTACTTCTATCCTGAGGCAGTAGAAACATTAGATTTATTTGCACTGACGATAGCTATTAGTTTAATTTTCGCTTACGCTTATTTTACCTTAGCTCAAACAAAATTACAGAAATTTGAAGGAATTAAATTTTTTAATCAAAATAAGAATATATTGACAAATCAAAAACTAAGAATTTTATGGAATCTATCTGGCACTGATCCAGCTCTGAAAGTTCGCCAAAAAATGCAAGATCCATTCAATCCAGATACATCTGGATTCTTTTGGGATAGTTTCTTTGATATAAAAGATGATAGAACAATTATGAAAGAGCTTAAAGCTATTCAAGAACGAACTAAAGATATTGCTAGTTTATTTATAGGACTTTTAGCTGCAGGTCTAGCAATAGCTGGTTTCTATTATGGTGGATTCTGGAGCCACTCAAGTGATGTTCTTGAAACACCTAATTATGGTTGGATTCTCACATTTTTCGTTTGTTTTGGTGTATCACTAATTATTTTCCTGATATATTCTGTAAAATTTGATCCAAAGCCATTACTAATAACACTAATTATTTCAGCTTTAATTGCAGAGATTGATGAAGCTATATTTACATTTGCGAACTTTTGGAACTATCTTGAAGGAGAACCAATATCTTTATTGTTTGCTGTCTTTGGTTGGCCAGTCTTTTTCACTATTATTATCGGATTCTCTAATTGGATTCTCAAATACATCAACCTACCAGAATATAAAAATAGGATTGGAGCAAAGTTGCTTAATCTGACTCCTGTTCTCCTCTTAACAATTATTCTTGGTGTATTCTTTGTGCTTGAAGGATTCTTAGATGAATTATTTACTCTAGATACGACAAGAATGGCTTTAGTAGCAGCATTGATCGGATTATCAATTCTATTTGCTCTAATATTTGGGATTACACATACATTCAAACAGAATTTAGTGCTGATGGTCTTTGCTATGATTTTTGGTGGAGCAATGGAAATATTAGGAACTTTAGCTGGATTTTGGAGTTATTTTACATTCACTCAGATAACCCCAGATCTGGCTATTGCTATTGTGCCAAATTTCTTAATTATATTTTGGGCATTTAGAGTATATAGCATTCTTCTTGTGGGAAGAGTGTTAAAACAGCGCATTGTTCGGGCCAATTAAATGGAATTATTGCTTTATTTTCCCTAATTTACAGATTTCTGCCCTCTAGATCGTTTTGAATGAACGAACTTAATTTAAAGTTTACTAGGAGTAAAAAGGCAAATCAATTACAATAAAGAGAAAAAAAAAGAAATAAATGGAGCAGAAGTAGGGATTACACCGAGAATTTCTTTTGCAATTGCGTAAATTTCATGGTTGCCATTACGTCTCCATCAATCTTCAAATTTTTTGCAAAGAACTCTTTCTGACCATCTTTCTCGCCAGTCGAGATTTGCGCCCACAATTCTGTAGTACACTTAAATGTAAAAGACGCTTTTTCAGGAGCTCCTTCTTTGAACTCTGCAGTACCATCAGCATTAAAGATCACATGGAATACTCCATCTTCTCCTTCGAGATCATATGCGGCAATTTTATTCCAATTCTTTAGAAACGATTGTGCATCAGGAGTTTGATTTATTAATTTAACCATTTCTTCAACAGCTTCTTTTCCAGAACCCATTTTTTTCACCTATTTCTATTTAAAAACCACTGTATATATATAGGATTATTTTATCCGACTTATGGTGTTTTTCAGTGCTGCTTCTGCATCTTTTATAGTTTTTTCGATAATAACAGAAACCGATTCAATGTCATCAATTAATCCAATACTCTGTCCTAAGAGTACTGCACCATCTTTTATATTTCCTTCATAAGCCAGTTCATATGCTCTAATAGTATTCAGGATATCATCTTGACTTAACACTGCTTCTTGAGCGAGTTTTTCAGCCTTATCTGCAATAAGGGTATGCTTTAAGGCATACTCATTTTTCCAAAGACGAATAGGACCAAAGACTCCTGTGGCCATTATGGTGTCTTGAGCTTTTGCTGGGGGAATTACGCTTTTATAAGTCTCATGAAATTCACTTTCTTTTGACGCAATGAATCGTGATCCCATTGCAATCGCTCCTGCTCCTAGCGTTAGTGCAGCAGCTAAGCTTTCTCCTGTAGCAAATCCTCCACAAGCTACCTTCGGAATAGTAGGGAATCTTTGTTGAACTTGTTGAAGGAGTACGAGAGTACTCACTCCTTCATAAGATTGATGACCTCCGCCTTCTGCGCCTGTCACTACCAGTCCATCTACATTCGCAGCAATACATTTTTCTGCTAACCATAATGCAGGAGCGACATGGAAATTTTTGATTGGTGAACTTTCCTTGAGTCTTTGAAATGATTGTGAGCTAGCAAGCATTTTCGCAGAGCCTGCACTTGTCAACGCGTAAACACATTGTTCTTTGATTTTGCTATTATTCATAATAAATTCAGGAATCTCGGAACACAAACTGTAAGCGTAAGGTTCCATCCTAGACGTCCGAATATTAAACCCAAATGGTTTATCAGTATTTTCTACAACGAGTTCCATATTTTTCTTCATTTCTTCAACTGGATCCGTATTAGATAACCCAATATGTGATAAAACACCTAATCCTCCAGCTTCCGAAATTGCAATAGTCAAATCAGTCGTATAAAAAGGCCCCATCGGAGCTCCTATTACAGGATGTTTAATTCCAAGCATTTTGGTAATATCAGTTTCAATAGTCATTCTATTTATCCGTCCATTTAATTTTATTTTATGAAAAAAGGAATAGGACTCTGGATTAATCAGGAGTTAAAATTTTTAAAATGTTCAGAGAGGCTTTGTAATTATATTGTGAGATTATTTCTTTTTTAGACTTATGAAACACTAATTGAAACAGAGTGGGGATGATAAAATGAAAATATTATCTCATTTCTAACTAATTATAATTAAAAGCCTTTAAACTAGAATATAAGCAATTAAACTGAGTTATTTTCCCCTCTAGTACCCTAATAAGATCCATGGAAAAATTTTTGATTAAATTGTCTATTTTTAGAATATCCATATCCAAATATCAAAATAGGATTAAATTAAACAAAGTTACTCCAAACAAAACCTTTTAATTCTCATATTCTATAGATGATACGCCATTCCGCAACGGATAAAGGGAAAGAGAGAGAGATCGCCACCGGAGCGGAGGGAGAGGGAATGCGAGAAATTATAACTGTGTTATGGCGATCTGATTGAATGATATGTGATGCAGTTTCATAGTAATTTTGCTATATTCAACGGTTTTTAGATTAAAATAGCTTTAATGAACGATGTACCACCATTATTTCTAGCATTATTGCAAACCTTTTTAATAAGGACTTAATGTGTATATTATTGTATCCATCTGGGTCGAGAGATAAGAATGACACAGGAAGGTAATCCTCATATCCTTCTTCCATTAAATAAGCAAAAAGGTTGGAATGAGGAGTTAAAAAATCAGTTTGAAGAACTCATTTCTAATTTGAATCCTGATGAGATTATAGATGAATTGAAAAAACTTAAAGAGGAGTATCCTTCTTCTAAAAGATCCACTGGAAGGCCAAAATCGTATCAAGCGGCTTGGATACAACTTGAAAGTAATTTAATTGATTATACTCAATTTCATTCTCTTGTCTTAAATCAGTTAAAAAGTGGGGAGATTACCCATTATACTTACAACCGCGCTTTAAAAAAAGCAAAAGACTTCTTGAACCGTAGGGAAAGAATTATACTAAATAATACGAAAACTTACCAAGAAGCGTGGATTGAATTTTATACAGAAAGAATTAATTGGGAGGAATTTCAGCAAATACTTCAAAAATTATTGCAAGAGAAAAAAATACCGGATGAAAAATATGAGCAGGCTCTAAGATTAGGTGTTCAATTTAGAAAACTAAGAGAACATATCGGGAAAATAAAATTGCAATAATAAATCTAATATTTCTATATAGATGGCGTGTTTTATCCCTTAACAACAGATTTGATTAATAGAATATAAAAATCCGAAGAGTAAACGACTTTTTACTTGTAATATTTCCTTAAATTGACTTCTATGTCTTTTTATAAAAGTTACATTTCGGTCCAAAGGTAAGATTTCCTTTAATTCCAATGAATCTACAAGTTATTAGCAATAAAATAGGTGAAAATAAGACATTTAATTTTTTATTTTATATTTGAATTAAAGATTAACGGGATCATCGAAGAAGAACTAGATGTCCTAGATATTGAGATAATTTGATATCTAATTCATCTGTATATTCTTCAATTAGCCAAATTCCATAAAACGAAAAGATCATGAATAAAAGATAAATAACTGATAAGTAATAATTCAATTAATGACAAGGAAATCTATACTTTGCATCTTTTCCATTTTATTAAGCACTTTTCTATTTATTCCATTCACATTGGAAGGAGTAAGCTACAACAATCAATTGGTACTCGAGTTACCAGCGCAATATTTGGAGCATGTCCCCATAAAAATCAATAATAACGCGGAATTTACTACTTATGCCCTTGTTGAGAACTGGCCTGGGAATGGAACGTTATCATCCCCTTATATAATCAGTGGTTACGTAATTTCTTATTATACGACAAATCTGATTTACATCCAGAATTGTGATGTTTACTTTAGAGTTAGCAATAACACTTTAAATGGAATAGATGGCAGATATAGAGGAATTGAACTTTACAATAGTTCTCATGGGATCATTGAAAATAATACTATTTTCAATTGTCACACAGGGATTCAGTTTTGGGCTACTAGCAATAGTACTATATTTAATAATTTGGTAGCTAGAAATGACTGTAGTGGTATTTATTTAAGAGATTCAGGGAATATTTCTATTATTAATAATGATATTTCTAGCAATAATGGATATGGAATAGAAATCCGAGACTCTAGATTCTGCACTCTAAGCTATAACACAATTTCCTATAATGATGAACATGGAATTTTATTAGATTCTTCCTCTGAAAATAATAATGTACTTTGGAACGGTTTTACTGAAAACTATTTAGAAAACCACTCTCAGGCGTATGATGATGGTCAAAATAATGAGTTTATGTATAATTATTGGAGTGAATGGACTTATTTTGATATAAATGCTGATGGTATTTTCGATTTGTCCTACCCTATTGAAGGATCAGCCAGAAATGAAGATCTATATCCTTTAATTTCGCAATTTTTTGTTATAGATCGTATTTCTAATAAAGTTCTTACAGAATCAACCTTGTTTGCTGGATTAATGTTTATAATGATAATCTTGAGTGTATTAGTGCTATTAGTCAGAAAAGAGAAATTTTGAAATGAGAATTAAAAAAATTAGATTTGTGCCTCCATTCTTCTTGCTTTTATTTATAAAGAAATTCACGGATAAAGAATAGCACTTCAATACCAAAAATTTAGTAAAATACAGGATTAAATCGCATTTTATCCCCAAAAAGTAATAGTTTTTACGAAATTGAGAGAACTACAATTTTAAGAAACAAATAATTACTTTTTATTTGATGTAAATGCCATCAATTCGTACGATTTTAAGAGTTTCAAAGAATAAACCTACTATAGAAGGAGCTGGAGTTCGTTTAAAAAGAGTTTTTGGCAATCAGGAGCCTTACTTGCTAGATCCATTTCTTCTTCTGGATGATTTTCATTCCAATAATCCTAAAGACTATATAGCTGGTTTCCCCTCTCATCCACATCGTGGAATTGAAACAGTTACTTATATACTCGCTGGTCAAATTAAACATGAGGATAGTATAGGTAATAAAGGTGTTATTCGAAGTGGTGACATTCAATGGATGACTGCTGGAAGTGGAATTATCCATTCTGAAATGCCGGAACAAAAAAATGGATTATTATGGGGATTTCAACTATGGTGCAATCTTCCATCGAAATCGAAGATGATGAATCCAAGATATCAAGAAATCACAAAAAATCAGATTCCAGAATTAACAATCAACAAAGCAAGAATTAAAGTAATTTGTGGTAAGTTGAATGGAACTCAAGGCCCAGTTAAGGATATTGTTACTGATCCTGAATACTTAGATATATCAATTTCTTCAGGTGCAAAATATATACACAGTGTGAAGAAAGGATATACAGTTTTTGCTTATGTAATAGATGGAGAGTCATATTTTGATCAGAATCAAGGACGACTCATACCTGCAGATCATCTTGTGATATTCAATGATGGAACTGAAGTTATCATCCAAACAAGAGATAAACCAGTAAGATTCCTTTTGATTTCAGGCAAACCAATAAAGGAACCGATTGCTTGGTATGGGCCTATCGTTATGAATACACAAACCGAATTGAATATTGCTTTTGAAGAATATCGAAAGGGAACCTTCCTTAAACAAAAATCAGATGAATAACAGTTTCTTTGAGGGAAAAAGTAATCTTTTATCAGACTTTACAGAATTTTTTTATTTCACACATTATTTTTTAAATTATTCAATATTCTAGAACAAGAAATCAGTATAGGGTAACTAAATCCATCACAAATTTGTAATCATACCTATATGTATTTTTCTATTAGCAATCATTCTTTTATCCAAGAAATATTGAGAATTGATAATTAAAAACCAACTTTCATAAGTTTTTTGAAGAAAATTTTTAGTATTCTGGTTTATTTATAATTAGCCAGAAGGAGTACAAAAAACAATGTATGAAGGATTAATTGTAAGTTTAGGCGTATTCATACTTTTAGGAGTGGTTTCGTACCTTGGAGCATGGTATACGGCAAAAACAAACTCTTCACGTGCTTTATTGGGTATTTATATATTATTTCTAACCTTGGCACAATTTTTTGCTGCGAAAATTTCAATTTTTAATTTTGGGATCATAGAATTAATTGCTCCAGCAGGTATCATTGTTTTTCCTTTCACTCTACAAATTACTGATATGGTGAATGAAAAGTTCGGTAGGAAAGCTGTATATGAAATGATTTGGATTGCATTCCTTAGTCAAGTTATTATGGTTATTCTATTGATATTTGCCAGTTTTCCTCCAGCTCTTGAGTCAGATCCTCTAGTTTCATTCGCTATCGTACCAACCATTACTATTGCTTCATGGATTAGCTTCCTTATTAGTGAACGGTTTGACGCATGGATTTATGATAAGTTTAAACAATTCATTCATTATAGATCCCAAGGAGAAAAAGAATGGTGGAAATATTTATGGATTAGAAATGTATTCAGTGATATCCTAAGCTTAGGCCTTGATTCTGTTATCTTTGTGCCCTTAGCTTTCTTGATTCTTCCTTCAATCCATGGAGTGCTGAACCCTTCTGCTTTAGATTTAATTCTTCCTATTGGAGTTATTTTAGATGTTATTGTTGGCCAGTTAATTACTAAATGGATATTGGGGTTAATTGATACGCCATATATGTATTTAACCCGTTGGATTTATGACAAAAATACATCTACTTTACAATGATTATAGTGTTGATATAATTAGAAATCAAATAACTTCCTGTTAAAACCTAGCAGACAAAAAATCCAATGCATCAGATAAAGGAACATTTTTTCCTTTATATTTTATACGGGGGTAATTTTGAGTGAAAAATTTCAATCCAATCCCTAGCTGTATTACTATTTGATCTTCATCTGATATTTTTGCACCGTTAATGGCCAGCTTGTTCAATTTTTCTTTTACATTATCCTTTATCTGAACTATTATATCTTCCCATGAAATTTCATTCTTTGGCTCCAAATTTTGGCTTTGTTTACATACTAAAATCGCGTCATATTCAATGCTTCTAGTTCCACGAATTTGTGTACTTGTTTTCATTTCTGCACGTACGGGATAGACTGATGTAATGTAGAAATTATTATCCAAAAGACTTTGAATTAATGAAATCCAAGCTCGGGTTTTTTTATGATGAAATGTTAAAATAAGTAATCCATCGGGTTTTAAAACTCTTGATACTTCCTTAAATATTACATAAAGCCCCCTTTGATAGTCTTCACTCGTTTTACCAACTTTCACATTCTTTACAACTTCGTCCTTTTTTGGGGATAAAGGTAATGTAAAACATGGATAGTCATTCTCTAAGGCTAACTTCAGCCATACATAATAGAAATCCGATAACTCAGCATATTGAACATTATCATAGTATGGAGGATCTGTTATTACAAGATCTATTTGGCCGTCGGGAATTGGAATATCGTGTGACGAATTACAATAAAGATATATCCTTTCCAAAGGATTTTGTAGTAATTCCTTATAAGATGATACAATTTCTCCTTTTATAGAACGTTTCATTGATTTTCGTTTAGCCTCACCAGTATCAGTAATATAATATTCATAAGGAGCTTTACAATACTTTTTAATCCTTATTGTTTTTTCAAAAAAATTTTTAAATGTTCCTGTTCCATATTTTACTCCCCATAGGTTATTTTCTACAGGATTTAATGTAGCAGGAAACGCATGTTTTCGAAATAAATTATAAATATAATGATTTTTACGATGATATTCGCATAAAAGATTATTATATTCTAATGCTGCGATGAATGTTATTAGGAAGAATTCTTTTACATTCTGATCTTTAATCTTCAAAATCTCATTTAACAGCTTTCCGAGAGATAATAATTGCCTGAAATTAAACATCTGCTTGAAAAAGAGAATTCTATGATTCAACAATTCTTGGGTTTTTGCACCCATTGGGATTACTTGATCAGGTATTGATAGCTGATCTTCAATTTGAATGAATTCGGCATAAGCTTGATTATAAAGACTAATATCTTCCTTCTCTACTCTTTTGAATTTACGAACCTTACAATCAGCACAATAATACTCAATTGCATACATTCTCTCAACAGGACGACCCTGTTTAGCACTTGTTTCAATAATTTTAGCTGAATACCCACATTTAGAGCAGATATATCTTCCATGTTTTGCGTTATGAGCAGAAGAACTGAAACTGTAATTGCATTCAGAACACGAAATTTTATTGCCAGAATCAGCTTTAAAAATGCTTTCACAGTTTGGACAAATGAAAAATGCCGTTGAAAGGTTTTTTTTATTATATGCGAATAAATAACTTCTATACAAGGAAACTGATTCTGTACAACTCTCACATTTGATTTCTTTGATCCAAAAGTAATACATAACGTCAGCTTGTTTTGAACAATCAATACACCTTGTTTTGTAATATTTAAGAATTTCTAACTTCAGTTTTGAAGCAATATTGTTAAATTGATTTTCTAATTCAGCTATATCTACTTCTTCAATTTCTTTTTTTACAATAAACCAAGCTATAGGATTCAAATCCCCCCCAATTATTGTACCAAATCCTAGCCTTATAGCTTCAATAATTGTTGTTCCCCCACCCATAAATGGATCTAGGATACTAAGATACTGGAATGAATGCTCTTTTAAATACAAATCCCAAAATCTTTCCCATTCACTCATTTTTACTTGTTGAATATTCTCAGATCCAGTTAAGGCAGCGTAAATAAGGATAGATCGAAATACTGATCCTAATCTACGAGCAAACCATTTTCCAAGCGTTAGAACTGGGCGATAAAAACGTTTTGCATTACTCTCTTTGTAAGCAATCTCACTAACAGTCGAATACGGGAAATATGAGATAATTATACTTTCATTAGGTTTTTTTTGAATGTCCATGAGTTTTATCCAACAACGAAGAAGAATGTGAATTAAAAGGTAATTCCGGCTAAATTAAATATGATAAATATCACTGCAGAGAAAATAGCTGAAATTGGGGTTGTAATAATCCAACTAATGCCTATTTCTTTTAATAAATCCTTATCAAGCTTCTCTTGGTTCACGAAACCTACTCCTATAAAAGCTGCAACTAATATATGTGATCCAGATAGTGGAATACCCATCATAGTTCCTATGAACATAATAATTGAAACTGAAACGCTACCAGCTAATGCAGATGTTGGTGAAAGGGCTACAATATCCATTGCTAGCTTTTTCACAACTCTTCGACCTAAAATGACAACGCCTAAAAACATTCCAAATCCAGCTGCAACTAAAGCAGGAAAAGGATCATTTAAAAAAAGATCTTCGATCATTAAAGGACCAATAGCCTTTGCAGCATCATTTCCACTTCTCGAAAACACAGTAAAGAGGAGAAATAAGGCTAAAGCATATGAGGCAATTTTTTCTTGTCTTTCAAAATCAGCGTACCCTTGTGTTTTTATTCGGGCTCGAAGACTATTAATTGCCCAATAAAAACCATAACCTCCTATTAAACCAAATACTGGACTTATTACCCAACTAGCAACAACTAGTATTAATGTTTCATAATTTACGGCTTCTAGCCCCCATTTTAACAATACTACGCCTAAAACACTCCCAACAACGCTCTGTGTACTACTAATTGGTACTCCTTTTATAGAAACAATAAATAACCATATTGCCATTGATATTAAGATAACAAAGACCATAGATAATGATAATGGAAAGTCAGGGCTAGTAAATTTATTCCCCACGGTCTTCGACACTTCTTCTCCAAGAAAGAAGACTCCAATAAAATTAAATAATCCTCCAATAAAGACAGCGAGACCCAAAGATAGTAATCCAGCCCCAACTGCTGGGGTCATGGTCTCATCATTCGCACCTATTGTAAATGCAACAAAAAAACCAAGTCCAAGGGAAGCTAGAAGAAACGCGGGATCAGCCACCAAACTTCACCTTTCATTCGATTTAGCTATGCCTAGCTATTAGCACTTTAAGGTAATCTGTTCCTTCTTCAGCAGTTATGCTTATTCTAGTGGTAACATTAAGAACTCGCTCTGTACCACGAGGAAGTTCGTCATTAACGCATTTGCCTTGAATTATAAAATAGAGATCACGTACCTCATCGCGTATGAATTCAAGTTTCCGAGCTGCCTTTGTAGCTTTTTCGAAATCTTCGAAAAAGTATTCGTTAGCTTTTACAAATAATTCCATTACCTTATCGGTTTTATCTAGAATCTGATCAAATTCTGGGGGAAAATAACTTTCATCGATTTTCTTTAGACATAAAACCCTGACCGCTCTTTCAATTCGACCCATTAAATGATCCACATTCAACATCATATTATGTCTTTCTTCAGTAATTTGTGGAAGATAAGCTTTCTTTCTAAATATTGTCTCAAAGAAAAGATCTTTAATTGAATCGGCTTCTCTTTCCATATTTATTATTTCGTTTTTTAATTCATATCCTCGATCATAGTCCTTATTACGCCAAGCCTTTACTGCTTCTTCATATTTTTCAAAAGCTTCTTCAGTTAATTCTACTAATCTTAGAAAGAGTTCTGTTCCTTTTTTGTGTACCTTTTTATCCTTTAGTATTTGACTAAAATATTCTCCAGGCATTAGAATCATTCCATTAAGCGTATAATATTATTATTGATAACATTACTCTTTGCTTATTTTAACTTTGCTGAGAATGAAGAAGATTTCATCTATAAATTGTTCCAGATTCATTGATGAATTATGGTAATAAATTTCAGAAATTTTTGGCAGAAACGCAGCAAAGATGCTCTCCCATAAGGCAATCTCGTGATTATCTTTTCTAGCATTAGATGTATCTTTTAGTGCTTTTTTTATTTCTTCTTTTAATGAATTTGCTGAAGAATTATCACTAAGAGTGCTTTCAACTATTCCTTTGCGACACACAATAATAATATCAAGATTCGGACCTCCAGCTGGACGTGCTTTGAATTCACTATAGATCGGAAAAGATGCAGTTATTGTAAATTTGCTATTTACTAAAGCTTGGATTATCATAGCCCATGCAGAAGCATTTGAATGGTGAAATGTAAAAACTAAGAGAGAATGTGGTTTTAAAACACGATAACATTCTTGAAATACATTAGTCATTCGAATGATAAATGATTTCCTTTTTTTAAGGCTGCCAATTTCACGAGAAGTCTCAATTAGGTCGGAATCAAACTGAGGATATTTTTCTTTTAGTGCGATCTTTAACCAAACATAGAAAAAATTCGCTAACTCTGAATACGAGATAAAATCAAAATAAGGAGGATCCGTGACCACCATGTCTATAGATTCGTCAATAATTCCTAATTTAAGTAAATCTTCAGACGAATCGGTGATTAAAAGTGTTTCATTACTGTTACTCTTCAAAAGAGATTGAAAACTTGTAACGGTATTAGCTAAGATCTTATCTTCTGGAATAGGGATTTTTTTGATCTTTCCGTCTTTGATAGCAATTTCAAATGGATATTGACAGAATTTTTTAGCCTTTTTGATTCGCTCCAGATATGTAATGAATGAACCATTTCCTTTCTTGGTTCCCCATACATTGTTTTCAACAAACATTGTTGGTACGAGAAAAGATTGATAATTAAATAAATTTACAATCTGTTTCATTGTATAATTATAGGGGCAAAGTACTGTATGGAATTCTAAACTACTGGAAAATGCAGCTAGAAGAAACTCTTTAATGTTCTGGTTTGGTACTCTTATTATTTCTTCGAATAACAAACTCAAGCTTAATAATTGCCGTGAGTTAAAAAAATCAGAAAATCGTGTAAATCCATAATTCCGCAGATTGTTTATATTTTTACCATATTCAGGAAGATTTTCTCGAGGATAAATTAAATTAACTTTTTTTCCTTCAAATTCAGTATCAATCGCTATAAATCTCTGTACATCTTTATCAACTATCGGTTTGTAACCCCGAATTCTACATATTGGGCAAAAATATTCGATAGCGATTTGTCTCTCTGATAATGAATTTTGCTTTCCATTAAGTAATTCAACTAACCTGAATTTTTTTGAACACTTTGTACATGTGAAATGTTTAAATTTACAATTACCTAACTTCGGTATAAATCGGTAATTACACTTTTCACATTCCACATTCATATCTAGGTTATTTGTTGAGTAAAAAAGATGATCACATCTAGGGCAGATTAACATCGTAGCTGGGTGTTTTCGCTGTTTTTTCCCAATTATATAGTATTTAAATAAATCTTCCTCAGATTGACACGAAGGGCAGATAATTCTACGTACCCAGAATGTATACATAATATCTGCTTTGGAAGAATTACATTTCGGGCATTCGGTTTTGTAGAAAGATTTTATGCGATTTCCAATTCTGAGTAAAAGCTTTTCAACCTCATTATCAAATAATTCTTCATCAAAATTATCTATTTCTTTTTTAGTTGTGAAACATGCAATCGGATTTACATCAATGCCAACGGTTTTTACTCCAAGACGATTAAACTCAACTATTGTAGTACCTCCTCCACAAAAGGGATCTAAGACAATTTTATCATTAAAAACATGGTTTTGGTAGAAAGCACCTCTCCCAGGTTCATCTGAATTAAATAAAGGCCCAGAATATAAATCTGCTAATCCAATGGCTCTGAATGTTGATCCTGGTCTTCTTGCCCAAGATTTGTGAATAGAATAAATTGGACGATAAAATTGTCGCCTTTGTGATTCTACTTTTGCAATTGACTGGATTTTTTTTAGTGGAAAATTCTCCTCAATTGTCACAGAACCACCAATGTGTTTATACTTCATAAAAACTAGGTAAACTTAGTAAATTCCTTATTTAAAATTTCATATAACTGCTTCTGAAATTTAGGCTGATCCCTCAATTGTAAAATTTCAATAATTTTTTTGTCTAATAAATACCTAGGGGAATTCTTGTTTTGCATTGCTAATTGAATTTGTTCTGAAAAAGGAGGAAAATTATCAGACTCGTCAATAAATATGTCAAATATTCCTAATAAATCTTCTCGGTCTTTATCATTGACTTTTTTAGGGTTAAGAATGTAGAAATTTCTCATATCGATTCCAAAAATTTGCCCAAGGGATCCAGTTTTCCCACGACGTAAAATCATATATGTTAAAAGAAATATTGAGCTATTTAAGTATGCTGCAATAATTTTATCATCTTTTTCTCTAAAAGTTCTTATGAAAATGAAGTTATCTGTCATAACAGTTGGATTGTGAGAGTAATAAGCTACAATAGCACTTGAAGTTAGGCTAAGTTCATGTGTAATACCTACACGAGCTATTTTTCTTCCTTTTTTGACTTGTTTAAAGGCCAGTGATTCAAAACCCTCATCTTTTTTGAACTTATTAGATCCCCATCTGATATACTCAGTTATATCCGTATCTTGCGTTGAATTCTCTTCAATAAGTACTATTAATTCTGAAATTTCTGGGGTAATTTTCTTATATAATGCTGATTTTCGTAATACACAGCGAACATAGTGATGTGGTATATTTAATTGATTTCCATTCTCGCTATTCTTTATTAAGACACCAATTTTTGTATTCTCTACTAATGACCAATATTTATTTGGTATATAAAAGAAATCTGAAATACCAGCACGAAGGCCCCTATCGACATCAAATCGGGGAGATTTAACAATTTGATTAGTAAGTGAAATAGCATTTGACTGTAATATTTGTTTATATAAGTAATAAAATGTTTGATCATAAAAATAGATAATCCAATTAGTGTTAATAGTATTAAGTAGCATTTTCTTTGGAATTAAACGAATTCTAATTTTTATATCTTCATAATCATCTGAAGTTTTCTCAATTTTTCTCGAGAAGTCTATTATATTCCTCTTTGAGAGCTTTTCTTTTAAAACTACAAATTTTGTCTTATAATCCTCTCTAACATGTTTTTTAGTGCCAATAAACAAGATTTCTTTAAAACTACATTCCTCAGAAAATGTATTTTGAACATCTGATATAATAAAATATCTAAAGGCAAAATGAGTAATTAGGAAAGAAAGAACTGGTTTCATAGATGAAGAATTAATAACTGATAGAGGTAAAACAAATCCAATAGTTCCCCCCTCATTCAAGAATCTTATAGAATCTAGAAGAAAATACGCGTAAAATCCAAGGTATTTTTTATTGTATCTAAGTTTAATATCATGATTCCGCAGATGATTTTCTAAAAAGATCTTATATTCGTTATCCAATCGATCTCCACGTGTGAAAGGAGGATTTCCAATTAATACATCTACTTTTAGACTATTCTTCTCGTCTCTTACAGATTTATTGTTCTGAGTTTGATATTTAAACACATCAGTAATGGTTATTTGGCATTTATGCTCTTTAATCTTTGGATTTTGAAGAATTAAGTTAATTTCAGCTAATTGTGCTGCAAATACTGAAACATCGAATCCATATAGCTTTTGCAGGATGTTTTTATGAGACAGACTACCATCAAGCTCTCTGTAACGTTTATATGCACTAACAAGCATAGTACCAGAACCACAGGCAGGATCCATTGTCTTATTTCTAGTATCTTTGATTACTAGATATGCTAAAAATTCTCCAACAACATTAGAGCTATAATATGCAGCTAAAAACTTTCTAAGCTCATAGGGTATTAATCCGTGAAATATTTTTCCAAGAATGTCTGTTTGAAACCTTTCTACTTTTAATTTGGAAAAGGAAGTGAATATTTGGTTAATACATATTATTGATTCTTCTGGGAGTAATTCGACTATTTTTATTTTGAAAATTATAGAAAAATTTCTTCTAAATCCCAATTTATTAAATTTTTCTTGGAGATTTTTGGTTTCTAATGAAGGAGTATTAATTATTTCTGTTTTTTCTTTTTTATTAGAGAAAAGGATGAAGAGGAGGAGCTGAATTACAATAACGAAAGCTGCAGCTCTGATAATTGCTGATTCATATTCTTTTCCTGTTCTCTTTGATTTTGTAATCTGATTATCAATAACACGGGAGAAGAAAAAACCCAATGGATTTTCTAATACCTCAATACCTACTTTATTCGTATAAAATTCGATTTTATTAACTGCATTTATCACTAATTCTAGCATTTCTTCCTCATTTGAACATTCAACTGTCCCCAATCCGAATCACTTCTTTTAGTCAAGAATTCGATATTTCCATTCACAGAAGATTTTGTAGAGTAGTATTCTTTTTAAATCTTCGTGAATTAATTAAAATACGTATATGAGAGTTTGGTGGAGAGCACGACGACAAAGGAATCTATTACTTGCATCAGATAAATAAAACTTATATACTCTCCTCTAAGAATTATTCCATTATTTGAAAAATACGTTCAGATTCAGAAATTTGAGATAAGAAAAATGGATTTCACAATTCGACCTTTGAAAAATAATGAATACAAGTCTATAGAAGAATTATATGAACAAAAAGTAGGAAAATTTACCAATAATATGGATAAAGAGAATTTTCGACGTTATCTGAACTTGAATATAGATTTAATAAAAGTTGCTATTCTTCAAACAGAAATTCTTGGATATATCATTGGCTATCAAAGTAATGTAAGAAAAAGTAGAATCTACAGCATTTATATAAGACCTGAATATCGAAAGAAGCATATTGGAAGTAATTTAATTCAATCATTGGAAAAAACGATATTAAAGCAGTCAGATATTGAATATTTGTCAGTACGAATTCCAGAAGCTTTTTTTAATTCGATTGATTTTTTTAGAAAAAATAAGTTTGAAATTGTAACTCTAATTAACAATTACAGGAAAGATGATCTAAATTTTCCTTTTAAAACAAATCCGAAGACATTCATACGCCCAGCTAATATACATGATACTCAAGAATTATTAGAGATAGAAAAAAACTCTTTTTCTCCATATTGGAGAATGTCATATGAAGATTTCACAAACCGAATCTTATTAGAAAGGAATTCATTTTTTGTAGCCACAATAGAAAATAAAATCATTGGATATAATTATAATACCCTTTCCTCGAATGGTACTGACGGTTACTACGTCAGAATTGCTATTCATCCTAAATATCGTCAAAAGAAAGTAAGCACGACATTAACAAGTAATGCTTTCAATTGGTTTAAGAAAAAGAGGGTAAAAAGGATTTTTTTATCAACTTACGCTGATAGTGAGGCTCATAATCAAATGTATAAATCTTGGGGTTTTAAATACATTGACCAAGAAATAATACTTACTAAAATGTATATTTAAATCAATAGTATCAATTCTAAGGAATCTCTAGATAAATTTACCTACTAATAACTCCCTTTAACAAAATGCCAAGTTTTTTAGTTGAATTAATTCAATAGAATTCTTTACAACAAAAATTAATCATATTTAATTCGGTTAAAACTTGTAAGTAACAACAGAATTAATATCAGCTGAATTCTATACAACAAAAGAATATAAATTCATCTTTATTTCTTAATCAAATGATTGATTTTGTTTGAAGTAAGGAAATATCGCTGAAACAACTATAAAAAAGTGGTTGAGAATTTGAAAATAATTCGCGATCCGAATAAAGTTGCAGTACTTGTTGAATCAAGTCGTTGGGAAATATGGAACATCCTAAAAAATGAAGGTCCTCTCACAGCTGAAATAATCTCTGAAAAGGTTAACAAGAATGTTTCAACTATTTATCGTCATTTGAAGAAGTTAATTGAAGCTGGATTTGTAGATGAATATGATGTTCAAAAACAAGGGCATCAAAAGTATTTAGTGAAAGAATACTCAGCAAAACTTACTGACGCCTTTTTCCTTCTTAGTGAGGAAGCAGAAAATCTTATTGCATCACAAAAAGAAACCTCATTACTTGAAGCCAAGTTTCCACTTTTAATGAGAGATTTTGAGTACCTAGGTCTCACTCCTGAAACAGAGGATCAGAAACAACGAGCAAGAGAGCTAGTTAGTAGTATTTCTCTTAGTTTGAGTAAATTCTTGGGAGACCTTATGGGAGATCGTGATGAGTTTCCTAAAGAATATGACCATCAATTTGAAGTTATGAGACGACTATTAGCAATATTTCTAGCACAATTAGATGATGATTATAATGCAAATGTTAAGGAGCTAAGAAAAATATTATTAAAAAGATAAACTCCTTATTAGAATTGAATCAATAGAATTATAATATAAATCAACACTAAAATAGCTGAATAAATTGGATAAGACTTTCTGCATTAAGACTTTCTTGAAAACCTTATTTAGGGATCATTTCCTGTAAGATCATACTTCTAGTAGAAAAATCTTGCAATCTTTAGAACTTATAGGGTCGTTAAAGTAAAGTTATAGTTGTGAAAGAACATGACATTAGTTACGAATATCACAGAAATGTTGGGAATTAAATATCCAATTATTGCAGCACCAATGGGACCTTTTTATACCACAGAATTATCCATAGCTGTAAGTGAGGCTGGTGGTTTGGGTGTTTTATCTCAAGTAGGCTTGTTGAGTCAGGATACAGACCCAGTAAAAACAATGAAAAAGAATATGATCGAAGTTGTTGAACACACTTCTAAACCTTTTGGATTTAATATTCGAACCTCTCGCTTAGAACCATTTGCTAATACTCTATGTCAGGAAATTCCGAAATTTATCCTGAAAAATCCAAAAATCAGAGAACAATGTGTTTATGCACTCACCAGTGCTGGTTCAGCCAATACTCTCCCAAATTCCAAACCATTTCAGAAATTAAAAGACACTAGTTCATCAATCAAGCATTTTCATGTTGCTCCTGCCTTGAGATTAGCTGAAAAATGCGTTAATGCAGGAATAGATGGATTAGTCATCACTGGTGGAGAGGGAGGAGGACATCAATCATACGAAAAAGTAAGCACACTTGTACTCTTACAACAGATACATCAAAAATTCCCCCATATACCAAAGATTGCCTGTGGAGGATTTGGAACGGGAGAAGGACTAGCAGCGGCCTTAACTCTTGGAGCAGGGGCAATCTCAATGGGATCAAGATTTATTGCATCAAAAGAATGTGAATTCCATGATAACTACAAGAATATAATTCCTCCTGCAAAAGCTCAAGATACTATTCTTGTAACAGGTATATTAGGGCCCATTAGGCTCTGGAAAAATGATTACAGTCTACATCATGGAATAGTTTTAGATAAAAACGCGAAACTGGCAGAAGAAGCATCTATGAGCAAAGAGGATTTAATCAAAGCTGCAGGAGCTTATAATCTAGCTTATGAAGGTAATGTCAATGATGGGGCTGTACTTTTAGGACAGAGCATCGGTTTAATTGAAAAAATTGAGAATGTTAAAGATATCATTGAAAAAATTTCTATAGATGCTGAAATTGCATTAAAGGATGCTGTTAGTATGATTAAATCCTGATAAATTGTGATATAAAGAAAATTCAAGCCTATAGAGAAGAACTATACTCACTTGTTGAATAACAATTCATTAAGTTTAAAAATATCAAAAGAAAACATCTCTTGTAATCACTAAGAATTATTACTACTGGGTACGCTTCGATGGCGATGAGTAAGAATCAGGTACTTTCACCTGGAACTTTTTATCCTACTTCTGATAAGAAGATCGTATATAGATGTCAAGTGAGGGATACTACAGGCTTCCTAAAGGATATTGGAATGTTTTCGGTTCTAATTGGCTTTTTTGCTTTTTTCTTAATTGAATGGTATGCTATACTAGTGATAATTGTTTCATGGCTAATTTTAGCGACATGGTTGATTCCAAAACACTATAAATTTATCCAATTTGAGAAATATACGGCACTCTTTGGATATGGTTCAATTCTAGAACTGATTCGCCAACATCGAATATATAAGTTGAGAAAGATTAAATTTGATGATATTTATCATATTCGTTTAGATCGATGGGAACGAAAAAAGCGTGGAGGCCAGGATGATAGTTTTGGTAGAATCGAGATCAAATTTGACAATAGTAATCAAATTTTCGAAATACTTATTGAAGTATTTGATTTAACCAAACTTGTTAAAATATTTGAGACATATAGATTTCAGTCTAAAGTACAAAAAAAGAAATTACGGGGAGAATTCATGATTATATTCCCAAACTCCCCCTTTTTTTAAGAATTATGAAATTAACCCATATTAAAAAAAGCATTTTGAATTCGAATTATCTTTAAGATTATAAAGCAATTTAAACCGTTTATAACAGGATTCTATTTTTAATAGGCTGTTATTGGGTTTATGAGAGGATCAGCTCCATATGAGCTGATGGGAGGGTAATGGAACCAATTTTACTAAATATTTCCCAATCTTTAGCATAATATTTATATCTGGAATACTATCTTACCCACTGAAGTTAGATGCTATTTCCCTTCTGGTTTATTCAAATCATCATTATGTGTCTCCTGAGTTTTACCAGTGTTCCAACTACAACATCAAACGGAGTAATAACAGAAATAATCCCGCTTCCATGGTATTTAGAACAAATAAACGTTGCAGGAGCGTGGGAAATTTCAAAAGGCTTACCAAACATTACTATTGCTATTATTGATAGTGGTATTGATTTCAACCATCCGGAATTAAATCACTCATCTTGGTTAAATTCAAATGAAGTACCAAATAATAATATAGATGATGACCTAAATGGTTATATTGATGATATCCATGGATGGGATTTTGTTAATAATGATAATAATACTGGAAATGATATTTTAGATCCAATCCACTATCATGGAACATTTATTGCAGGGATAATTGCTAGTAAACACGATGATTCTGGAATATTAGGAATATCTCCTGAAATTAAGATTATGTCTTTACGAATAATAAATGTTGAAAAATTACTAGAAAATCCAGGAATATTTAGCGAAGCTATAGATTATGCGGTAAATAATGGTGCTGAAATTATCAGCACAAGTATTCAAATGCCATTAGGAATTCCTGGTTTACGTTCTAGTATTCAACGTGCAGTTGAGAATAACATTCCTTTTGTGGCTGTAACAGGGAATACATATAATTCTGAGGGAGGAGGTAGAAATTCAGTATCTTTTCCTGGCGCATATTCAGAAACAATCGCTGTAGGGGCATCAAATATTAAATATGAGAAAGCTGATTATAGCAATTTCGGAAGCAGTATTGAACTCGTTGCGCCAGTAGGAGATGAAGACTATGAGACTAGAAATCAAACTATTCGAAGTACTGAATTGAATTCTGGGTTCAATTATGGTTATGGAACGTCGTATGCCTCTCCTCAAGTCGCAGCTGTTATTGCTTTAATGAAATCAGTTCGATATAATATATCAGTGTCAGATATTCGAAATATACTTCATAACACAGCAATAGATATTAATGAAAAAGGATGGGATGAATTCACAGGTTATGGAATTGTAAACGCGTCTGCTGCGGTAGTGAAAGCAAAGAATTATGTACTTTCAACTACAAAAAAGAATCTACCTTTTCCATTTCCTTACATGACTTATATTAACCAGATATTATGCTTATTAGCCATAGTTACATTAAGATCACTGAAAAGATTGAGAAAATTAAAAGATTGGGAAAAAATTGATTAACTAAATTGGCTAAAAGGGTAGTTTAGAAAAAAAATATACCTAAAGTAAAGAAGGATGGATAGAAAATGGGCAACTGCGAAAAATGTGGGAAAATAATTGAAGATGGCGCTGTTTTTTGTAAATCCTGTACTGGTGATTTTAATGCAAAACATATACAAAAAAAAGCTGATACCGCAGAATTAGGTATAGAGGCTGAGCTTTTTTCGTATAAACGAAAACACTCAACCTTTAGGGCGAGATTCATACTAGGTTTTCCAATAATCTTAGGATTATTAGTTATCGTACTTGGTATTACATTTATTATTCCTGATTTCGGTAATTTTGAGGAAAATTCTATTATTTTACCTATTGTGATCACACTACTTAGTTTACTTATTATTGTTCAGCTTTATAGACGTATAAAACAATATCCTTCTTTGTTTTTGATATTAACGCTTTTTATACTCACTACTGGGACCACTATAGCATTTCCAGAATTATCTAATCTTCTTCTCTCTATTGGGGCAACATTATCAGTACTCATAGTAGTAACATTTATTTTTCAACAATATGGCCAGAAAAAAGTACTTTTCATTAATTTAACATTAATGATACTTGCATTTGGAGCTACAATTGTCTTTCCGGATTATAGCACTTTAATATTAGCTTCGTGTTTAATTTTGGCTGGATTTTTATTGATTCTTGGAAAACTATGAAAATTCTTTGTATCTCTATAAAATTCCAAGTTTCAACGATTCTTGGAGGAGTACATTCTTTTAATGATAAGTTTAATCATTTTTGATATAGCTAATGGTGATTTTTCTAAGAATAAATCACTAATTTGAGCTAGACTTAATATGAAAGAAATTTTAGTACTATTTTTTCTCTACTGACAGGTATTGTTGGATGAAATAATCCGTTGGAGCGTACATCATTGCAGAAACAGGCTTCTTATTTTCTAAAAGTATTATTTCCACTTGTTTATGGGTATAATAATGAGGAGTTCCATGTAAACGATCAATTCTTTTTAAATCTTTATCATTGATATTCCAATATAATTCTCCTTTGACAGAATTTATAATATCCTTAACAAGAATTGCTGTATTTTTAGATCTATCCCAAATTCTTTTATATCCGTGTAAAATAGCTTTATCGAAAGAATATCCTTTTAGGTATTTATGATTCATATATCCTTTCATGAAAGAATCATAAATAAAAAGATTGAGCATGATATCACATACTAATGGTAATCTAGTGGTTCTTTATTAGGAATACTATTTTTATCTTTAACCCTAATTCGAAAAACAGGAAAGATTAAAATAATGGGATGTTGTAAATGTTTCAAATAATATATTTAATAAATCTTTAACAAATTATCTCTTAACGATCATAATTAACGCTGAGTAAGAAAATGAAAGATAAAAAGCAAATTCTCTTTGAAAAAGAGTTGAACAAGATTGAAAAACAGTTACAAGTAGTAACTGGAATTAGTAAACGTCATAAGCTGTTAAAAAGGCATCGAGAATTAAAGGATGAGCTGAAAAACTTCAAAACCTATAAAAAGTCACATTAATACCCTATAAAAAGTTCTCGAACAAGTTACATCAAAGATAAAGAATAAGATTGTTCTATTGTTATTAAAGCTGGAAACCTCAAAATTAGTTTATTCTAATTAAAAATTCGGAATAAAAGGAACTGACCTAGGATAACTTGAATTTTGATAGTAGAAGAATACTTTTTCAATTGTATCTGAAGAAATACCTGTTTCTTGAAATATTTCTTGAATTGAAAGATTTGATTCTAATCTTATTAATATGCGATCGACTTCCTCAGAATCTAATCCAAAAAAGAAGTTATAGGCTGGGGGTCTTTCAAAATTCTTTGTTTTTAAATATTCTTGAAGGCCAAAATGTTCAGCTAGTTGAATGACTTGGGTTCGGTAAAGATTTGCCAACGGTAAAAAATCACAGGCCTGATAAGTACCATATTTTGTAAAAAATCCTAAAAGCCATTCAGTTTTGTTTGTAGAGCCAATAACTGATTTATTTTCCGTTTCTGCTAGTAAGAATGCTAATAACATTCCTAAACGAATTTGAGCTTTGTGATAAGCAATTGTTTTCAGAATAAAAGCCTCTCGTGACGATAGTTTATCCTTCATTAAAGGTGTAAAGGTTTTCTCTTCAATTTCTTTATTGGCCATACTTCTTAAAAGAAAATAACTCAAATTATAATTGAGAAGAGAGCTAGTGTCATAGAAAGTTGTCTCCATTTCATAAAAGCTTTTCCTTATCTCTTTGAGAGCTCCTTCCTTGTTAACAAACACAATATTCTCTTTAGGAAGGTTAATAAACCTATTTATTTCTGTAAAAGACATTTTTTCCTTTGGCGCCTTGTAAATGAGTCGTCCCTTCGTCACTATGAGTTTCGTATTCTTATATCCTACTATTTCTTTAGCAATGTGAACATTGATTAAAGATTCAACACAATCACTAAATATTACTACAAGTCCATTAATACTTCTTTGATCTAGCTTATTACGAATAAAATCAATAATCTTTGTTTTAATATCGACAGGATCAATTCTAAGATTTTTATCAATTATCATCATTATTCTCCTTTATTAAATACCAAATATTTTCCCCATTATATTTATATAATCTTAATCACATTAAGTTTATTTTCTTTCACCGTTATTTCAATATAATGGTTGGGAAAGAATTGGATTTTTTTAATATAAAAAAATGCCATTTCAAAAACACTCAGGTATTTAAAAACAGTTAGATTATTCTTAAAAGAGTTTTTTATTACTATTTTATAAATTCTAAATTCGTGTGGTATAAAGAAAGAACACAATCTCTAGGATTGCTTTCTTAGGTTTTCTAATTTTTAAAATAATTCGGGGAAGAAGTAATTGCCATCGAAGATCCAGAATATCGAAACCACTCATTCACGAAACCCCTCTATGAACGTTCGTCACATATACTTTGATTAGTACTTCAATATCTTTGGAATAGGTTTGTCAACTTCTTTAAGTTGCGTAACTTCTGGTGGGCCATATTTTGTGTTTACAACTATTTTTGTTTTATCTTTCTTTTTCTCTAAACTCATTCTTTTCTCCTTTTTTTAATTGATTGTGATTTTTATTACTAAATAATGTGTTTATTTATCCTTGGTTAATGTACATCCGAATAAGGAGGAACAATGTAATTACCAAGTAAATGACGAAAATTAGAATGAATTTCTACTTCTTCTACTTTAATCACACCAGATTCATATATCGAAATGGTATTATAAGTATTCAATCTTTTCGATCGGATTTTCCTACTTGAAAATGTACCAGCGTTAACAAATAATGTATTTTCAACCTGCATGGATGTGGCATAATGTTGAAGTCCTGAAAGAACTAATGGTACCTGATGAGTGGTAACAAAATCAATAAAATCACCCGCATCTTTAACTGTTCTTCTAAAGTGAGAGCGAGGAATCGGTAAGGGGCTGTGGTGCATTACAACAAGGAATAATTTAAATGATCCATATTGCTCATATTCTTGCTTTATCATTTTCATACGACTGCGGCCTACATGTCCAGAATCCTCTGGTCCAGTGTTAATACCAAGGATACGTAAATTGGGATCTTCATAAATTGGATCTAAAGGCCCAATTTGTTGTACCCACAATTCACGTCCGAAAGGTTGAAGATCTCTTGAGCCTGGAGTGATTAAATATTGAATTTTTTGTTCCTGGAGTTTCCTGAGCTCCATCTTCGCAATACCGAAATCCTCTGGATACGCATTATTGGTTAAGTCTCCGCAATGGATTAAGACATCTGGTTTTTCCTGAATCATCATTTTAATACCAAGATCATAGATTTCTTTTAAAAAATCGCTGCCAGTTGTTAGATGAGTATCTGAAAATTGACAAATCTTACTTTTTAGCCGATCTCCAGGGAGTAAATAACCAGCTCTTGATCTTAATTCTCCCTTTGGTATCAATAAAGATTTTTTCACTGGTTCTTGAAATTTGGAATATTCCTCAGCTCCATAGAATTTAATATTCAACTTATCATTAACAACTTGGAGATCAACAAACGTGTGTCCAGCCTTTCCTCGAGTCTTATATGATGAAAATGTTCCACAGTTTACTAGTAAACAACGCCTAGGGCCATTAGATAGTGAAAAGAGATTAGGATAATGACGATGGGCTGTGATTATAACATCAATACCAGCTTTCCATATCTTTTGTGAGACATCACCTGCATCCAGAATCATAGATCTTTCTCGGCCTGTATTTGGAATAGGCAATAAATGATGATGGAAACAAAGAATTTTGATAATCTCATCAGGATAAGTTGCTAATTCTGCAATAGCTTCTCTACCTCGGTCTCCAATTCGACCGCTATTCTCATCTGGCTCTGAAGAATCAATCCCTAAAATAATCATATTTCCACCCCATTCACGAGTGTCAATCAGAAATTGACGATCACCAAAAAAATCATGCCATAATTTATCACCAATATTACGCATATCATGGTTTCCAGGTATAATATGCAGATTATCCTGAGGAATATTGATATTCAATGTCTTCTGAGCATAAACAAAGTCTTCATAAGTACCTGAATCTGTTATATCCCCAAGATGAAGAAGTAAAGCATCAGGATTTTTATTTAATCTATTTCTTATTAATTTGGATCCGATTTTAAACGCTCTTTTGTTAAATAAACCTGTATATTTCGAAATATGTGTATCTGAAAATATTATCACTTCTTCAGATTTTGTCATCTGAGTATTTTTCCTTTGTTTTTTAAAAATGGATCTTGATTATTTCCATTATATGAATTATGTTATAATTTCAATAAAATAAAAACTCTCCCCTTCATTCTCCCCTCTAGATATGATGATGGAGGTTATTACTACTTATTCTCTAAATTATATAAAGTACTATTCCTCTCTAAAGCTGTTACTCAAGAAGTACGATAACTAAGTCTAAGATTATAAGTGGATATTTTTTGAGGCATCCTGGTTTATTCCAAAATTGAATGGTTATTAAATTGGATGAATGGGTATGAAAAAGAAACAGAACTGCCCAAAATGTAAAGGGAGTGGAAAAAGAGTAGTGGAATCGAAAACAACTTGTCCAGCTTGTAAAGGTCTCGGTAGCACAAAAATAGTTGTAGGATCAAAACCAACAAATAATTGTTCTAAATGTTCTGGTACAGGAAAAATCATCCAAAAATCAGAAATAAAATGCTCATCATGTAAAGGAACTGGAATTGAGCAAAAATATTGTATTATATGTGATAATAGTTTATCAAATCGAAAATTACTGTGTGAAAAGTGCGAAAACAATCCGATAATTCACCAATTAGTACCACCTGTAAGTAATAAGTCCGTGGGTTTTAAAAAAATTTATATTTCAAAAATAGTAAAGAAAACGGACTTTGGTTACTTTGTACAGCTTGCACCAAAGGTTGAAGGCTTGATTCGTGATAAGAAATTAAAGGGAAAAGAGGGGGATATATTATATGTTAAATTACTAAATACTAAGGGAGGAAAGTTAGAATTTCAAAGAATCAATCTTCAAGATACATCAGTATTTTCAATTAAGCGTATTCATGATGAGGTTTCTCTACAAAAAATTCAAACTAAAAGGGATGTTGGATCATTTCTAACAATAATTGCAAGAGTTGAAAACGTAAGACAAATTCCTCGTGGGCCCAAAGTTTTTACTCTTCTCGATGAAACAGGGATGATTGAAGCAGCGGCTTTTCAACTAGATTTTATAGAAGAAATTAAGACTGGAGACATTGTTGAGGTAATGGGACAATATACTCTTCATAGAGGAGCGGAACAAATAGAAATAGCGGATATTTTCATTGTTGAAGAAGCGTATGCAAATGCATTTATTCGTAAAATGGACGAAATGCTAGATTCTCGTAGTTCTCCCCCTGATATAGATTTTCTCATTAAATCGGATATCTTAGAAATTCTCAAACCAAAATTCGTTACAATAGCTAGGAGAATACGAAAAGCATTACTTGAACTGCAACCTATTGTTATTCGTCATCATAATGACTGTGATGGTATTTCTGCAGGAATCGCTCTAGAAGTTGCATTAGGTGATCTATGGACACAATTCCACGGATCTTCTGATGAAGACCAGCTCAGACATATAGTTAAAAGAACAGTAAACAAACCACCTTTTTATGACCCCTTAGATGCAGTACGAGATCTAAACTTTGCTCTTGAAGATCAAGAAAGATTTGGGGATAAGATTCCATTAATAGTAATGCTGGATACTGGAAGTAGTGAAGAAAGTTTATTCTCCTACAAATTATTAAAAACATATGGTATAGAAGTTATGGTAGTAGATCATCATTTCCCCGCTTCTGTAGTCCAAGATACCATAGAAACACATCTAAACGTTTATCATGCTGGTGGTGACTACAATATCTGCACTGGTATGTTAGGTGTTGAATTAGCTCGATTTGTAAACTCTAACATTACTAATATAATAAAACATTTACCATCTATTGCAGGAATGGGGGATCGCGTTCAAGGGTCAGAATTTAATCAATATCTAGGGATTGCAAGAGAGGAAGGATATACAGACGATTTCTTAACAGATATAGCTATCGCAGTTGATTATCAGGCATATTTCCTTAAATTTTCTCCAGGTCGTTTCCTTTTAAGTGATTTATTAGGAATATCTGGGAAGCAGGAGAAACAAATTAAATATGTTAATTTACTTGCAGGAGAAGCTAAAATCCTATTAGCGAATCAATTGCAAATTTCATTAGAATACGTTGAAGAAGATACCTTAGCAAATGGAATCAGATTAGCAATTTTAGATGTAGAAAATTATGCTAACAGATTTGATTACCCTCCGCCAGGTAAGATCACAGGATCATTATTTGACAATCTTGCTAAGAAGGATGAAAAATCTCCTTTAGTAACTATCGGCTTAGGGCCTGATTTTGCTATTTTTCGTTCACAACACGTTAAACTCGATTTTCCTAAATTAGTAAAAACTTGTGCTGAAAGGATTCCCTATGCAGGTGTTGATGGAGGAGGTCATGAAATTGTAGGTTCAATGAAGTTTATAACTGGAGCTCGTATAGAAATGATCAAGTTAATCAAAGAATTATTAACTTTGATTGAGATCTCTATAGGCGAATAAGCATATGTATGAAGAAAGAATCTGCAGGAATTGTACTTTAGAGCTAACACACTTTAAAAAAGTAATTGTTCTCTCTTACTGGAAGAATAATGGCTTGATCGGAAAACAGAAGTGTTTTTTTGCAATGAATGTTGCTATGAATCAATAAAGACTCTTTGTGAGTCAGATCAATTTGTTTGGCAGAAAATTCGCTCTTCCTCAGGCAAGAAATATAATAAATGAACCATTAACAAGGTAAGGGTCTCATTGGAAGTAAAAATACGTTATTATTGTTTATCAGATGAAGAAAACTGGTTAGATTGCCATAAGAATTCATATTACGAATCATTTTTCTTCGATGAGTTATTAAAAATTAAACCTAGATATGAAACGCCATCTATTGAACTTGTAGCTCTATATAATGATAAAATTGTTGGTATACTAGACATTGAAATAGAAGAAGAATCAGGCCAATTATGCTTTAAAAATGGGAAAAAAAGTGGAATAATTTCTGTAATAGGAGTGAAACCTCAATATCGAAGAAAAATGGTTGCAACTAAATTATTAAACTTCTCAATCAACCTATTGAGAGATCAATATTCGATATTCCGCTTAGAAATTTGGATTCGAAATGATAACACAGTTCTTTCTTGGTTAAACAAAAATGGATTCACAGAATTCGATCGCTATTATCAGATGGATTTCACTTCAGATTTTTTTGAAAAATTCGATATTAATTTACCTTTTGTTGTAAACCCTATTCTTCTACGCGTAAACGCTGATACTGAGGCATTTTCCAACTTAATCGAGTATCACTCCCCAGAAAAAACTGAAAGAATTATTCTTTTTGAAAAATTCTTTTAATTTGATTTAGAATAATTTTCAATCACGTAATAGCAATTTAGCTTTCCAAAATTGAATCCAGTATTCTCTTATTAAGATCCAAAATAACCTTTCATAATGATTATAACGATATTAAATACTTTCTCTTATTCCTTTCTAAAAATGTGGCAGTATTGATGGCACCGATTACCTACCCATGCATAATTAACACCTAGGGCAACTAGTGCCTTATCATCTTGTAGCCAGATTTTCTCATCTTTCAGAACCCAACTGTGTTTCGTATCATGAGTTAAACTTATGGCTGTATCATAAGCTAAAGGATATACTTGGCCATTAAAGAACACATTATTTACGATTATTACTAAATACCCTTTTGGACGTAATATCTCATGAACCTGGCCGAAGATCTCTTGCTGTACGGCAATAAAATCATCATAATCCTTAACATTACCAAGATCGTCAGAATCTTCAACACTGTATTTTGTGTCTAATCCTAAATCTTTCCTTGATTTCTGTCTGATAGCATTTCTTTCAAGTTGGTTCCAATAAGGGGGGGATGTGATACAAAAATCAACTTGGGGAAAAGAAACTTCATCCCATATTTTAAGAAGATTTTTAGAATTTCCATGAATTACTTTCCAATAGCTTGATTCATTAGTTTGGTATAAGGGAGGATAAGCTTGGATATCTATTTTCTCTAATCGTTGTTTACTTATTTCTGCATATTTCTTTGAAAGCTCTATTCCAATACCAGCTCGATTACTCTGTTTAGCGGTTATCAAGGTACTTCCACTCCCTAAAAAAGGATCTAAAACCAATTCGCCCGGCTTTGTAAAAAAAGTGATAAATTGACGAATCATGGTTTCAGGAAATTTAGCGGGATGAAGGATTTCATTTCCTTTTCGTGATGGTGGACGGTGAACAAACCATGACTTCGAAAATTTTACCCATTCTCTGCCTGTGTACAAGTTTAATTTATTTTTTGGATTTCTAGTGCCAAATGGAACTCTTTTTTTTCCCTTTTCAAGAATTATTTGGTTTTCTTTTTTAAGAGATTTCCTGTCAGTAAATCTACTCTTATTCTGATCCTCAAGTTTATATATATAAAATGATAGTTTCTTTTTATCTCTTATTTTTTTAATGTAAATAAACATGATTTCAACGTCTTGAGAATAATATTGTAGTAAATTTGCCTTGATATTTTTTGATATAGTGGAAAATCGGTTGAAATCATACTTCTCTAAGGTGGTATTGAAAATAGGGGAAAATAAAACTGGAGTCTCAAGATCTATATAGAAGAGTTCCCAATTGAGATTTTTACTTTCTCCAATCAGTTTAAAGCATTCTAAATTGTTTTTGAAGCATAAATCCCGCAAAACTGCTATTCTACCATTCTCATTTTCGATTTTCAAATCCTTAATAGTTTTAATCGACTTTAAAACGGAAGGTTGAGTAATAAAACTAAAAAATCTAATTGTTTCATCATTTATATTACTTGAAGTAGTAAGAATCGAAGACATTTCTGTGAAAAAACTCCATTTTCGGTCATTATAAAAACTATTTAATAGATATCATTTTAATAATTTAATATTGTATTCTTATGTTTCATAATATAAATTCATGATTTTTTCTTTTTTTTAACAGACATAATATCCGATTGATTGTATTATAATAAACCGTTAAAGGTTGTTTCGTCTCCCTACAACACCTGCAAATAAATGTTTTAAAGGATAATATAGAATTATAGTAGCTAAAAATGAATCGTTTACAACTCTGATTAAATTCTTAAAGGAGACTTAGATATGGTGAATTTTTGTGATAAATGTGGTGAACGGGTTAAGGATGAGGATTTATTTTGTAATAATTGTGGAGCTCAATTATCAAGCTCAAAAACCTGGATAGAGCCTGGAAGCACTATAAAAACTCAACCAAAACTTAGTGCAACACCTAGACAGCAATCAATTTCCAAGCAACCAAAACGTTTCTATAGAAGCAGAAATAACAGGTGGCTATATGGAGTTGCTGGAGGTTTAGGTGAATACTTTAATATCGACCCTATTCTAGTTCGAATTGGTTTCATATTATTGGGTTTGATGGGATGGGGAACTGGAGTCGTTCTATATATCATCTTAGCGATTTTTATAGAGGAAAATCCATATCAAACAAGTCCTCAAACGCCTCCAAGGTATTAATAA
>JBHLKP010000015.1:0-37445 GCA_048886525.1 Candidatus Hodarchaeota archaeon | reverse complement strand
TTTATTGCAATCTCCAGCTTTAAGAAAGATAATTTGGAATAATAAATTTTCCATATCCTCTCTCAACTAAAAAGGCTCCATTATCATATACTACCTCACCCCTAACAAGAGTTTTCTCAATTTTTCCTTGAAGAGTCAGACCATCAAAAACTGTTATTTTTGGTCGTGTGAAAAGATCCTCGTTTCTTAAAAGATACTGGTTCTTCATATTAACAATTATAAGGTCTGCGTCAGAAAGTAAGGAAATAGTGCCCTTTCGGGGAAATAATCCGAATCTTTTTGCAGGGTTAGTTGAAGTTACCGCAACTACTCGTTCAAGGGTAGTTTTATTTTCATTTACAGCATTTATCATCATAGGAATTGTTGTTTCAATACCTGTTGTACCTGAACCAACCTCAAAGAAGTTTCCTTCCTTTTTATCAACATCCTTTTCAGAATCACTATAAGGGGAGTGATCACTAGCAATCATATCAATTGTCCCATCATTGAGAGCTTTCCATGCCGCATTAACATGTTCTTTTGATCTTAACGGAGGATCAACTTTTGCCCAAGATCCAATCATTTCTCCTTCTTTTGATGAAAGAAATAAGTGATGAGGTGTTATTTCACAACTTACATTCCATCCTCTCTTTTTCGCTGATCTTATAATTTCAAAAGAGTCTTTTGAACTCATATGAACAAGGTTTAATTTAACATTAGTTTGATGAGCTAAAATTATTGCTCTTAAACAAGCTTCATCTTCCGATATTGTTGGTCTAGAGTCAGTATGGGCTTGAAAATCCGTTTTATTAGCTGAGATTAATTTTTCAATTTCATGAGAAATTATAGAATTATTTTCAGCATGAACACTACTAACTAATCCCGTAGAAGCTATCTGAGAAAAAATTTTTAGTAGAAAATAATCGTTTTTTGCTACTAAGTTTTTTAATTCCGCTTCTTCCTCCGAAGGATTGATCATAAAGGTTTTGAATGCAGTCACCCCCTTTTTTACTTGTTCAGGGATTGAATCAATGCTGGTATACCCTGCAGATCCAATAATACCGAAATCAACTAGGCTCTTCTTATTCATCACCTCGAGCTGCATATCTAAAACATCGAGAACTGATTTTCCCTCAATTCCAAGAGGCATTTCCAAGAATGTGGTAATTCCTCCTGCTGATGCAGCTTGAGTTCCAGTAATAAAGTCTTCTCTGTAAGAAAAAATTAAATCTAATATATGCGTATGAACATCAATTCCCCCTGGTAAGACTAATCTGTCGGTGACGTCAATAGTACGATCTGCTTTCGGAAGAGAAGCAGAATTGCCAATTATAACTATTTTACCATCTTGAATGCTGATTCCTGCTTCTGTCAATCCATGTTGTAGAAATATTTTTCCATTAACTATGTTTAAATCAACCATTGAGTTACCTCCAATAATATTCAGCAGTCTGTAACTGATTTATAGATGTTCACGGTATTTTTGTATAGGTGAGCTATAATCGTGATTCTAAGCTACTGAAAGTTGTACATTATTGGAGTGTGTATCGAAATAAAAATCTATCATCAAAATTATAAAGAATGTATCCAAATTTCATATATCGAATCGGATACTAGTGGAATAAGATGGATAACCTAAATATGACTAAAATTTTTTCTGGTGCTTCCTCTGATGAAATACGACAAGATATACTTCCCTTAATTGACTTTCAAGCAGAAAAAATGTCATTAAAAGAACTGAGTAAAATACTTAACACTCAATTAATCCCCCATCTCGTTAATTATAATCATCCTTATTTTCTTTCATGTTATAACTTTCTTCCTGAAACTGGAGCGAAATTAG
The DNA here is from genome assembly GCA_048886525.1 of Candidatus Hodarchaeota archaeon. Taxonomy (GTDB): domain Archaea; phylum Asgardarchaeota; class Heimdallarchaeia; order Hodarchaeales; family Hodarchaeaceae; genus Hodarchaeum. The sequence goes on along the minus strand of JBHLKP010000015.1, from coordinate 35,623 downwards.
GAGCGGAAATTGCCCTCGAATATAATCAAGGCGTTACAGGATGGCAAGTATCTCCAGGTGGGGTAATACTAGAAGAGATGTGCTGTCAAGCTCTTTGTCAGTTATTTGGTTTATCATCTGAGGCAGATGCAACGTTCATGTACTGCGGAACGTACTCTAATCAATCCGCTTTATATTTAGCACTTCATTGGATGGCTGAAAAGAAATATGGGTTCGATTTTGGGAAACAAGGTATTAAAGGCTTTCCAAATCCGACCCATTTAGTTGCTGTAACTTCTTCTGATGCGCATCTGTCCTTAAAACACGCATTACGGGTTATGGGTTTGGGAGAAGATAGTTTTGTGTCAGTTCCTGTCGATAAAAATCATCGAATGGATGTTGGAAAATTCGAAAAGACGCTAATTCAATTGAATAAAGAAAAAGATATCTTTTGTGTAATTGCTACTGCGGGAACAACTTCTACTGGTTCTGTAGATCCAATATTACCAATTGTTAAAATGTGTAATGAACTAAAAATCTGGTGTCATGTAGACGCAGCATTCGGTTTATCATACTATTTAGTTCCTGAAAAAAAGTTTTTGTTTGAGGGAATTGAATTGGCAGATTCAATCACTTGGGACCCTCATAAGACATTGGGGGTACCAATACCCAACTCTTTACTTTTCCTAAAACGAAAAGAAGACTTTTGGAGACATAGCATCTTTGGCGATTATTTCAACCGTAAAGATGATCCTGAACCAAATCCAAGTTTAAAATCACCTCCAACAACAAGACCTTTCGCTGCTCTCCCTCTTGTTACCTCTATACGTTATTTGGGGTTAGATGGGGTTATTGATAGGCTCAAAGCTCACCTTTATCCCGTCCAAACTGCTTATGAGAAATTGAAAACTGATAAAGAAATCGAATTATTACATAAACCAGATTTGGGAATACTTTGTATTCGAGTAAAACCAACGAATATACCCGAATTCGATTTAGATAAACTTCAGAGAAGAATTTTTGAACAGATCAAATATGAAGGTAAATACTCAATCTCTCTAACGAAACTTGAGCATAAATGGGTTATACGACTAGTTGTTTTGAATGAGGCGGTAACAGTAGACTCAATAATGGAGACAATTGAATATACAAAAAAAATCGCATACAAATTACTAAATAACTCTGAATAAAAAGCTATAAGGTTTGATCCATTTGGTAAAGCATCTATCAGAAAATGGGTTTTCCAATATTCCATATTTCGACGTACATACACATTTTTTTCCCCCAAAATTAATAACAACTATATGGAGCTATTTTGAGGAAAATTATTGGCCAATCTACAGGAAAAATACACCTGAAAACCTAGCCAAAATATTAATCTCCGAATATAATGTAGAACACTTTGTGGTATTGAATTATGCTCATAAAAAGGGAATTGCACGACAACTGAATGATTGGACTAATGAATTCTGTAAAAATACAAAAAAAAGGGCGATTCCGTTTGGAACTATCCATCCTGAGGACGAAAACAAAGCTAATGAGATGGATCGCATTTTTGATTCTTTTGGATTTGCAGGTATCAAACTTCAGCTTATGGTGACGAATTTTCACATCTGGGACAAGCATATGGACCCAGTTTATCAAAAAATTACCCAATATGATAGGATATTGCTCGTTCATATTGGAACAGGACCCTCATACTCCAATTTTAATCCAGGAATGACTACTCAATGTCCCTATGTTGGAATTAATGACTTTAACCGTTTTCTACAAAAATATCCTGAAATGAAAGTAGTAATTCCTCATCTGGGAGCGGACGAATACGAGGAGATGTGGGCATTGGTCAAGAAGTTTCCAAATCTTTATTTTGACACAGCGATGATCGGTGTTAAGAATAACCCTGCTTTTGATGATAAATTGACCCTGATTGATGATGAAAAACTATATGAAATCTCAGATCGGATCATGTTTGGTAGTGATTTTCCGAATATACCATATGACTATCGTAACAGTATTTTAGGTTGGATTGAACGTGATATGAACTATACTTTTTATGAAAAATTATTTTTTCGTAATGCTGAATCATTATTTAAAGAATTTATCTGATCAATTTTCTAGATCTACTGGGACTTCTTTTTCATCGTTTTCATTATGGGAAGATATTTCTGTTAGGATATCCTTTATCAAGTTTGTTTCATAAGTGAGTAAATTCTTATTGACCTTTGAAGGATCTGTTAGACTCACAATCCAGTGAATATTTGTCCTGATCGCATTTACAACAATATTCGGAAGATTTAGTTCAATAGTCATTGGTTTGTTTTCTTCTTCGTCTGGTTCCACTTGAGTCATACACAGCTCTTCTATTCCTCCAATTATTCGGGGCAATTTACTAAGGTATCCTCTAATCGAGTGGTCAAGAATGCTGGTAAAAATAGGTTGCAGATTTGTAACATTATAGATAATGATATTAGTTGCATTGAACTGAGAAATTATGTCAAGAACTCTATTTAAAGCATCTACATCAATTAATGAATATTCATTATACATTAAAATGACTTGATTTCTAAAGATTTCGAATTTTGCCCTTTTTACTAATACTTCTGAATGTAATACCTCACTAAACATGAGTTCAAATTTAAGAACGATTTTTCTGAGGAACTCTCTAAGTCTCAAACCTGAATCGCGCTTTACGGTTAATATCCCATAAGTTAAAATTCCCTCATATGTAAAAAGAGTGTAGTCAACTTGTTTGATCTCAGTTATTGTTTCACCTTGAGTCTCTCGAAGAGCAGTTATTGCAGCTGATGTTAATCCGGCCTGTAAATCATGATCTTCATCCCCATTAGATCCGTTTTTTACAAAATCATGTGAAAATACTAAGAGACCTGTCTTAGTAATTATTTCAAAACGAAACAACTCTTATACCACATCTCGATATTATATAAATGAAATTTCATATATACATTCTTGTTCTTTCGATTTTTATTTTCCTAAAGGAAAAAACCTATCCAGTTTACTTAATCTTAGCTAGACTAGCTTTAGTACGATTTACAGGCAAATATGAACATAAATCACATGATTTTACTTCTTGGATACTTCCTTTCAAAGTATTAAAATACTTCCTAAATGTTAATTTGATATTCGCAGAAGAAAATAATAAACAACTAAAAAAATTAATCCAAATTAAAAGAAAAGATCATTCTTTTTTCATTAAGGAATTTCTATTTCATAGAAGTTCCTCTTTCGCCCTTTTTCATTAAATATCAAAATAATGAATTTCATTAATTGTAAAATCCATTTATATAAATAAATTGGTCATATAAATTCTTGAATTCTTATTTTTTAATTATTCAGCATTTTTCAAGGTTTTTGAATCCTTTTTAATATAGGAGTCGTGAATCGTATCAATAAGCTTTTTAACTATTGTTAATCTTTTTAATATGAAAAGAGAATTTCTTCTTTACCGCCGTATTGGGGAACTACTATTTTATAGTAGTTCTCTTTTCACTTTTATTATTGGAAAATGAGAGTTCTTTAAAGATACTCTTCATTTCCTGTATTAGAAGCGAAATGAAAGATTTTTATAGGTATTTTTCAAGGTTCTTTGTTTAGCTGTGATTTGATTATATTGGGTATACCTCGGAAAAAGGTTAGTATGAAATAAACTTGTCCTTGATGATAAAATTCATGAGTATAAAAAGCCTCTAGCAATTCAAAAACATTCATTTTTTCCCCCCAGGGGGCTTTTACTTGTTTTTCATAAGCTTCATTAGGAAAATCTAAATATCTTACTGTTTCATTTTCGATAGATGAAAAAATTCCTTTTAGTCGTTCTATATTGACATGAGTATCTTCTTTTAATCGAAAAAATTTATCTCTTACCCATTGAGCGGCAACTGCTTCATTAATTTGGAGGATATCAGGATTAAAACTTTGATGGATGTATCGAATTTCCGATGCGAGCATATGACGAATTATTTCATCAATAGCCCATTGAAATTTTGTTGGTCTTGTAATTAGCCAATCATGTTCTATTTCTGGATTACAAAGGTCTTTCCACATAGCTTTTCGGTGGTTTTGAATGCGATTATACCTTTTCTTCCAATCAGTTTGATACTGTTTTCGCTGTTCCATATTCTACACCATAATTGTAATTTTATTGAGTTTTTATTATCATATATACCTTTGTTATGAGTTAAATTCAAGTGTTGGATAATTAATCGTAATGGAAATATAAAGGCATATATCATGTTCAGCTAATTAGCTGAAATCTAATTATTAGCTTGTTTGAATAGACTTGAACTGACACAATTAAAAATCCTGACATTATATAAACAGCCAATGCTTAAATGATAACCCAACTGTCAATTCCAGTACCTGATACTAGATTTAAACTGTAAACCTTTTTTCTCGCAATATAACATAGATCTGTTACACCTTCAATTATGTTCGATGAAATTAATAAGAGATATAGTATATCAAACAGAATCACTAAAATTATTTCTCCTTCTGAAGCAAATGCTATTTCTAAAATTAGATTGAAAAAACGTTTTATATTACTATATAGTAACAAGTTCCTTTTAAATTAGGGAAAAATCGAAAAATTGGTGTATTTAAAATGGTAATTACTGTCAATCATGTCGAAATTCCAGTTCTTGATTTAAAAAAAGCACAGGAATTCTATGAAACAATTTTTGATTGGAAAGTTGATTTAGAAGCGATGCCAAATTATGGATTGGTCGAACTAAAAGATACAGCAAGTATTGGATTTTTCGTTGTAGAAAAAATCCCTGATCATGGAATTAATGTTGTTTTTGAGGTTGAAAATATCACTGAAAAATTAACTGAAATAACCGAAGCTGGTGGGAAAGTAAAACGCGAAAAATATGAAATTGCACCTGAAATTGGGTACTCTGCTCAGTTTCTAGACTGTTTTGGCAACGAGTTTGGACTGTTTTCCAGAGATTAAAGAAAAAAGGGAAATTTTTGAAAGAAAAAAGTCTTTCCCCAAATCCTCTAAATGAATTCCTTATCAATTTTAAATATATTTGATGTTATTTTAGCCATTTCTCTACGTGAAGGAGGGTTTTTATCAAAAATCTCCTTAAGGTAATAGTCATAACTAAACATTGCTAGGTCATACATAATTCGATTTAATGCACGTCCCTTGTCAGTTAATTGATATTCAGCTCTCAGCGGAGATTTGCTGATTATCATTTTAGTAATTATATTGTATTCTTCTAGCTCTTTTAACCGTTGAGACAGGACTTTTGAGCTCAATCCTGGATTACTATTCAAAATCTCTGTGAATTTAACTTTTCCGAACCAAATATCTCTTACAATCTCTATACTCCATTTTTTTAGGAATTTAAGTGCATATTTAGTAGGACAGGTTTTCAAATCACTCAGAAGGATCACCACTACCATTTATTCTTCAATACTTATTTCTGTATTTATAATAATGTGCCAATGGGTTGAAAACGATTTTAGTTTTTAGGAGTAAACTCACAGCTCTAAAAGTGAAAAACTAACTTTTTGGTAACAACCAAACCATTTGGTTGCAAAAACGTTTTATCCTTATAAAATAGTCCAATCTTGATTCTTTGTACTCGAAATAAAAAGGAATGTAATATATTGAGAGATTTGGTTATATTAGCGGAAAAACAATTTTCTTACACAAAAAGATTACTTTTACGTCGTAAAGAACGCTTTACAGAGTCTTTTAGTGACTCACTTTTTCAAGGTGAATCTACAGCTGGGGAAGTGTTTATACACGGGATTGAGCCATTATTTCATTTTTGTTATAAGATTCTCGGATCTAACACCGATGAATCATCCACTAAGATCGAGCTTGATCATGACATGAATTTTCCTGAACATTATATTGAATTATATGAGAAAACACTTGAACTTCTAAAGATACTCCAGCTAAAATTGACCGAAGACGATCTAAACAAGCCTATCTTATTTTCATCTTCTTCTAATTCAAAAAAACCATTACGGGAGCTATTATGTCTTAATATTATGCATACAATCACCCATATTGGTCAAGCATTACGATTACAGGCGCTATATCTACGAAATAAAACATAAGAATCAATGGGTAATATCATGTGGATTACTTATTTATAATGAAATATTGATAGTAAAATTAGCTTTTAATTTTAGATATTAATTGGGTAGATTCCAATTTTCTTCGCATAAATAAAAGCTTCTAGGATCGCTTCGATATTATGGCCTTCAAATAAGCTATTACTAGATGAGAAGAGATAACCTCCTTTTGGGGCTCCTTGTCTAATACATCTTTCAACATCTTTTCGAACAACTTCAAGATTAGATTGGCAAAGAATTTCTGTTGTATCCAAATTTCCAGCTAAAACCAGTTTATCACCGTATTGTTCCTTAATCTGAGTCAAATTAATATTTGCATTAGGTTCTAAAGAATGAACCCCTAAAATACCTGCTTCAATAATTATCGGTAGTAGTGAACTAATATTACCGTCACTATGCCATACTATTGGTACATCAGACACATTTACAATTTTTTTATACTCAGGAAGAATTAAATTCCGAAACATCTTAGGTGAAATCAACGCTCGTGACTTATCCGCCGCATCGTCACCTAAAATTATGAAATCAACGTCAATTTGATTAGCTTGTTCAACCAGTGCTATTATCCATTGAGTACTTCGTTCGATGACCGCTTTTACAAATTCTGGACGTTCATATAAAGATGAGAAGAAATTCTCAATTCCCATACTCAAGTAAGAAAGACCAAGTGAGCAATCATGCCACGCAAAAAAAAGGGCATATTTTTCCTTATATTTGTCTTTAATGGCCTTAATTTTGTCAGGAGGGAACCATTCTTGTGCATGCGATGTATGTACTGTATATTTATCTAAATCTTCAAATGTATTTACCACACCTCCTCCATATTGTCCATTTTTAAAAACTCGGCCCCATTCATCGATCCCGTGACCATAAGACTGAGTTTTTCCAATGGGATGAAAAAAACAGGGCATAGCATCTAATCCAAGTTTTTCTCTGACTTTATAGGAATCCCTCTCTCCAAAAGCTATAATGATTTCTGGTTCAATCCAAGCTTCAAAAAGCGGAACTTGATCAGGTTCATTATGATCAAATGTTGTTAAAACGCGTTCACGAGGATCCAATTAAATTCCTCTAGTTAAATTTAATAAATAGATAACAATTAAAACATTAAGATTAATCATCTTTCAATCCTTCCAATTAATAGAAGTTTAAGTTCAAATATTCGAAACTTATTAGCTTAATCTATTATTTGATCTGCTAAGGGTTTCAATATTAATTACATTAAAAACTGTTTCACGAATAAAAGCTTTTTAAACATGCATAATTCACCAAACATCTTTATTATGATCTAACTATTGAGTAATCCTTGAAGCATTAGTCTTATTTACAAATAAGAATGGCAATCTGTACTCAATAATGGTGGTAAATATGGTTCTATATGAATTTGAAGGCAAACAACCTAATATAGCTGAATCTGCTTATGTTTTCCCGACAGCTATTGTGATTGGAGATGTAACGATAGGAAAAAATTGCTTTATTGGCCCAAATGCGGCAATTAGAGGAGATTGGGGTATTATTGAGATTGGAGATGGATCTAATATCCAAGATAACTGCGTAATTCATTCAATTCCAGATGGAAAAACAATCCTAGGTAAAAATTGCCATATCGGCCATGGAGCAGTAGTACACCAAGCCGAATTAGGAGAACATGTTCTTATTGGTATGAATGCTGTAGTTGGTAATTGGGCTAAGATAGGTGATGAGTGTATTATTGGTGAGGGTTGTATTATTCCCCGTAGAAAAGAAATTGAAGCCAATAGTATAGTTCTAGGTGTTCCTGGCAAAGTTATCGGAAAAACATCTGATGCTCAAAACGAAAATAGTTGGTGGGCAACTAAACTGTACCAAACATTACCACAACGGTACAAAGATAGTCTTAAACAGCTTTAAAAAGCATCACAAGTGGTTTAATCTAAATAACTTGGAATGCAAATTGAAGGCATTTGATTAGAGATAAAGTTACTACAATGAACTTTCTTGGATACCTGATTGAAATGGTGAAAACCCCACCTATAAAATCTTCCGAAGAGTTAAAGAATATCGCTAGTAGTTATTATAAAGAATTAGAAGAAGCATCAAAGGATTCTAACCGAAAAATAGCTTGGTGCTCTAGCGTAGGACCAGCTGAGCTATTGTTGGCAATGGATTTTGCGATATATTATCCTGAAAACCATGCTGCAATGCTAGGGGCCAGTCGAAAAGCAAATGAATATATTCCGCTTACTGTTGCACAGGGGTACTCCCCTGAAGTCTGTAGTTACCTAACAAGTGATATCGGAGCATATTTGAAGAATGAAACCCCTTTTAGAAAAACCCATGGAATAAAGGAAATTCCAAAACCTGATGTATTAATTTTTAACACCAATCAGTGTAGAGATGTGCAAGACTGGTTTTCTTTTTATGCAAAAGAATTTGATGTACCCATTTTCGGAATAAATTCTCCTGGATTTGTTAACGAACTTAAACAAACTCACGTTAATACTGTAGCAGAACAAATGAAGGAAATGGCTGAATCTTTAGAGAATATTACAGAACACCCTCTCGAAAGAAAAAAATTGGAACGAAGCTTACAGCTTTCACTTGAATGCAGTAACCTCTGGTTAGATGTATTAAATACTGCTACAAATGTACCTTCTCCTCTAACATTCTTTGATGGCTGTATACACATGTTGCCTGCCGTAGTACTAAGAGGAAATCAAATTGCAATTGAATATTATAAAAAACTTAAAGATGAATTGGAAATTCGGATAGAAAAACAAATCTCTGCTGTAGCTGATGAAAAATTCCGTATTTACTGGGAAGGTATGCCAATTTGGGGAAAATTAAGAGCCCTTTCGGACCAATTTTATGACCTGCAAACATGTGTGGTTGCCTCGACCTATTGTAACAGTTGGATATTTACTGATTTTAATCCGAATGAACCTTTTTCAAGCATGGCAAAAGCTTATACGAATCTTTTCATAAATAAATCCGAATCTGGCAAGATAAATTATTTGAAAGAAATGATCGATAAGTATCAAATAGATGGAATCATCTTCCATAATGCCCGAACATGCCCAAATAACTCAAATACACGCTATGGAATGCCAAAAAGACTGGAACATGAAATTAATGTTCCTAATCTGGTGATTGATGCTGATCTTAATGATCTCAATGTTTACAGTGAAGAACAAACTAAAACAAATATTGAAGCCTTCGTAGAACAGTTAGCAGGAATATAATCAATTCCCAAAAGCTTTTCATTATAATACGGAGAGATTATTGTGACTGAAAATCCCCTCTATGTAGGAATTGATATTGGTTCATCTTTCACAAAAACGATTATTCTAAACCGAGATAAAAATATTATTGGGTCGAATGTTGACTTTTCAGGAGTCGACTTACAATCTGCTGCAGAAAAATCGCTTCATGCGGCTATACCAAAAGATCTTAGTTTGCCTGATGTCATAAAAATTGTAACAACGGGATTTGGAAGGAGAAATTTCATACTTGAAAATGTGGTTATCCTACCAATCACCGAAATAAGTTGTTCAGCAAAAGCAGCAAATTTCATCTATCCAGATAAAACACTGACAATAATAGATATTGGAGGACAAGATACAAAAGTTATTAAAGTGAGAGGTGGAAAACGGGCTAGTTTTAAAATGAATAGAAAATGTGCTGCAGGTACGGGAACGTTTTTAGAGGAGCTAGCCCTAAAGCTGAGAATTTCCTCTAGCGATCTAAATAGCTTAGCTAACCAATCTTCAAATCCAAAAACTATTAGTAGCTATTGTACAGTGTTTGCAGGAACCGAAATATTAACTCGCATTAGAGAAGGGGCTAAAAAAGAGGATTTAATTCGTGGGGCGTTTCATTCCATTGTTAAGCGAGTAATTGAAATTGATACAATAGAAAATGATGTTGTTGTAACTGGAGGAGTGGTAGCTCACAATTCTGTGATTGTCGATATTTTTAAAGATGAATTAGATAATACGGTTCTGGTTCCCCCTGATCCGCAATTTTTTGTAGCCCTAGGTGCAGCCTTATACGCTATAGAATCAGATTCGTAAACAAACATATTCTCGAAATCTATAAAAGCTAAGCTATGGGCACAAAATAATCGAATTTTGATATGACCTGAAAATTATAATATTTGAATATCTTTAATGTTTTATGAAAAAATTCAGGGAAAAAGATATTTTTTTGTACATACACCCGAAAAGTGATAATTATGAATGTAGAAGGATTTAAAGTCGCAATTGTAGGCGCAGGTCCCTCAGGTGGTATTCTTGGAGCCTTTTTAGTCCAAAAGAAGGTTGAAGTTACTTTAATTGATATTTGGAAAGCTCATATTGAAGCAATTCGAAACTATGGGTTACAGATCATGTGAGTCTCTAATCAGACTGTTCTGTTTGATGATGATCACTTGAAGACCTCTATTTCAGAATTGAAAAACTCCGACATAAATTTGGTTTTTATAAGTGTAAAGACCCCATATCTTAAACAAGTTGTACAAGATTTAGAAAAAGTCATTGCTGACAATACACTTGTTGTAATTCATCAAAATGGAGCTGGCAATGAGGATATTCTCGTAGAAACATTCGGAGCTGAAAGATCTTTTAGAAATGTGATTAATTATGCGGGTAATATTTTGAAACCCGGGATCATTGATATGACCTTTTTCAATCCTCCAAATTTTGTTGGGGCTGTTTCACCTGAAAAAAATGATACTGCTCGATCAATCGCAGAATTAATCTCTTCCCCTGATTTTAAAACAGAATTCCATGAAAAAATCCAGCACGCAGTATGGAAAAAAGTGATTTTAAATGCTGCGCTTGCTCCTGTTTGTGCAATCACTGGACAAACAATGCGTGAAGCCATGGAGTTTGCAGGTACCAATAAACTAGCTAGTGGAATTATTAAAGAAGGAATCAAAGTTACCGAAGCTCTGGGTATTCATTTTGATCCAGATTTTCATGAAATATGTATGGGTTACCTCTCGAAAGGAGGTCACCATAAACCCTCTATGCTAATAGATATTGAGAATAAAAATCCAACAGAGATAGAATTTTTAAATGGAAAAATTGTTGAACTAGGTACAAAATTCAATATTCCTGTGCCATTGAATGATGCTACAACCACATATGTAAAGGCATTAGAGTCAAAATATTAATCTCTCTCTAATTTCTTTCTGATATGATAACTAAATAGCTTATCTTGTGATATCTTAATGAATGAAGTTAATTTCGGTCCAAAAAAACTTCCTCTATTGCTTCATGGTACAAGCCCCTTCATGGGAGCGGGGCAATTTGGATTGAAAGGTCGAGAATGGTACAACTATTTTTTTCGCCACCCTAATCGAATGGCTGAACTTTTTAACTTCTTTTGCGAACAGGGTTTTCTTGGTGTTCATGCAGTGGGCTATCCAACAATTATTGAAGCAGTTCGATTAACAAAAGCGAATTATCCATTAAAAGTTGCTGTATCTCTTCTTCCTGATAAGTGGGATGAAAATCTAGAACTTGTTACCAAATTGGAACCCGAAGTTATTTTCATTCATGGAGCAATGACTGATAAATATCTGGAGAACCATGTTGAATCACTACTTTCGTGTTTTCAAGCTATTCGCGATCAGAATGCATTTCCAGGCCTCGCTACTCATAATCCATGCCAAACTCTCTTAGCGTTAAAGGCAAACTCTAATCCTCTTCATCAGGAAAAATTAGCTCTTCTTATTCCTGTTAATTCAATTGGTTGGGGGATAGACGGTTCTCCTAATGAACTTATCAATTTACTCCCGCAAATGGATGAATATCCTATAATGGTAATGAAAACGCTGGCTGCTGGAAAACTCTCTCCAAAGGAAGCTCTAAAATTCGTTTTTGGGATTCCTCAAATCCGAGTTGCTACCATTGGTATGACTAACAAAGAAGAAGTGGCTGAAATCGCAGCTATCGGGCGATTAATCTTGAAAAATGAATCTTTTGAACTTTAGTAAATTTTTTCATACTAGGGGGTCTTCTTTGGTCTAGTATAAATTGTGCGATATTTTTCGCATTCTGCTTTGAAACACTCCGCACACCCTTCTATTTCACTGGGAACAACAAATTCGACTTTAACTTCATGACCTAATGATTCATAGAGTTCTTTATATTCGTTCACCCGATGTTCTTCAATAGTGAATTTTTTCACCCATCCTTCCGTCTCTTGTGATGACCTTTTTGGATTATTAGGGTTTGTCAAGATTATTCTTTGCTTCCATTCAAATTATAAGACCTAAAAGAGGTCATCGTCTAAGTCTTCATTACCTTCAGGCATTCTTCCAAATTGTTGCATGAATTGTTGTAAGAGCTCACTTTCCTTCTTCGTAAACATCGGATCTTCCTCATAACCAAAGAAATGAGCCTTAGTATTCGTGTTTAGCTGCTTCTCTAGTTCTTGTTTTAAATTAGAAGTTCCCTGGATAAGAATTATCTGTTTATTTTCATCAAGGAGTTGGAATGCACCTTCAATTTCAGGAATATGACGGATATTTTCTTCTGAAAATTCTAACCATTTTTCAGGTGGGAATGTTACAGGTGAGATTTGCAATCTTAAATCACATCTTAAGCATCTATTTGCTTCTTCCACTGCCATTTCTTCAGTATAACCGATCTCTACTTCATCAAAACTTTTTGACCTATCTGATAAGGAAATTCTTGGCATTGAAACTCGTTGTTTGCTAAAAAAGTTTTCATCCCGACCTAACCAAGGATTAGCTATTCTATATTCAGTAAGTACTTCATCAATGTTTCCTGATCCTCCTAAGTACTTATCAATAGAACATGCGGCTTTTCGACCAATTTCAATAGCTTCCACGACTGAAATTGGACCTTCTGTAACTTCTCCTCCTGCGAACACACCTGGGATTGTCGTTTCAAGATCATTTTCTTTTACTTGAATAAAACCCCCTGGAGAGATATCCACCTTACTATCAGTTCCAAATATAGCTAAATCGGTACTTTGACCGATAGCCATTATTACCATATCACTTTCAATAGTTCTTATGACTGTCTCATCAAAAAATGGATTAAAACTTCCTTTATCATCAAAAACACTAGTACATTTGATTAGTTCTACTCCAACTACTTTTCCATCTTTTTCAAGTATCTTATTAGGCCCCCATGAACAATTAAGTGTAATTTCTTCATTTATTATTTCTTGTATTTCCCATTCGTGAGCTGGCATTTCTTCTCTAGACTCTAAACAGGCGACTTGGACTTCTTTTGCACCTAGCCGAAGAGCAGTTAATGCTACGTCCATCGCGACATTTCCTCCCCCAATAACGAGAACGTGCTCTTTTATTTTAATTTCTTTTCCTTTATTTACGTCTTTTAGGAATTCTAATCCCCACAAAACATCCTCGTGGTCAACACCATCGATTCTAAGTTTTTTAGCCTGTTGAGCACCAATCGCTAGGAAAATTGCTTCATAACCTTGGGAATTCAAATCATTAAGGGTAATCTGTTCTCCAATGGTCTGATTTGCTTTTATTTCAACCCCCATACTTATTATATGGTCTAAATCCTTTTGTAAGATGTCACGAGGCAATCTATACTTAGGTATTCCAAAGTGCATCATCCCTCCAACATCTGGCTCCGCTTCAAATACTGTTATTGTATGGCCTGCTCTAGCTAAATAATAAGCAGAAGTTAATCCAGCTGGTCCTGATCCTACTATTGCGATTTTTTTCCCAGTAGATGGTTTTGATGTTATTTTTTGTTTCCATGTACCTGTGTCGTGTTCCAATGCAAAGCGTTTGAGTGCGCATATAGCAATTGGTTCATTAATTTGATTACGCCTACATGTCTCCTCACATGCATGAAAACAAATTCTACCAAGAACTAAAGGTAATGGAGTTTTTTCCCGAATAACAGCTACAGCTTCATCAAACTCTTTCTTGGCAATATGGTGAATATAACGTGGAACATCGGCTTCTAAAGGACAAGTATTGCGACAGGGAACAAGTTCACTTTCTCGTTCTGACCATAGGATATCTTTATCTGATAAAGCTCCTGTAGGGCATACTTCAACACACGCACCACAGAATTTACATCCTGATTCTTTTAATGTAGGTTTGATACTCCCTACAATCGTTTTTCCATTAGAAAAAACGAATCCAAGTGCTTCTACTCCCCGTGTATCCCGACAAATCCTTACACATCTGGTACATCCAATACACAACTCATAATTTCTGATAAAAAGAGGTTCATCGTCCAGAATCTGACTTAAATGAGGAACATAGCGGGGTGTATCTTCTTTGATTCCAATGTATTCAGCTACTTTTTGTAATTCACATCTTCCAAATTCTGGACAACATCGTTCTTCAACTGGAACATTTGTAGAACAAGGTTCACGGCTACAACCTTCCTGTTGAGCACAAGTTAAGCAGGCATGGCGATGATCAGAGAGAATATTTTTCAGTTTTTCTTTTCGAAACTCTTTGATTTCAGAAGTTTCAGTCCATAATGTCATATTTTCTTCGATAGTTTTATTACACGAGGTTACTAAATTCTCCTCTCCTTCTATTTTCACAACACAAAGTAGACACCCTTCATGTTCTTGTGATGAAACTGAATCATCGTTCCTATATTGTACAGTGCCTCTATGCACAGATTCAACTGGTTTCAACCCTTGTGCTGGTTTTAAATCTGGATGAGTACAAAGTCTAGGAATATAGATTCCAGAAACTTCAGCAGCTTCCAAAATAGACAGTCCTTTATTTACAGAAAATTCAGTACCATTTATATTGAGAGATATTTTTTCCATATTCTTAAACTCCCAAAACAATTGATTATAAGGTTTTATGTCTATAAAACCATTTAAGAGTCAAAGATTAGAGGATTTATTTCACCAAGAATGTGTAATAGCAGTAGGTTCACAGATTTGAACGCAAGGAAGGTCTATCGGACCTGTGGTGGGTTTACAAGGAGCACATGAATATTTAATTTTCTTGCGATGCTCATCGGAAACCCTTGCAACTAGCTCTTCTGCTAAAGGATCTAATTCATTTTCAACTACTTCCAAGACATTTTCAGGACAGGCCTCGACACATTTAGCACAACCATTGCAGAGTTCGGTGTCGATAGTAATATAATACTCTCCTGAACCGTCTTTATAACCGTAATTTGCTTTCATTTTCAACTCACTTTTTAGATAATTAGAAAGTAGTTTTTAAGCCTTTTTTCTAGTTTTTTCAACTAGTGCTTTTCCAAATAAGGCCCCGCCTATTGCACCAGCAAGTTGTGGATCAATAGTTGGTTCGGGAGCAGTTATTTTCAATTCTTTTTCAATTCTAGATACAACGCCAATATTTTTGGCAATTCCTCCAGTAATAGCGAAATCATCTTCCACACCAAGCCTTTCTAGAAGGGTTACGACACGATGAGCCATTGCTCCACAATAAGCAGCTAAAACTGTTTCTTTGGTCCAACCTTTTCTTAATAAAGCGACTGCTTCAGATTTAGCGAAAACAACACAAGTACTACTAACTGGTTCAGGTTCTTCATCAACTAGCGACATTTTCCCTACATCGTTAATATGAACTTGTAGAAGATCTGCAAACACTTCCATACCTCTTCCAGTTCCAGCTGCGCATTTATCATTCATAAGAAATGCAGTAACTTTACCTCGATTATCACAACGTATTGCTTTACAGTCTTGGCCCCCCATATCTAATACTGTACGGATTGTAGGTCCGTACATGAAGTTGGCTCCACGTGCATGACATGCGATTTCAGTAATAGCTCTTTTTGCGAATGGAACATTTACACGTCCATAACCAGTTCCAACAGCATATTCAATTTTATCTAAAGGAAGGCCAGTACCCTCTAGTGCCCAATTCATTGATCTATTGGCACTATCTGGGCTATCGCTTCCAGTTCTCATGTTTGCGTAACAATATATTTCGCCATCTACCATTACAACAGATTGAGTACTAACTGATCCTACGTCTACTCCAGCGGAAATTATATTTCCATCTTTCCAATCCAAATCTGGATTTGTCCAACGTGACTCTGTCCATCTCCAATATTCTTTGCTTTCTGAATTAGCCATTTTTTTAACCTCCAATCATTTTATCCTGTGCTGTAAGAGCTGCTCCATAAGCCGAAACAAATTCTGGTACAACTGGTTTTGCTGGCACCAAAACATCATATCCCAAATTTCTTTTCATCGAATCAATAAAACCAATGTTGTTTGCAACACCTCCGATTAAAGCAACATCTTTTTCAATACCGACTCTACGAGCCATGCTAGTGATTCGATCGGCGATAGCATCATGTACAGCTCTAATAATATCTTCTTTTGGAGTTTTTTGATGGATTAATGAAACTACTTCTGATTCTGCAAAAATAGTGCATTGTGCGTTCATGGGAACTGCTTTTGTGGATTTCAAAGACAGTTCTCCCATTTTTTCAAGGTCTACTTCCAGGGCTCTTGCCATAGCTTCTGTAAATGCACCTGCACCTGCCGCACATTTTTCATTTATACCGAAATCAACAACTTTTCCTTCCTCATTTAGGCGAATTGCTCGTCCTTCTTCGGCACCTACATCAATTACTGTCCGTACGGAAGGAAAAATTGCAGATATTCCTCGTGCATTTGCACTAATTTCAGTAACTGTATCATTTGAAAAAGTAATGGCATCCATTCCTGCTCCTGTTGCTGTTATATGTTTAATTTCATCTCGAGCTATTCCTGCTTTACTTAAGGCTTTGTTCAACGCTTCTTCGGCTGAAGCTTTTTGATCAAAACCACTTAGGACCGAGGATGTTGTAAGAACTTCCCCATTTTTTAAAATCACTACTTTAGTTTTTTTCGCGCCTAAATCAATTCCAATTGTTGTCATAAGAATCCACCACAATTATTCAACTAATTTCTTCATTCCAAGGCTTTCCATAAATGCATCTATTCGGATCATTGTTTTGGGAAGATCGAATTCTCTTTCGTCTCCCATATTACCTTCAAATGGCATTACCGGAAAACCAGCTTTTTGAATCGCTAGACGATTTTCTGCGATACCAAGGCTTAAACCTTCACAACCTCTATTAAAGTGTAGAAGGACTCCATTGAGTTTCCATTCACGTGCAATCCGGATCATCATTTCAGATTTTAATTTTGGATGATAGAAATGCTGCCATTCAGGTTTACTTAAATTCCATTCAGCAAGGGCTCGTAAGGCCTCATCTCGGTTTGTAATCTCAATATCAGGAATGGATCTTGGACCCCAGGTTCCATCTTCTTTATCTTCCCATAAGCCTATAAGTGAGAAAGTATAAAGACTTCCTATCGATACACAGCCATACTTCTCTAAATAACGAAAAACTTTCAGGAATGCCCACGGAGGTTGAGTATCTGTCATAATACGACATTGTTCGTTTTCAACAGCAGCTATTCCACGCTCTACACGACTTTTAACCTCCGGATAAAGCTCTTTCTCATAGAAATCTGCAGTCCACTTTGAGGATTTCCTTAGTGTACCCAAAACATACAAGGAATACATAGATTTTTCATCTAAGGGCGCAGGTGTTGCTTTATTGAGTTCGCAAATAGCTGCCCAGTAATGACATGCACGAAATTCATTGTGGACTGCTTTAATTAGGAGTTCATCATCGTAGTCTCTGCCTGTTATCTTTTCGAGCCATTTTATCCCATCGTGCATTTGACCAACTATATAATTAAGCCTACTTTCAGTTAACTCTTCATAAGGACCTACTGATACATCAATACTAAACATAGGAATCCCTCCTTCAAGGTCACTTGCGACTTGATACCATTTTGAATGTGAACAGCATATATGATCTTGCCACATGAAATCAGGTTTCGGAAATTCCTCTGAGAATTGTGGCCATGCGAATTTATTGAGAATAACTGATCCCCAATAATTTCTCATATATGAACAAAGATCTCTTGCAAAACCTTTTGTTTCAATAGCTTCTTGACATTCTAGTGCAAAATCTTTATTAAATGCTACAGTTGCTCCATAAGGTTCACCTGTTAAACACCATACATCTTCACCTAAACCAGAGGGGATAGCGTCGAAAGACCAAGCGCCTCCTGCCCAACGAATTCCTCCCTTATCGTGGGCTTCAGCGAAATCTTTGTAATAATTTTCACGAAGGATTTTTGCTTTTCCCCAACATTTTAATCTCTCACTTTGATATTTAGCTGAACTCATCTTATTTCCTCCTAAAATAAATCCTCCTCTCGCATTATTTCAAGGAATGCCTCAACACGAGTTTTAAATTGGCCGATAGGTACAGTGACGTCAAATTCAAGGAATAGAGTTGTTATTCCATTTTCCTCTAATTTTTCTTTAATTATAGGCGTATCTAACTCGTGGGGATCACAAAATTTTTGTTGAATCAATATTGCTCCTTGTACATTATATTCTTTGGCTAAACGTAAGATATGATCAAGGCGGGTACGTTTTGGCCAGTCTTTACTTGGGCATGGTACTCGTTTCACATAACGCTCTGCTATTGCAGTCATAATATCTTCTGATGAAACTACTTCCTCTTGGAAATAGCGAGTACCTGAGCAATGGTCATCAGTAACAAAAGTAGCACCGAGACCTTCTACCATTGTTATAAACTCTGTATCATCATCCTCAGACCCTATAATCATCAATCTTTCTCCAGGGTCACCTAGATCACGTGTGGGGAGTTTTTGAAGAATGGATTCTAATTCACGGTTATGGTCATGTTTATCTGTCATTTGACTTGATACAATCATGTACATAGCTTCTAATCCTGTAAGAGGTGGTTTAGATCCCTTTCTAAGATCATATACTTGATTCAATAAACGACGATTTTCGTTCATTAGTTTGATTCCACGTTTTAAGTCCTCATCGGTGATAGGTTTGCCTGTCCACTCTTCAATAGATTTTTTGAATCGAATCAATTCTTCCCTCAAATATGGGACTGCTTGAGGACTCTGGATATGCATTGGATGAGGTAAATAATAACTATATTCAATGGGAATATGAAGATCCCAACTTGTGTATGCTTGTCTAATGTGAAGACAGCTTTGAGCAATCATAATGCCATCTAGATAATCAAAGCGGCCTTTCAGTCCTTGGGCGAGGCAATCACGGCAAAAAGGACAAAACATAGCAAAAATATGAGGTTCTGTGACATCTTGTGGTTCATGACTACCTAAAATCCGCACTGGGAGTATGTTTGCAGCATAGAGGATTTCTTCTGGTACATAAGTACAGAAATAGCCCATTACTTTGCCACCAGTCTGTTCTTTCCATGTTTTTGCATATTCATGCCGTTCTTTGTACCAATCCTTGAATTGACCAAATATTTCTTTTTTTTCTATCTGTAAAGTTGCCATAAAATATTCTCCTTTCTATGAATCAGATTCTTTACATAATCTTTCCTTTGACTTTTTTTGAAAATTTAACTATATATTTTAATCATAATTGTTTCATTAAAGTTATAAAATTGCTTTTAGTCATTTCTAAAGTTCTAAAAAACTCCAGTAAGTCGCTAGAAGTCCATTCAACACAAGTGTAGACAAATTTAACATTATGAGCCTTGAATTTTTCAAAAAGTTCGTTCCCGAGTTTTTTTCCCACTCCTTTTGCTGTATGATCTGGATGCACCCCTAAAACCTCAATCCATCCTCCATTTTCGATACCAAAGAGCCAAGGCTGCACAGTGCCAATCATGAATCCTATAACTTGCTCCTGAATTTCTGCTACAAGACCAATACTATTATTATTCAAATAATGTTTAATTTCAGATTCCCACATTTTAGGTCGATAAACCCCTGAAATTCTTTTATCCAGAGAAATTATAGAAGTTATATCTGAATCCTTCATTTTTCTAATAAAAATCTCTTCTTCTAAGCTCACTATAATCATCTCGAGATATTTATTTATCACTCCTTTGTTTGATTTGAATTTTCCTTTATCCTTGAGACACGTATAATTTTAACTTTCGATCCAATCCAATTTTTTGGTAAATAAACTCGGCCTGTATTACCACTTTGTTTTACTTCACGATCAATCATTTCAAATCCCTTCACCTTAAATTCTGATGGTAACTCTTCTACTGGCTCGAGCAAGTTATTCACCGTTTCATCTGTAGGTTTCAGCTGATTTTCGGGAGATTCAGTTTTATATGAACCCTCCAAAAACATTTCAGCTTTTACTTGGTATTACTATATATATACCTTGTGGCCACTTAGGATCTACTATGTGATACTATTATAAACGCGTTATTTAAACCAGCTCAAAAATACCATAAAACATGAAAAACTTGAAGAATGGCACTATTCGTTTTAAAGATTATTAATCTGAGACTGAAAATTATGATGACAGGTACTATTGAAATAATATTTCACGCAACGTTTAGAGAAATCACTAAGAAACGAAAGATCATTCATAAAATCAGTGAAGATTGTACTTTTGGAATTATTTTAACAGAATTAGTTAAAAAGTACGGAAATGATTTTAAAAATATAATAGATCCCCAAACAGATAAAATTTCTAATGATATTCTTGTAATGTTAAATGGAAAAGTTATTAGAGAAATTGAAGAAAAGATTAAAGATAAAGATGTTTTAACGTTCACTCTTCCTGTCGGTGGCGGTTAAACAGGTGTTGTTGATATGAATGAAGTTCGATGTTTAAATTGCTTAAAACGTTTTGAAGTTCAACTAAATAGTGAAAAAGCAGAATGTCCTCAATGCAATACTCAATATAGAATCTCTTGGCCAAAACCAGACCAACCGAAGATACGTGGGTTAGCAAAATAAAATTATAGAGGCTCTTACAATGGTTTGGAAAAGGAAAATCGCATTTATTGATCTAACGTCTCGGAAAGTACAGACTAAAATAATGTCTAAAGTACTTAGGAAACAATTTCTAGGTGGGAGAGGTATTAATATGTACTATTTATATCATCACCTTGCGCCTGGAATTGACCCATTAAGCCCTGGAAATATTCTACTTGTAGGTACTGGCTTACTCACTGGAATTCCAGCTCTTGGAGCAGGAAGATGTGACATTGCAGCAAAATCACCGTTAACTGGTGCTGTTGGTGATTCGAACATAGGGGGTTTTTTTGCTCCCGAATTAAGATTCGCAGGCTTTGATCATTTGATGATTACTGGGAAAGCTGAGAAACCAAGTTATATCTTGATTAATGATGGAGAGGTTACAATTAATGATGCAACCCATTTATGGGGAAAAGATACCTTTGAAAGCCAAGATCAGATCAGATCTGACCATAATGATGAACAAATAAAGAGTTTGGTAATAGGTGAAGCAGGGGAAAACCTTGTCCGTTACGCAAATGTAAGAACAGGTATGAAAAACTCAGCTGGCCGAACGGGGATGGGTTGCATTATGGGGTCTAAAAATTTGAAAGCAATTGCTGCCAGAGGAACGATGGACGTAGAATTTGCTAATCCTGATGAATTACTTGTTTACTGTTCGGAAATGAACAATCAAATCACAGGATCACGATGGGCAAGAGCACAATCAAAGTGGGGAACACTTATAATCTATAGCAACACAAATACAACTGGATTAATTAGAACTCGAAATTTTCAGCGTAATTTACTTGAAGATGGCGAAAATTTAGAACCTGAAGTGATGGATGAATATACAATTGGTATGTCTGGCTGTTATGGTTGCAGTGTCCATTGCCGTCATAGATATGTCCTAAAAGAAGGCCCTTACGCGCCTATATTTGGTGAAGGTCCCGAATACACTTCTCTTGGAGCGTTTGGGACCATGGTTGACTGCAAAAGAATGGAAACCATTCTAATTGGCAATCATCTTGTGAATAAATATGGTATCGATACATTAGAAGTTGGAGGGATAATAGCTTGGATTATGGAACTTTATGAGAAGGACTTACTATCAGAAAAACTAATTGATGGATTAGAACTTGAATGGGGAAATGAAGAGGCTGTTTTTGAGCTTATTAAAAGAATTAGTAAAAGAGAAGGATATTTAGGGAATTTACTTGCTGATGGATTTTTACCCGCCATTGCTAAGATAGGGAAAGAATCAGAATATTATGCAATGCAAATTAAGGGTATGAGTAATTTACATTCCGATGAGCGACCTACACCTAGTTTGGCATTGGGTATCGCAACAGCAACCCGAGGTGCGGATCATTTAAGGAGTCGACCTGCAATTGATCTTTATGGACTCCCAGAAGAGCTCTTAGAGAAGATTTATGGGGCTCCAATGTCGTCAGATTATACCTCCTATGAGGGAAAAAGTCGTATGGTTTGGTGGCAGGAACTTTTATATGCCGTTACAGATGCAATTGGTATTTGTAAATTTCAAACTGTTTTCTGTGCTGTACACGCTCCAAAATTCGAAGAATTTTCTAAACTCATTAATTATACCTCTGGTTTAAACTTTTCAACACCTCAACTTATGGAAATCGGTGAAAGGATTGTAACGATAGAACGAATGTTTAATAATCGAGAGGGTTTTTCCAGAAAAGACGATAAATTACCTGAACGGTTCTTTAAAGAAGAAACACCACTAGGATTTCCTATTGCCAAAGGTAAGAAGATCGATAAAGAAAAATTCGATATAATGATAGATGAATACTATTCGCTCCACGGTTGGAATAAAAATGGCAATCCTACCGAGGAAACTCAAAGGAAGCTTGGAATAGAGAATAAACAATCACAGAATACTTAGAATGGAGATGTTTATAATACAGAAATTTCTATTTATAAATCCAGAACAATGTACGGGGTGTCGGATTTGCGAAACAGTTTGTTCACTTAAACACGAAAAAGTCTGTAATCCTGCTCATGCCCGAGTACAAGTTATTAAATGGGAAAGTTCTGGATTATATATACCCATGGTTTGTCAGCAATGCGAAGATCCAATTTGTGAAACTGTATGTCCGATGGGAGCAGTATATAGAGATGAAAATACTGGGGCAATGTTGATTAATTATGATTTGTGTGTTGGATGTAAACTTTGTGTTACACATTGTCCCTTTGGTGGAGTTATAATTGGTATAGATGGAAAAATTAAGAAATGTGATCTTTGTGATGGAGAACCCCTATGTGTTAAGAATTGTGAACCCAAAGCTCTCCAATTCATTGAAGCCACAACGATTAATTTTCTTAAACGTAAAGCTGCTGCTCAACGTTTTTCTGAACTTATGCAAAAACTGTTAACGGCTACTAAATTTTCCTAGGGTTCTTTCTCAATGCGGATCCTATAATTTCGGTAATATCACTAACTCTTAACGGTATTGATTTTCTTTTTGCAGTAATGCGGAAATTCATTTGACAAAGAGGGCAAGCTGTTGTCAAAAAATCTATATTTAATGGAGTGAAGTCATTTTGCAATCTAGTAGATGCAATATCCATACTAACTTGATGATCAAAATTCCAAAGTCCACCACCACCTCCACAGCAGCGAGCATGAGATTTATTGAATACCATCTCTGTTAATTGAAGTTTTGGAATCGCTTTCAAGATTTCACGAGGTGAATTATAAACACCACAATGTCTACCTAATGAACAAGGATCATGATATGTGATTTTTGCATTTAAGGGATTAAAATTCAATTCATTAGTTTTAATCTTATTTTCAATGAATTGTGTTGAATGAAGAACATCACACGGCAGATAAAGATTTAGAATTTCTGGATAAAGCTTTGTGAATGTGTAGAAACATCCAGCACAAGGAGTAATTAGCTTTTCAATCCTTGTATTTTCAATTTTTTTAATTACTTCCTTTGCAACTATCTTTGCTTCATTAAACAGGCCTGATGAAAATAAAACATAACCACAACATCCTTCATATTCCTTTAGCATTGTAAAATTAGTTTGAATGTCTTTTAGAAAATTATAGAAGGTTAAAGCGGTTTTCGGAGTACGACCTGATACCATACAACCGACCCAGTAGAGTATATCGGGATTTTTTGAGAATTCTTTTTCAGGAGTATCTTTTAACCAAGAAATGCGTTTTTCGGCTGGAGTTGCAGCAGGATCTCCTGTTTTCTTTATATTCGAAGCGGATGTATGAAATATATTTGGAGTTAATTTTTTTTCAGCAATAGTTCGTCTGATATTAATGATTGCTTTATGAAAGTCTGATTGCTTGAAGCATTCGCTAAAACAATTCCCACATTCGCTACAGGTGAATAAAATATCAATAATTTTCTTTGAATAGTCTAATTCTCCCTTCATTAATCCTTTGATTAGAAGCATTCTCCCTTTGGCCGACCATGTTTCAATTCCGTTATAAGATCGGGTGATTGTACAATATCCCCCGCTGATATGGCTTTGTAGACATTTTGTTAAACTTGTCTCTGAAATCAACAATCGAATTGTGGAAGCTATGTTGCTTTGGATACTATGAGCGTACAATTGAGTTTTTGTCTTAATTAAATCTCTTTTGCCTATTGGTTCCTCTGATATTCTTACAATTTCTGGTATTTTTATATCATCCAACAATATCGAAATTTTTGAAGCCTCTGAGGCCGATAGTGAATTTGGTGAACTTTTTCTAATAATTTTGACATTTTTTCCTTTCGACCAATCTAATAATCTATCAGAAATCGTAGATTGATTATCCCTTACCACTATGTCGAACATTGGATGAATTGGTTTTGTAAATATATTTTTAAAGGAGTAAACATAACGATCTTCAATATCAGTTAATATTTGTGCCTGATTGAATAATTGATTCAACTCTTCAACGATTCCAATAATGGATTCCATCTTAATGGCTCTGTATTAGTATTAATACTTATAACATACTTATTCAGATTATTTTAAAGATTCAATATCTTCAATCATTAATCCCGAAATATTGGAATTATATTTAAGCTGTGTTCAAATTCATAATGTAGTACCTCATTTAAACTTTTTCATGGTACTAGAGGTCTTTCCTTAAATCCAAGTCGAGTAGAACAATCCAAAATAGTAGTTTGGTTATAATTCAATCTATAATAATTCTGATTAATCTGCGATTAAAGCTTAGGAAGTATTGGTGAAGAAAAAATGAGTGATGAATTAATTTTAGTTGAAAAACAGAACAATATCGGGAAAATAATCTTTAATAACGGTCCATTAAATATTTTAAATATTGCAATGATGGAACAGATCAATAATACACTTGATAATTTTTTGACAGACAGTTCTCTCAAAGTAGTTGTTTTTGATCACCATGGAAAATCATTCTCTGCAGGAGTCGATATAGGGGAACATATGGGGGATACTGCTAACAAAATGCTAGAAGTATTTCATGGAATGTTTAAAAGATTAAATCGTATGAAAATACCTACAGTAGCCTGTGTTAAGGGAGCAGCTTTAGGCGGGGGATGTGAAATAGCAGCTTTTTGCGACATTGTTTTAGCTTCTGAAAAAGCTAAATTCGGAAATCCTGAAATAAAGGTAGGAGTATTTCCTCCTGTATCTGCTATTATATTTCCTTCTATTCTTGGTGAAAAGAAGGCAAATGAGCTAATATTACAAGGGGAAATCATCAGTGCAACAGAAGCTAATAGAATAGGCCTTGTTAATCATGTCTTTCCATTAGAATCCTATGAACAAGACGTATCAGCATTTCTTGAAAGATTCTCTAAACTGAGTGGAGTAGTATTGCAATACGGTAAAAAGGCTGTTAAATTAAGCATAGATTCTGATTTTGATACCAGATTAGACGAAGTAGAAGCCCTTTATCTCAATGAACTCATGAATACCCACGATGCGAATGAGGGATTAAAAGCTTTTATTGAGAAGCGTACTCCGAAGTGGGAAAACCGCTGAGAATAAGAAAAACAAAGATAAGATATAAAGGAAGTTATAAATATGAGAGCTGCTGTTTTTGAAAAAGTTAAAGAACCAATGAAAATAATTGAAGATTATGCCTCCCCGAAGATTGAAGGGGTAGCAGGACAAGTAATAATTGATATTACAGCATGTGGTGTCTGTCACACCGATTTAGGTTTTCTTGACCATGGTGTTCCAACAGGTAAAGAACCACCTTTAATTCTAGGACATGAAATGTCAGGAGTAGTCAAAAAAACAAGTGATGATGTAAAATCATTTAAGCAAGGCGATCATGTTCTAATTCCTGCTGTAATTTCCTGTGGAACTTGTTTTCACTGCAGAATTGGGCGTGAAAACATATGTTCAAACCAAACATTCTTCGGTAGTAATGTTGATGGTGGTTTTGCGGAACAGATCATGGTACCTGCGAAAGATATATTCCATCTTCCTACTGAAATTCCACTAGAAGAAGGATGTATTATTGCAGACGCAATTTCTACTCCATATCACGCTGTTAAAAATCGTGGACAGGTTAGACCAGGAGATTGGGCTGTTGTGATCGGATGTGGTGGGATTGGTCTAAACATAGTACAGAATATCAAAGTTGCAGGTGGCTTGCCGATAGCTGTAGATATTGTGCCTGAGAAACTAGAAATAGCAAAAAAATTGGGAGCAGTTGAAACAATTTCAGCCAAAGAAATGGACGAACGTGGAATTGTTGGAGCAATTCGGAAGCTGACAAGTGGAGGAGCAGATATTGCATTTGAGGCAATTGGTAATCCAGCTACGTTCAAGCAAGCATTCAATAGCTTAAGAACAGGAGGTAGATTAGTTGCCGTTGGATATTCTCCTAAACGATGGGATGGCTTTGACATTGGACGAGTAATGTTTCGTGAAATGGAACTTGTGGGAAGCTTGGGATGTCGAACAGTGGATTATCCTAGGATTATCGAGCTAGTAAAAAATAAACGAATTGTAGTTGAACCTCTTGTAACTGGTAAATTTCCCCTTTCTGAAATAAATGAAGCTTTTAATGTTATGCGTCGTGGTGAAGGTATTCGTACAATTATCTTATGCCAAAAATAATTCAGTTTAGTTAAACCTAAATCTGGAATGAAAAATCATGTCACAAGTCGGGATAATTGGAATCGGTCATAGCAAATTTGGTAGAAGAGATGATGTTACTGTTCAAGAACTCGCCTTTGAACCATTTGTAGAGGCATTAAATGACGTAGGAATAGATCGAAAAGATATAGAAGCGACAATTATTGGAGCAAGTCCCGTTTACATGACACAACGAAGTATTGCAGGTCCAGTTACAGAATATCTCGGATTAAACCCCCAACCTGTTTGGCTGACTGAAGCTGCCTGCAGCAGTTCAGCTGCGGCCCTCCGTACTGCATATGCACTAGTCAAATCGAAAATGCATGAGATTGTTTTAGTACTTGGCGTTCAAAAAATGTTGGAAAATCCGACATCTGAAATTCTGAAGATTATGGGACGAACGGGAGATGTTCAATGGGAGGCTCCTTATGGAACGACTTTCGCAAACTACTATGCCATGTACGCCAACAGCCATATGACAAAGTACGGTACAACTTCCGAGCAATTAGCAGAGGTTGCTGTAAAGAATCATTATTATGGAGTAATGAATGATAAAGCTATGTTTCAGAAAGAAATCACAATTGAACAAGTTCTGGAATCACGTATAATTTCTTCTCCGTTGCACCTTTATGACTGTTGCGCTAACGCAGATGGCAGTGCAGCTATTATTGTAGCGAATGAAGAAAAATCAAAACAATTATCAGATTCTCCAATATGGATAAAAGGACTTGGGGCTGCAACAGCCCCCTTCTCTCTATTAACTCGTCCAGAGTTAAGTACATTAACAAGTGCAGTTGAAGCGTCTAGAATGGCATACAAACAGGCTAAAGTAGAGTCAAAAGATATCCAAGTTGCAGAAGTTCATGACTGTTTTACTATTGCAGAGATTATGGCTTATGAAGATCTAGGCTTTACTGAGCGAGGAAAAGGAGGAGAATTTGTGGAAGAAGCATATATCGGTGGAAAACTTCCTGTTAACGTTGATGGAGGATTAAAAGCCAAAGGACATCCAGTAGGTGCAACTGGAGCAGCACAAATTTACGGAATAGTCCAACAGCTACGTGGAGAAGCTGGAAAGACACAGGTTGATGGTGCTGAGATTGGTTTAACACATAATGTTGGTGGTCACGGCCAATATTGTGTTGTACACATTTTTTCGAGGTGAAATCAAAAATGAAAAACTTTGGATATCGGGATTATATCTCACAATCTAAAATTGGTAATCGTTTTCTATCTGCTTTAAGAGAGGGCAGACTTGAAGGAACTCAATGTACACGATGTAATGTTCTTTATTATCCACCTAGGGCAAATTGTAAGGAATGTTTATCCGATGATAACATCAATTATTTAAATTATTCGGGTGAGGGAAAAATTTTATCTTTTTCCGAAGTTCATGTCCCACCTGCCGGATTTGAGGCATTTGCACCATATACTGTTTGTGTGGTTGACTTAAAGGAGGGAGGACGATTAGTAGCATGGATTGATCCAGAAGGTGAACCACTTAATATTGGTGAAAATGTAATTGTTAAACCTGAAGTCATTGAGGGAGATAGGGTAGTTTATCATGTTTTTAGAGGTGAAATTCCGACAGAGTCAGCTAGGAAACCTAAAACAGAAAAAAAGCCAGAAGTAAGAATTAATAAACTTGATGGAAAAATAGCCATTGTTACAGGAGCTGGTAAAGGAATAGGCCGTGAGATTGCATTAGAATTTGCACGAGAAGGAGCTAAAGTAGTTATAGCAGCAAGAACACTATCAGATATCGAAACTGTCTCTGAAGAAATAAGAAAATTTGGAGGAGAAGTATTACCTGTAACTTGTGATGTGTCTGATGCAGATAATGTTCAAAAATTAGTTGAAAAGGCTTTAGAAAAATTTCAACAGATCGATATATTAGTCAATAACGCAGGAATCTCACGGAGTGCTTTAATATACAAAATGAATGATGAGTTATGGAATTCAGTTATTAATATTAATTTAACTGGCACATTTAACTGTATTCGAGCAATCACTCCCCATTTCATCAGTAAACGACCTCTTGGTGGCAAAATTATTAATTTTACATCAACTGCTGCAAAATACGGTAATCCAGGCCAAGCTGCTTATACAGCTTCCAAATGGGGAATTATCGCGTTATCAAAAACTGCAGCAAGAGAGCTAGCTAGATATAAAGTGAATGTAAACTGTATAATGCCAGGTTATATTGAAACTTCAATGACAGCGGATACACCTACCGTTTATAAGGAACAAACGATCGCTCAAATTCCTCAAATGAGAATTGGCTTTCCTACCGATGTAGCGAAGGTTGCAGTTTTTTTAGCTAGTACTGATTCTGACTACATGACTGGATCTGTGGTACAAGTTGATGGTGGCTTGAGAATGTGAGATTTTCTAAACTATCTGCAATAACCTATATATTTAAGATGTCGAACAGAGAATATTTTCATTCTCCTGGTATATATGGTGGTATTTCACATCTCAACTCGGGTTTCTTTCTATATTCTAGGATAAAGGAGCCCTGAATTAGTTTCTGAATCTCATTTGTCCCTTCCAGAATTGTATTAGCTCGTGCATTTCTCCAATATCGTTCTACTGGGAAATCTCCACTATAACCCATTGCTCCATGAATCTGAATTGCTCTATCGGCTGCATCAGAAGCATATACAGTGGCTTGCCATTTAGCCATGCCTGTCTCACGAGTATTCGGAATTCCTTGGTTTTTTAACCACCCGGCTTTGAATACTAGAAGCTTAGCTTGGTCATAACCCGCTTGCATATGAGCAAGATGTTCTTGGATTAATTGAAATTTCCCAATTTCTTGACCAAAAGCTTTTCTTTCATGAGAATATTTTATAGATGCTTCTAAACTAGCTCTAATTGAGCCAACAGCTCCAGCTGCAACTGTATAACGGCCATTATCTAGTGCAGTCATAGCGATTTTGAATCCTTCCTTTTCTTTCCCAAGTAAATTTGCGGCTGGAACTCTGACGTCTTGTAATATTATTTCACCTGTATCGCCTGTTCTAACTCCTAATTTGTCATGAAAAGAACTAGTCGAAACCCCTGAATAGTCTTTTTCAACAATAAATCCTGCAATACCTTTTGCTCCTTTTTCTTTTCCTAACCGTGCAAAAATAAGAAAATTATCTGCTACATCTACAAGGCTGATCCATTGTTTTGCTCCATTTAATATATACTCATCCCCTTCTCGAACTGCTCGTGTTTGTAAATTTGCTGCATCAGAACCGCAACCTGGTTCCGTTAAGCCGTATGCACCGATTTTTTTACCTTGAGCTTGTGGAATAAGATATTTTTCTTTTTGCTCTTGTGTTCCCCACTGCCATAGGGTACAGCTGTTCAAAGCAGTATGAACAGACATAATTACTCTCAAAGAGGTATCAATTCGTTCTAGTTCTTCGCAAACTAGGGCAAGAGCTATATAATCAAAACCAGCTCCCCCGTATTTTTCAGGAATACAGACTCCAAGTATACCAAGTTCTCCCATCTTAGGAAGAACTTCAGGGTAAAGGCTTTTTTGTTGTTTATCGTATTCACTAACTTTAGGTGCTGCATCACGTTCCGCATAGTCTCTAACACTGTTTTGGAGCATTTCTTGTTCTTCTGAAAGTGTGAAATCGATCATAATTTATCCAACCTGCTAATTAAATTATAGTCGTACTTATTCGACTTACATTGTGAATTATCTAATGATTTTTTCACTCTTTCGTTTTTTTGAAATCGAGTCTAGATCAATAACAGAATTTTTATGCTTCCGTGTTGTATGTCACTTTCATTACGATCTTAACCTTAGGAAGGATAAAATAAATGAAAGACCATGATCTTTGGAGTGATGAACTTTTTGGAACTGAACCTCCTTGTATTACCTATGAACTTCGACCATTGATAAATCCCGCTAATGGAGAATCCATCAAGGGAATCTATTCAGCTTGGATAATACTTAATAATCCTGCGCAATTGAATTCATATACCACACAAATGGTAAAGGGTGTAATTGCAGGTTTTTCAAGAGCTTCAATGGACCGAAGCGTGGTAAGTGTAGTATTTACAGGAGCAGGGGATAGAGCTTTCTGTACAGGAGGAAACACAAAAGAATATGCGGAATATTACTCTGGAAAACCAAGTGAATACGGCCTCTATATGGATCTCTTTAATGCAATGGTTGATGCTATATTGAATTGTAAAAAGCCAGTTATTTGTCGTTCACAAGGAATGAGAGTGGCTGGAGGCCAAGAAATTGGGATGGCTGCTGATCTAACAATTTCCGCTGATACAGCATTATATGGTCAAGCTGGTCCTAGACACGGATCTGCTCCAGATGGAGGATCAACAGATTTTCTTCCCTGGATGCTTTCAATAGAAGACGCGATGTGGAATTGTATCTCATGTGAATTATGGAGTGCTTATAAAATGAAACGATTGGGAATGGTTACCAAAGTAGTACCAGTACTGAAAAAAGACGAGGAATTTATAAGAAATCCCACCGTTCATACTGATAAGTATATTCACGATGGCGAAATAATTTATGGTGAATTTCTTGTTGGTCAAGCTTTTAAAGAAGCACGAGAGCTTATGAAAAGTTGTACTGTTGATTTATCATTGTTAGATAAGGTTCTTGACGAATTAATCTGGACTTTAGCTAATCTTTTTCCAGGATGTTTGATGAAATCCATCGATGGAATCCGAATGAAGAAAAAGTTCTTTTGGGATCAAACTAAGCTAGCAAACCGTCATTGGTTATCGGTAAACATGGCTACAGAAGCATTACTTGGTTTTAGAGCGTTTAACGAAAGAAAACAGACTGGAACGGATGTTATTGATTTTATAAAATATCGTCAACTATTGGCTGAAGCGCATCCATTTAATCAAGTTTTAATCGACACAGTTCTTCCCAAGCCAAAAGAAAAAAATTTATAGTAATTCAACGGATTTTGTGATAAATATGCGTTTTAATAGAGTTTATATTCCTTCAGGATGTTATTGGAGTTCTCCTTTTGTACGATGGCAAGGTAATTTTGCACATTTAAGTTCTATTCCTTTTGCTGCCGAGATAACGAAACAGGCTCTAAAAAAGTGCGACCTTTCTCCATCAAGCTTTGATTCAATTCATCTTGGTATAACAATCCCACAAAAACATAGTTTTTATGGCCAAACATGGTTTACTGGTTTAATAGGAGCTCCTAATATTACAGGTCCTATGATTGCTCAAGCTTGTGCAACCTCTGCTCGTGTAATAGCGGGTGCAGCATCTGAAATCGAAACTAATATGAACCCCAATCATACTATCCTAACTGTGACTTGTGATCGAACTAGTAACGGCCCTCATTTATTATACCCTAACCCATTTGCCCCTGGTGGTAAAGCTGACGTTGAAAACTGGGTTTGGGATAATTTTGGATATGATCCCTATGCTAAAAATCCTATGATTCAAACAGCTGAAAATGTAGCCAAAGAAGAAGGAATCACTAGAGAAATGCAAGAACAGGCTACCCTTTTGCGTTACAAACAGTACAATGCAGCTTTGGAGAATAATGAAGAATTTCTTCACAGATTTATGATTCTACCAGTAGAAGTCAAATCAGGAAGAAAGACATTAGCAATTGTTGAACGAGATGAAGGTGTCCATTCAACTACAAAAGAAGGATTAGCAAAACTTAACCCTGTAATCAAAGATCAGACTGTTACTTATGGAACACAAACTCATCCATCAGACGGAAACTGTGGGATGGTGTTTGCTAATAAAGAAAATGCTGCAAAATTAAGTATTGACAAAGAATATGAAATTCAGTTATTATCCTATGGCCAAGCTCGTAGTAAAAAGGGATTTATGCCTATAGCACCTGTTCCAGCTGCCAATAATGCACTCGGATCAGCTCAAATAAGTGTAAGAGATATTTCAGCTTTTAAGCTCCATAATCCTTTTGCCGTAAATGATGTCTATTTTAGTCAAAAAATGGATATCGCACTAGATTCAATTAATAACTATGGTTCATCTCTTGTCTGGGGACATCCTCAAGCACCAACAGGAATGCGTCTTTTAATTGAGCTTATTGAAGAATTAAAGGTTAAGAATGGTGGATATGGACTGTTCGCAGGGTGTTCCGCAGGGGATTCGGCAGCTGCAATTGTAGTTAAAGTTGAAAAAAAATAGGAGAAAAAAGTAATCTGATTCAGTATTACTTTTTTTCTTCAATTGTTTTTGGTAAAAAGAGAAGAGAGAAACATCTTTTTATCATTTGAATGATCTAGGTTTGGGTGGTTTTTTCGAATAGTCATAAAATCCAATACCAGTTTTTCGTCCAAAATGATTTGCTCGAACCATTTTTCTTAATAACGTAGGAGCCCTGTATTTGGAATCCTGAAATTCTGAGTATAGATAATCAGCTATAAACAATGTTGTGTCTAAACCTACAAAATCTAGTAACGTAAATGGGCCCATTGGGTGATTCAATCCCAGTGTAATAGCTTTATCCATATCATCTACAGTCGTTACTCCTTCCTGAAGTGTAAATATTGCTTCCAGTAAAAATGGAAGTAGAAGTCTATTAACCGCAAAACCCGGGGCTTCATTAACCAATACAGTTTGTTTTCCTAATTTTTTGGAAAGCTCATCAATGACCAGATAGGTTTCATCTGAAGTTTCATATCCTTTTATAATCTCAACTAGACGCATTACTGGAACTGGATTGAAGAAATGCATTCCTATAAATTTATCGGGACGTTGAGTAGCTGCAGCCATATCAGTAATGGAAATCGAAGAAGTATTTGACGCAAAAATTACTTCTGGGCCGCAAATTTGATCAATTTCAGCAAAAACTTTGCGTTTTAGATCTCGATTTTCTATGATAGCTTCAATAACAACATTGGCCCCATTAAGTGCTTCTTTTATATCAATAGTTCCATGAATTCTCCCTAAAACTTCATCCATTTGCGATTGAGTTATTTTTTCCTTTTTTAAGCTCCGGGAGAGGTTATTCTTTATCATATTGAGGCCATTTTCTACAAAACGATCTTCAATATCTCTCATAGAGACTTGAAAGCCAGCTTGAGCACAAACCTGAGCAATTCCATTACCCATAAGTCCAGCTCCAAGAACGCATATTTTTTTTACATCTTCAACTTTCATATTGAAACTACTTCCTCTTCTTTGAATAATTAGAAGCCATGAAAAGAATTTACCTACTATTTTTGAGTTTTCTGCTATTTTTTTTATTTTCTAAAGGCCTTTTTTCTTATAAGTTGTGTCTTTAATTATTGGTATTGAATCTTTCCCGTAACATTCGATGTATAACTTTTCCTGAACCTGTTCTGGGCATTTCATCAAATTTAATGAATAATACCTTTTTAGGAACCTTAAATCTTGCCATTTTATCCTTACAGTACATTCGAATTTCTTCAGCCAAATCATCGGAAGCTTCAGTATCTGATACCAAAACACAAATAGCTGTAACTGATTCACCCCATTTATAATCTCGAAGACCAACTACAGCACATTCAACTATTTTAGGATGACCAGTAATAACTTTTTCGACTTCTGAGGGGAAAACATGTTCGCCACCAGTTATTATCATGTTGGCTTTTCGATCAACTAGATAGTAATATCCATCATCATCTTTTCTAGCCATATCTCCAGCGCTGAAAAATCTATTAACAATACATTCAGCTGTTTTTTCAGGTAGATTATGATAATCAGTGAATTGCATGGGACTACGAGAAAAGAGTTCTCCAATTTCTCCGTCTTTTACTGGTTTTCGAGTGTCTGAATCTAATATTTTAATCGTATCTGAACCAATACATTCTTTTCCAATTGATCCAACTTTGGTGAATTGATCTTCAGGTCGTAAAATTGTCACTAAACCTGCTTCAGTTGACCCATAAGCTTCAAACAATCGCACGCCTTTAAATAGCTCCATTACACCATATTTCATTTCTTTAGTTGCAGGAGCGGAAGATGTTAAGAGTGTACGAACAGAACTTAAGTCATATTTAGTTTTAACTTCATCAGGAAGTTCTAAAATGAGATTATAGTGAGTGGGAATTAGAGATGTGAATGTGATTTTTTCTCTATCAAAAATTTGGAGGACTTCTTCTGGATCAAAACCAAATTCACGATGAACATAAACACTAGCTCCAATATAGGTAAAAACAAAAGCATAAAATGTTGAGTTGACATGTGATAATGGCATAAGTACTAATCCATAATCTAAGGGAGTATAAGAGAATTCTGCAGCATTAATCAAAAAGAAAGAAATATAGGATCTGTGAGATCGAACTACTCCTTTAGGTCTTCCTGTTGTTCCACTTGTATACAGTAAGATCCATGTATCTTCTGGATCGACTTCAACTGAAGGGTATTCATCCTCACCTTCATCGATAATATCATCAAAGTAAATCCAATTTTCAGCAATAGGGATATTACCAATTAAAACATGATCTAGATTATCAAGTCCATAGTTAATAATTAGATCCCAACTTTTAATAGTAATATCATAGTATGTTTTTTCTACAATAACCATTTTGGCTCCTGCATCACGTACAATCCAGTAGAGGTCTTCAGGAAGAAGTCGAAAATTTAAAGGAACAATAATTAATCCAGTTTTTGCTGCTGCTG
>JBHLKP010000014.1:0-38262 GCA_048886525.1 Candidatus Hodarchaeota archaeon | reverse complement strand
TTAGCAACAGCTTTCGCAATTAATGTTTTTCCCGTTCCTGGTGGTCCATGTAGTAAAACACCTTTCGGTGGATCTATACCAAGTTTTTTAAATAATTCAGGGTGTTTTAGTGGTAGTTCAACCATTTCACGGATTTTTTGAATTGCATCTGACAAACCTCCAATGTCTTCGTAACTAACTCCAGGCATTCCTGTTTCTGCTTCTGAAATTGGTTTTTCAGATACATTTAATTTTGTAGTGTCTGTAATTAGTACAATATCTGTTGGTGTGATTGAATTCACAACAAATGGAATTGAACGACCTAGTATTGGTATGAGAACAGTATCATTTTTCGAAACAGGATATCCAAGTAGTTTTCGTTTGACAAAAGCTTCAAATCCGTAATCTAGTGAGATTTGACGAGTTGGGGCAATATTTACAGTTTTTGCGACTTTAATCTGAGCTTTTCGAATACGAACATTCTCTTCTAGAGAGACTTTAGCATTTCTGCGAATAACACCATCCATTCGTACAATGCCAGCTCCTTGATCTTCAATATAAGCAGGCCAAGCGATAGCTCCCGTTTTTTGCCTTCCACGAATTTCAACGACATCACCAGTTGTGATACCAATCTCACGCATGTTGATATCATCCATACGTATTTTTCCTCGACCAACATCACGTTGTCTAGCTTCTGCAACTTTTAAAACAACTTCTTTTGCCAAATCTCTCAGCCTATTATATAAATTTTATTTTGATGGCTTATTTTTCGTCTTAGACTGATCTACCAATGCTGAAGTCTGAATTAGATTCATTCAGTCTGTGGTATTAGAAATCTAAGAACCTATGCTTGGAAATAAATAATGTGTATATTGATTTTTTATGCCTAATTTTAGTATCTTAACCTTTACTTAAAATTAATTTCTAATTGAACACGATAACCATCACAATATGAATAAAGTAAAATGCCTTTAAATTGAAAAAAAGACTATTAAATAGTTTTAATAGTCAATAATAGTTTGTAGTTCTATCTCACAATTATCTACATCTTCTAATTCAAGAAGACGGTTCTCAAAATTTTGAAGCGTCTCTGTTCCTTCATCAGAGTCCGCAGTTTTCACGAAAAGCTTGATTGCAAATAGACCGAAGAAAAGTGGTTCCTCTTCCTTTTTTAAAATTTCTAAAGCTAGACCTTCGCTTAAAACTGTTTTTGCACGAGATACAATCGATTCACGGTCTACTTCAGGTGAAGACGGAATCACTTTCAAAATAGACAAAACATTCGACATATCTATTCCTCAATTCCTATTAGATTTGTATTTTACTTATTATATTCCTAAGCAGCGTAATTAGTTTAGGGGCCAGTAAAACCACAATTAGGGCATGTGTACCTATTTCCTAATTTTCTGCATCGTTCACAACGTATAATTGGGATCATTCCGCAAGATGGGCATGGAAAACGAGTTGTTCCATGCTCGCTAGGCATAACTGCATTTTGACATGGATTACATCTTTGCATTCTGATGTTTTCACTCATTCAGGCAACCTCACTATCTATTTGCCTCGCACAGAAATATAATAATAAACTCTTCCCTTTGTTTAAGGCTGAACTCACTCAATTGTAATTGATAAAGGCTTATCAGTATATATTTTTTTTAGTAATTCTTTGGAGATTAAAAACTGTCGAATAAATTTACTCTATAAAGTGAATATCTTATCTAGAGTGGTAGTAATGGCAACATATAATCATATAACCAAAGAACAAAAGAGATTAACTTCCACTGAACAGGTACAAAAAATATTAGATGGTCTTGGAGCTGTACAAGGAGTAGAATCGGCCCTTCTAGTAAGTGAGGAGGGTTTTCCAATAATGGTAGCTCGTACCACACCTGTCTCCGAGGAAGTTGAGACTTTAGTGTCAGCAATGGTCGCAGGTATAGTTAGTACGTTTGCAGGCGCTTGTTTGCAACTTAATCTTGGGAACGAAATTGATTTTATTCATGTCCATACCCCCTTAGGATTAGGTTTGATATCCAAAGTCGAGAGTACAATTCTAGTATTAATAACAAAGCCAAATGTAAAACTTGGGTTGATGCATTATCTGATAACTGCTACAAAAACTAAAATGCAGAAAGTAAGTGACTTCTAAAATCCCCCAAAGGGTTATAATAGTTATTAGAGAAATTACGCTATATTCATTGAGCAGTTTCAGTTTTAAAACATGATTAGCCTCTAATAGTTTTTTTCATCATATAAGGAAAGAGTGATTCTGAATAATAATACTAGATTGAAGAAAGTAAAAAACATTAATTATAAACCAAGGAGGATTTACATTCAATACGAAGGTATTGCTATTGGAGAGTGCCTTTTTGCCATTAAAAGAATCAGATTTGATATTATATCCCATTAATTGCACAAAAGGAGCTATAGAGCCGATTTGTGTTTTAGACCCTGATCATGAATGTTGTATGGATATCCCTCGTGAAGAAATAGCTTTTGAAAATGGGATATTAGTGAAGCAGGGAAATTCTGCCATTATTTCATTAAAATTGCAATTTAGTGATCCTGTTGAAGAATTCATATTTGGTCGGATTCGGAATGAGTTATGGAGAAATCCAGGTTCTAAGATAAAGGTAATAAGAGAACCAGAGGAGGGTTACCATATTTCTTTCTTCCTAAATACTGAAAAAGTAAAAACTATTGTTCAGAGAAATGAGTTAATAGAATATTGGACTAGTTTTGCAGAAAATATGCGGCGAATACTTACTGACGGTAAAATGGTCATAAATAAATACGTTCGAAGTCGTGCCGATGCGTCTCGATTAAAATAGAAATGAGTGCAGAATGACTTAAGGGTACAATGCTAAAAACGGAATTGCTACAAGTAGATCTATCTTTAAGATGAAAAAAAGGAAAATTGGGGTCTAGAGTTAAGTCACAGTCAAAGTTATGGATATCGAGTTTGAGGTTTCACCAGCCGTAAAACTAACGGTAACTGTATAAGTTCCCGCAGTTAGACTAACTGTATAATCTTTGATAGCCCCCTGTCCTTTAGTGACTGTAAAACTACTAAAAGTCGCTGGAGTAACACCATCTACTGTAACATTTGTTATTGTAGCGTCTACCGATCCTTCATTTTTCAGAACAAGATGTAGTGATGTAGCTGATAGAGTTGTGGTAGATTCATCAAAAACTACACTTCCACCTGGCGCAGTTATTAGTGGAATTACTACGACAAACAGTATGGCTCCCGCAGTTATCGCGAGTCCAATTAATAGAACAGCTGCTAGTATAGGACTGACTGCTCTCCTTTTGTGAGTAAGCTTTTTGAAATTCATATCATTTAACTCCGATAATTCTTTTTTTACTAAGTTAAACACTCCTAATATGATTATAGTTAGAGGTTAATTCATAGTTTTTTTGCGTTTATTTAAGCATTTCATTTTCGTCTCCAATATTTAAAAATTCATATTAAGAATACATTCGTATATATTATATCTATAACGGAGTAAATATTCTTCTCGCTTCTTCTTTAAGATTATTTTTCCTCAAAGAACTTTAAATTTCCACGTAATTTTTCCTGTGTTTGCTTTAACGTTTCTACCAAAACACGTGTGTTTAATAATTCCATAAAATTAAGGTCACCAAGATAACGAGGGACAATATGCCAATGAATATGATCAATACTTGCTCCTGCGATTTTTCCAATATTAAATCCCACATTAAAGGCGACTGGCTTATGGGTAACTTTCAATAATTTTATGCACCTTTGGGTCATATTTGTCATATGATTTGCTAACTCTGAGGAAATGAATTCAAAATTCTCGTAATGATCATGTGGGACAATTAGAAGATGACCAGGATTATAAGGAAATCGATTGAGCAAAACCATGACTTGATTATCTCGGAATATTTCCCAGCTCTCAATACCAGCAGTTTTCTTGGATATTGCGCAGAAAATGCATTGATTGGGGTCTTTCTTCTGTTTAACATATTTTAATTTCCATGGTGCCGTAAGATAGGAATGAAATAAGAGTTTGGCCATAATATTTCCTTTCTGATGAGTTTTATCAATCCATAGCGATAAGATATAAGTCATAAAATTGAATATTTCGGTAATTGCTGAATAATGATACAGAAAGGCTTTTCTTAGGGATAATTATAAAGATAGTATAGGTGAAAAGAAAGAGAGTCTAAACTCATGCAATGTCAAAAAAGTACTACTTTGATTCGAAAATTAGCGAAGATACTTTTAATAGGGGGAATATTATTAGTAAATAGTTCTCTACTCATAGAAGCAATAGGTAATGGTGAAACTTCAAGTGAAGCAGTAGCGATTTTTTTTGGTTCAGTAAATGATAGAAACTTGGCTCAGGCAATAGTTGGTCGAACAGATGTTGAAGCGTATTATTATAACATCACTGAAGTTCAAAAAAATTCTTCATTCACTTTTGATAACGAATCAATCGTTGCTACATGGTGGATCAATGAATTATTATTACCAGTAGATTTAACATTTCTAGGGGACATTAACTCTTGGAAGCAATCTGGGAGGGGATTATTTTTATTAAATCGTTATTTCAAGGATACTCCCCTTCAGTATTTGTATAATTTTGGGATAAATGCTTATGCTCCAGTTGTTTATCCACTTAATGGAACTTATGAGCTTCAAGATTTAAATATAGTAGAATCAAGTTTGTCTTCACTAAATATCACTCAAATAAGTTTAGAAATAAACTGTAGTTCTGGATGGGTAGTAATTGAAAACAAAACACAAATAATAGCAGAATTAACTCCTCCTGAAAATTACATAGGTTTATCTGGACTAAAATCAGGAATTTGGTTAGCAGATAATCGTGTTCTCGTCGGCAGCTTTTCAATTGGATCGGAAACAGGAACTAGTAATTCAAGATACAGTTTCTATAAAGATTCATCTTCTTCATCTCAAACTATAGTAGAGCTGCTGGGGGAACTTGTACAATTGACTTTAGGTACACTTCCTTTGGGAGATAATCCATCTCTTCAGTTTGGAGGAGTTGGGGAGATAGCGACTATTGGAATAATTATACTAGCAAGTATTTCCTCAGCTCTAGTTCTATTAAAAATAGGTTTTTTATCACGAATTCGAGACATATTAAGCTCATTTACTATAGGTTTTCTTCTATTTATTGCACATATTGCTTACTCACCACAAAAAAGACGAATCAATGAAAATGAACTATTAGAGAATGAATTAAGAGTCCAAATTGTCGATTTTCTCGAAAATAAAGGAGAACAAGGAGCACACTTACGCGAGATACAGAGGGAAGTTGGTTGTGGGATCTCTTCTTTGCTTTGGCATTTACAAGCTCTAGATGATTTTAATTTAATAACTAATGAAAAAATCGGGAAATATCACATATTCTATTTAACAGGTACAAAATCTGTTCAATCCACAGAGATAGCCCTCGCGTTAAAAAGCGAGGTAGCTAAGGATCTATGCCGAGTATTAATAGCTCAAAAGAGGCCTATACCACTGTCAAAAATCTCTCAAGCAATTGATGTTCATCATTCAAGTGTACAGCATCACATTAAAAGATTAGCTGAATTAGGGGTAATTATTATTATAAAAGAAAAGAAGCGCTCTCAGTACAGTATCAGTCCCAAGCAAAAACCTTGGTTAAAAGACCACTTGGAGGTTGCATAACTGAGGATAAGAAATCTAAACTACCAGAAAACGTTTTTTTTAAGTTTATGCTTCTTAATAATCATTACAAGTATTTCAATATGTAGGGTTAAAGGGGTGGATTACCAGATACCCCAATTAGATTCTTATTTTGAGGAAAATCTTTTCGGAATCGAATTTGATTATAATTCTTTTGTATCTCAAGAATTAGCAGATAAAGCATTATCTTTGAAGACAGACTTGATTTCTAATACTGAATTCAACGATAGTACAGATATCGATCCAGAAAAGGATAATATAATAGCTTTAATAGGACATCAAGATGAAAA
This sequence comes from Candidatus Hodarchaeota archaeon, assembly GCA_048886525.1. GTDB lineage: Archaea > Asgardarchaeota > Heimdallarchaeia > Hodarchaeales > Hodarchaeaceae > Hodarchaeum. The sequence goes on along the minus strand of JBHLKP010000014.1, from coordinate 32,289 downwards.
TTTAAACACAGCACTGTTCGCTATAAGACAGGTGAAACGAACTCAGGATATACTCGTACTTGATGACCCAATTACCTGGCAATCACCATTGCCATTTATTAAAATCCTTCATCAAATATTACTCCCTTCTGGTGAGAACATAATTTCAGGATTTGATATTCTTGGAATTGCATTAAAAATCAATGATTCTAGTTTTAATCCCACACATTACCTACTAGGATATGCCAATCTCCCAGTTAACCTTCTTAATTTACTCAGAGGTTTAGACATCGAGAATATATTCGAAACTAATGTAGAATCAGAGCTACCTGGTGATTTTCCCATCTTTAATATGATGATTGAGATAGAGGAGTCTTTTAATAGTCTTAATGTCAATATAATATATTCAAATTGTACATTTATATTTCAAACAGAAAAGATAGACTTTTTTGAATTAAATTTGGCCGAAAACATAATTATAGCTCAATTTGATGAAGTTAAATTTTCCATCAATATCCGAAAATATAATCAATATGATAGTGTTGGTATTGAAACTATTACAGATATTTCAATAGGTAATATTGTTAATCTAATAATAAATGAAGAATTACCAACAGGTACTTCTTGGTCAAATGCTTTTAATTACACAGTAGAGGAAGATTTTTCAAGTGTTTTCAATATAAATGAGACTTTTTCATTGTATCAGGGGTTTGATATAGTAAAACGACTGAGACTATTTTCAAATATTGCTTTTTCAGTCATTACGGCACAAAATTTAGGAATAGTTAATGGAACAGAGAACCTTGATGATATTACTATTTATGTTGATGAAAAAAATCAAACTAGAGAAGAGTTAGCTATCAACGATTATCAAGTAAAAAATAAAGTAACTTGCTTTTTTAATAATGAATTGCTATTGCTTTCACAAGTTCAAGGACGAGATTTTGCTATTCAAAACTACAATACCCAGGAAAATATTTCATTAACTCCAATAAGATCACAGACACTAGCATTGAATCAACATTATGGATTTAGCCATAATTATCTTTTTTTACAAGAAACCTCACTAATGAGGGATTTGGTCGTATATTGTGTCAAACAATTTGCTAATAACCCATTACTGTCATCTTTGAGTGCCAATAATCTTTATAAAAATGCTGGATTATATTTTACATCTGCTCAATATATTCAAGAATTTCAGGTAATCGATTGGACATCATCTCCGATAAGTCTCAGTCTTCTGCAATTTACAAAGCAAATTTCCTCGTTGTCATCAAAAGGTAGTAACAAAGGTCATATCACGTATTACTATGCAATTCCAGGGGTTTTAGCAATAATTCTGCTAAGTGGTATTCTTAAAAAACGAAGACGGGTAAATCTATCTCTTAAAAAATCATAACGCTTTATTACTTCAAAAAATTAAACCTATCAAAGCCTATTTCATTAAAAATAAAATTATTTGTTCCAGATAAATACTAGATAAATTATTCTGATTTCAATAGCGAATTATTGATTGTGGATTCAGTATTTTTAGATATAGGAAGCATGTTTGCGGAAAATCGATTCGCACATTCTTATAAAGCATAATTTGTGTATTATACTTAGATCAATCACTCGTTTTTTTTTTCACTTTAACCAAATAATGATGGTTATATTACGAGTGTCTAATTAAAGGTGATTAGATTATGCGAAAAAAAATTATAATGGGGATAACAGTAATATTTTTATTGACTGTCCTAACTTTTACCTCTCCAGCTCAAGCAGCTGATTATGCAGGGTATAGTTTTAGTGAGGATTACTTTGCAATCGAAGTAGATCTTTATCCCGATCCTACTGATCCCGATTTAATTCATGATCTATTGGATGATAGTGCAGAAACTGGAGACACAAATGAATTCGAAGATATTCAGTTTTATATGGCTTATATGAATAAATCAGGGATTGAGGTCGCGTTTTCGGCACTTGAGAAAATGGAACATGATTTGAAATTTGGGGATCTACTAGACTCAAGTGTTGAAACCGTCTTACGAGCAATTCCAAATCCAGATATTGAAACCGCTTTAGATACAACTATTTTCCATATCAACGCAACAGCTCCATTCCAACAACTAGTTCAACACTTTACAACACCTTGGATGGACGATGTTTTTGTAACCAATAACTTCATGTGCTTAATAGCGTATTCATCCAGTCCTGATGATCCAACCTTGGATATTGGCGATGAACTCTATATAGGTTATACATTTAGTATCCAAGAGTTAATTGACGCTGTAAATGATGTTTTGGTTGCAAATGGTCATAGTGATGATCAAATTGGCCATTTTAATTATGAAGCCAGTTTTGAACCTACATCAACAGGGTATAGATTTGGCATTGAATACACTAATATGTTCGTTTTATGGCAAAGAATTGACATTAAACCACGAGGTATTGATATTTTTGATGCTGCGGGCCAATACATTAAAACTGAAACTAATGGAATAGTTTTCGGTCAAGATATCGCTGCAGCAAGCGTACTTGATCATATTGGGTTTGAGTATGAGTTTACTACACAAGAAATTACAGGTGCAAATCAGTATATATTAGGTAGTGTTGAAACAAACTACAATATTGGTGAAACAAATTTCTTGGTTACAAAAGATAACCAAGATTTTCTCGATGGTATTACTAACTGGAATCATACTCCATTTATCGCGGCTCCAAGTTATACATTTGAGATTCCAGATAATCTAAAAGGTTATTCTGTACCTGGTTTTCCCATTTCTGTTCCCAGCTCTGTAACTATCAATTTAAATGACCTTGCTTTCTATTTGGACGATGATGCAAAGGCACGAATCCATATGCAAAATGGATTCGGATTAACTGTTGCTACCGCAACAACAACATTCGGTGTTTCAATCGAAGATCCTGAAGATGTGAGTTATGAAGATAAAACTGGAACAGATAAAGTTATTGACCTTCAAATGGGTGGAAATACATTTTTCCATACGGACTTTGTAGGTAAAGATACCTATAAATTATTAGGACTACAAGATTTACTTGGAATTGATCCAACTGTTGATCGTCCTGTTTATATCATTCCATTCATTCCAACAGGATGGGCAATTCATAATTATGCGAAGGAGTATTTTGCAGTCGAGTTCGCACTCGCATTTGGTTTTACCAGATTCATTGCTCAAGAGCTTACGCCACAATACTTCGATATTCCAGCTGGAACAGCTGAAGTCTATGTAACAACAGTACTTTACTTCACGTTTACAGAGTTCCCTGAATGGTATGGTGGCGAAATTCTTCATGATCCTGCTTACTCTGCCGTGGCTGCAATGGCTGGTTTTGTGAGCTCTGATACAGAAGGACCTCCAGACACAGGTACTGGTATTCCAGGATTTGAGTTTCTCTCTGCAATACTAGCAATACCTCCCCTCTACGCTCTATATCGAAAAAGACGACATTAATCGTCTTTCTCTTCTTTTTTATTTTTATACTAGGGAGAAGTGAATATCACCTTTTGAGGTAGATTTTTTTTGCGAGAATTTTTATGGTTACTGGTTAAAATTCAGAAATAATACCGATAATCGCTTTTATGGTTGCTATATGAATCTAGGATTACCCGTTTCTCCTTTTTCTCCAATCAAATATAATAATAAAAATGATTTGTAATCTAATGAAAATGAAGCTTTAAATGATACGTATAAAAAGTAGAAAATATAATTAATCTCCATTAATGAATTGGTTTATATTCGATTAGATGAAGCAGGATGGAAAGAAATGGCATTATTTGACGATCCAACAAATATTTTATTCTCCATTATTGTAACTTTCTTACCTCTTATAATTTTCTTTTTCCCTTACCTTTTTACTCGTAGAAAAGACGAAAATCTCATAGCAATCATCTTCAATCGCTTCTATATAGGTTTTATCATTTTCTATATTGGTTATTTTGTGTTTCCTTCTATTTTAAATTCATTAGTACCAAATCCCCAACAATATCTGAGTCAAGAATATTATCCTGTACCTGGCTACAAGGGCTACCAATTCAGCACTGAATGGGATACTACAGCTAGTCCTGATAATGCAACAATTCCTGGAGTACCAATAATTATACGGTATTTAATACAACATTTCATTATTTCTATAGTAAATTACCTGAACTATCCGATTATTGTTTTAGGATTTGTCTTTGGGATTTCACCATTTTTATCAATGGGAATTTTGCTATACCAAACTTGGGGTGCGAAAAGGAATGACAGAAAGCCTATCAAGCGATTAATTAAACATAATCAAGATGAGATTAAAAGACTCCAAAAACAAATGAAAGAAACATCCCAAGATAAAACTCATGATATTAACGATTTAGAAAGAGATACTAAGGATTTAAAAAGACAGTTAAATGAGGTACGAGGAGTAACTCAGAGACTTCAAGGGATACAATTTGAGATGGAAGTATCACCATTTCAAGAAATTATAACACGAGTAAAAGCGAAAAATTGGGAAAATGAACGAGAACTACTAAAAGTACTGATCGCAATTTTACCCATTACACTATTTCTTCTTATGACCATTCTTCAACTACTCGGAGAGACTGAAAATCCTAGCTTATTGCAAGGGACAACAATGGGTTGGTTTTTAGAAATTTTCTTTGCATATATAGCAACAATAGTCTTCTCTGTATACCTTATTAAAGCGAGTCAATTATCGTTAAAAGGAAAATTTTTAGGAAATCAATTATATATTGCCATGGTTCAAAGTTTATCGACTGTAGGAGCATTTATGTCAGGATTAGCTGTTATCCTGTTCTTAGTTCAATACTCTGATCAAATTTTCGTAATTTCATATTTTGTTGTATATTTTATAATGGTATCAGTCTTTTTCGTCATGTACCTTGATATTTTTGAACCTTTTTCTGTTTATTTGCTATTAAAACTTATTGGAACTTTTAAAAATCTAAAGATATCACTTAAGCGTATAGATCTTATGAATACAGCCAAATCAGCATTAATAGGCGTAATTTTCGGCTTTTTACTTGCCTTTGGTTTTCTAACCTATCGTGTATTTATGCTGGGTATGTGGAGATATTTAGAAACTGTTCATTATAGGACATTCTTCTGGTTAACACAAAATTTCGCTAGTTTTCTTCTTTGTGCTGCTTTGATCTTATTCATCCGAAGATGGAATTGGAGTCTGATTGGGACAACAGTTATTGTATACGTTACAATGTTTTTGGTTAGTCTTCTTATTTTCACCTACTACAAAGAAAAATGGTATATTCTACTAGGATTTTCTGAATTTGATCCTTTTCCTCATTATAATTATACTGGTTTAATTGCCCCATTTATTACAGTGGTAGCAAATCTTTTTGCTGGCTTTACGGGAACAGGAGTAACGTCAACATGGCTGTCTTCAGTGTGGAAAGAAGGCACTTTTAATCAGTTTCAGTTTATAATTCCTCAACTGATTCAAATAGAAGTAATATGGAAAGGAACTGGGGGACAATTTCTGGGGTATCTATCAATTCCCTATAATATTTTTCATCCATTAGCAATATTAATGACATATGGAGCCATGTTTTTCTTAGCTAGACGAAAATTTCGTGTGAAAACTCAATCTGGAGAAGGAAAAACCCAATACAAGTCTATCTTTTCAGAAGTCTCTCAACTACCCTCTAAAAACGAAATGCTAAAAAAAGCTGATATAATTATGATTGGTGCACCTCGTATTACAGATGCTACATTGAAAATGCAAATTGATGAAAAACTGCAAAACATTGGAAATGGATCTAACCTTTATGAGGCAATCTCTGGAAAAGAAAAGTCTTTGGTAGAATTAAACCGTGAAACTGGATTAAAAGTAACTCAAATCCAAGAGATATTAGATGAACTAACATTTGATTTGGAAGTTCCTCTCAAGCAAGTTTTAACCATTCTTCACAAAGAATTTTCCTACTCATTTAAGGAAGTCACAATCGATTCTTTACATATTATGATGTTAGATGGAAGAGCTGTTTTATCTCATACTTTTGCTGCAGAATCACAAGTCGAACCAGCTCTAGTTGCTGGTCTTTTTTCAGCTATCACATCATTTGCTAAAGAAGCTGTAAGGAGTGAACAATTATTGAAAACAATCGATCATGGCGATGTAGTTCTAACAATAGAATACGCAAAGTATGTGTTTGCTGCAATATTTGCAGATACAACATCAACAGAGCTTCGAAAAAAGCTTTCAAGCTTCTTAACAAATTTTGAGAAAAAACACGAAAAAATCCTTCCAATGTGGTTGGGCGATCTTGATGTTTTTATAGATGACATTATGGTGATAGAAGAGGTTTTTTCTGTTGACTAAAATCTAGAATTTAGTGAAAAACAGGATTAAATTACTCTACCTCGGCTAGAATGGTAAGAAAATCTCCATTCTTCAATAATGCTATTGAACTCACTATACTTATGAAATCAGCTTTCATCGTAATTTTTAAGCCATTTAAAGGATTCTTTGTTTTATCTTGAAGTATAAATCCTTTTTGAGTCATCAGTTGAGCCCAACGTATTAGATCTGATTTTGAAAACACTTCTGTTCGGACTGAACTTGATTTTATTCTGAATTTTGATTCAAACATTATATCTCTTGCTAAAATATCTTGCTTTATAGAGTCAGGTAAAGTTGTTTCTGTTATTTCAGTTAGAATTTCTGTAAACCACTCGATATTAATTTCATCTATTTCTTCAAAACTTCTTTCTAGATCATCTTTCAGTTCTATATCGGTGGGCATTTCTTGCGCTAGATCTACTTCAAGTTCCTCTTTTTCTCTTTTTTTCTCCTTTTCATAATCAAGTAACAATTGGGAGGACAAAGACGGTAATAATCTTTTCTGATCCACAAGTATGAGAATTCCTTGTTGAAGAAATGAAATTATTGCCTCTATAATTTCTCGATAGTTATAATTTGAGTCTAGAATACATTTATTTACAATTTCCTCTATAAAAAGTCCTTCACCCCTTGCTAGCTGATCAATTTCTCTACTAATGATCTCAAATATGTCTATATCTGAGGAGATATTATCTTTTCTATAGTTAGGATTGATTTGAAGAGGAGTTGTTAAAGCTAAGCCAAGATGTTTATCTAATAGTTGTGCTGTAGAATCGAAATCATCAAGGACACCTGAAAATCTTCGCAGATATTCATTAAATTCTATTTCAAAGGCATATACAAAATTTCTCAATTTCTTCTTGAGACGGGCTAAATACTTGGGAGTTCGATCTAGGACTATAGCTGTTGCAGAGTAAGCACCTTCAACAGTTATAATCTCAAAGGAACGATCTCCAATTTCTTCTCTAAACATTCTTAAAATAGTTCTTCCTTTCACAATATCTTGGCTTTTCAGTTCGCTAAAAAGTCCTGAAATTGCAGATAGAAAACCTGATACTAATTGCGGATCGATTTTGAACATTGTTACTCCGATACCATACAAACATATTCCTGAGGTTTTGTGAAGGACAAGAATATGTTGGCATGAGAGTAAATTTGTTAAGTCTCTAAAATCAAACAGTTCGCTATCTATAGAAGGAATATCCTTCTCTTGATGAATGTCATTCACTTCAAGAGTATCAATTTCAGCAGAATCAGCTTTCTGGTTTAATAGATAGCCATATCGTGAAATATTATTTATCATTATGTCTTCTTGGGGATCTACATGTTTTGATAAACGGGGACGGACACTTATTTTTATTGGACGATGAGTACTCCCTTGTAGACCGACAATTAATGCTTCTCCACGAGTGAGATGAGGTAAAACTGAAACAGTATCAATACTTATTCCCTCCATTAAACGAATTTTGTTGATATCTTTATCAGACTTGATTCTTAAGGCTATTAATGTATTCATATTGGCTATTATATTATCTGGCAAATCCCCAGGCCTTTGGGAGATAAGTATCTCATATAGGCCAAATTTTCGTCCTTCTCGGGCGATCTGAGGTAGAATTTCTGTAGAAGCTGCGAATCTGTGGGCTTCCTCAATGATCACAACAATCTCATGTTCTCGTGAAATTTCTCCCTGTAATTTTTTCTCGAATAATTGAGCTAGTACCTCATTAACTAGTAAATTACGTCTTCGCTCATCAGTAAACTGATCTAATCGAATAATAGAGATCTGCCCCGGTACTATTAAAGCATGGAAATCTAAATCTTTATTAAATAAATCTAAATTATTTAATGAGTGTATTTTTGAAATTAGATTCTCTCTTGTGGAAGTGTGAATATTTGAATCTTGAATTCGTGAAACTAGTTCTTCTAGCCCGAGAGGCTCCTTGATTATATTCAGAAGAGAATTCTCCTGTGCTGGTGTCAATTCAATCAATCGACGCAATTTGGGTAGGTCAAACTGTTTGCCTAATCCTAGTGATCCTTCTTCGAAAAGGAGAATATTTTCAATGAATCCTCTAGGGGTGTAGTTTTCAAAGTTTAGATAATCTATCTCAGATCCATCATTTGGTTGAGCCAATCCCCAATATTCGTTATGAATATCAAATAACAGAACCGCTGCGGATTTAAATTTCATCAATATTTCTTCAAGTAAAACTCCAACGGTATATGATTTTCCTGCCCCCGTACTTGCAACACACAGAACATGTCTTTCCAAGAAATTAGGAGAAATTAGAAATGGCTCTTTCTGTTTATCAGAAGTAATTACATCTCCAAGATAAATTCCTTGTTCCCCTCTATACGAAATAATTTTTGATACTAATCCTCTTGGTGGTTGACTGATTTGAGCATTCAAGGCGATTGGGAATCTACAAGGCTCTAGGGTTGAATCCTCAAGATTGATTTCTCCTAGAATTGATGCAGTACCTTTAATTTCATTATCTTTTTGCTGTACAAGATTTGAAACTTGAGCTAAATACTGTTTTGATGGAGTGATGGTTGAATCTGATATTAAAATGAAATCTTGCTCATTAATCAATGCCTTTGTTACATCTATGAGAAAAGTGATTTCTGACGTTGAGGATCGTATTACTTCCATTATATAACAACCATTCCAAGTCTGTTTTGGTTTTCTCACTAAAATAAATGTTTTGCTCGCAATAATAAAGGGATCTATGTACTATTAACGTTCTTATTTAAAGTCTCATTAATCTACTTTAATAAATTCTCTTGATGTGGAGAGGCCATTTTACGAAACAATACAACAAACAGCATCTATTAGAAATTATTCATTTTATTATATTTCTAGAATAGGTTAATATGATTTAGGGTAAGATTGTGATTAAAATAAACCTCATTCTTTTTATTCTAATTTACTCTCAACTTTTTTCAGAAAAATTATTACAACGGTTTCTAAAATCACGAAACTTTAATAACAACAGATATAATTTGTATAGATACCCTAAGTTTGATCATATATAGATGGAGTGTACGCTAGTATGGGAATTACTCCTGATTATGACATGATTATTGTTGGCGCTGGACCAGCAGGTATGGCATCTGCGATTTATGGCTCTAGAATGGGATGGAAAACCTTAGTAATTGATAAAGGGGCGGTAGGAGGTCTAGCTGCTATAACACCTATCATTGAAAACTACCCTGGCTTTTCTGAAATATCTGGCCTCGAATTTGCTGAAAAATTGAGAAAACAAGCCGAAAAATTTGGAGCTGAGGTAAAAGATATGGTAGAAGTGACAGATATTAAGCCAAATCAATTTCCAATCGAAGTACACACTAGTTCAGGTATTTTTACTTCAAAAATTGTCATTCTTGCGACTGGTACAAATCATCGTCACCTTAACGTTCCTGGAGAAGAGGAAAATGAGGGTAAGGGAGTTTCTTACTGTGCTACTTGCGATGGTCCTTTATATAAAGGAAAAAAAGTGGCTGTCGTAGGTGGAGGCAATTCTGCGGTAACAGAAGCTTTATACCTTGATAATATAATACCTGGGACCACATTTGGTGCTGGAGCCGCCCCTGTATACTTGATACATCGTCGTGATCAGTTACGGGCTGAGGAATCACTTCGAAATCAAATTCTTAAGAATTCCAAAGTAAATTTTGTCTGGAATACAGTTGTTAAAGAAATTCACGGGTCTGAGGCCGGAGTAAAGAAGATTACGTTAGAAGACGTGAATACTGGAGAAGTAAGTTCTCTTAGGGTGAAAGCTGTTTTTATAGCTATTGGTATCATTCCTAATAATGAGCTGGCTAAGAAAATTGGTGTCGAATTAACCGAAGATGGTCTTATCAAAGTTGATAAAAATCAACGCACAAATATTCCTCGAGTTTATGCTTGTGGTGATATTACTCCTGGTCAAGGGCAAATCGCTGTAGCGGTTGGGGAAGGAACAACAGCAGCTATCTCTGCATTTCTAGATATGAGGGGTGGGGATTGGTACGGGGAAGAAACAGGCGATGGTTGAATTTTTTGAGGAAAAACCCCCATTATTCAACTTCTGTTGCAATCGATAAAATTGCAGCTCATTTTAGCGCATCACATGCTTTAATTTCAGATGGAATTGAAGAAGGCTTGCATGGTCATAACTACCATGTTGCAATTGAACTTGAGGGAAAAACTGATACAAATGAAATAATCATTGACTTCTTATATCTTGAAAAGCTGTTGAATAACCTTCTTTCAAAATGGGATCATTACGTTTTACTTCCCTCAAATAATCCAAATATAAAAATAGGTAGACATGAAAATAACTTGGATATCGAATACGGAGTACGATTCTATTCCATTCCAAAAGATGAAGTACGTATATTAGAATGTTCTAATGTAACTACGGAGGCTTTAGCAAAAATTCTAGGAGAGAAAATTCAAGATAAACTTAAATTAGAGAAATTCTGGCCGCGAATAGAGAAGATAAATATTACAATATGGGAAACTTCTTGTTATCGAGCTACTTGTAGTATTCAGCCAATTGGTCAAGAAAAGTATGAAAATTTGATTTAGGAAAACCTGGTATGGCATTTCCTTGAGTTGTTAGATTGAACCGAAGCCCTTTATGAAATGAATGGAACCTTGCGATCAAATTTAAGGCAATTTCAAATTTTCTTATTTTTAATTCATTATTTTTGTGCACAGAAGAGTTTACGAAACTATAATGTCCTATTTTGGTTCCAAAATCAAAACCAGCTAAACCAATCAAAGGAGATTGGAAGTGAAATGCAATGAAAATAGCCCTGTCTCCATCGGTAAACCCACCAAAATTTAATAATGAATCTCTCGGTTTGCATTGTGTTGTCCCCCAAACATCAAATCTTGAAATGATTTCATGATGTTCTTTTAAAAATTCATAGATGAGATCATGATTATCTCCATGGGCATGAATAAGGGTTAAAGCACCATTTTCTATTGCCCACTTGATCGTGGACAAATCACCATCAAGATCAGATATCACAACAGATGGAATAACCTTTTTCAATTGAAATAATGTTGTAGCGCCATTTATAGAGACTAATTGTAGTCTTGAGTTTATATTTAATGTTAATATGTTACTAAAATCCCGATCTAAGGAAGGGCCAGCCCCAAAAATAATTACTGGTTTTTGAAAAACCTGATTTAATCGTTGTTGAATATATTTTTTCTTATCAGAATTGAGTTTAATAAAAAATTCGTCTAATAAGTTTGATGTTTTTTCGTCAGCTTTAGCATCGAGCCCTAATTCCTTAACAATTTCATTGTAAGAATTCTTCCAATCTGACCAAAGCATACTGAAACCCAAATACGTTCATAAAAAACGGATTCTAAAGATAATTTGAATATTGATTCTTAATAACTTACACGAGTTATAAAACACTACTTAATATTAAGGAAAAGGTAAATGAAAAAAGTATATAAAGACTTTTAATTTTGCTTCTATTGGTGTCTAATAACACTAATAATCTGTTGCGTTAAATCTTGCGAGATTCTGCCGAAAGTTAAGTTAGGCTCCGTTCTGATCTGTACTGTTGTGCTCGCGCCTACGGGAACATTGGAAAGCTTGGGTATTGCCCGGCCAAAGGGCCTGAGTTACACCCGGTCTCGTTCCGAACCCGGAAACAGAATCCCCAAGAACATCATTCGCAATAAGATTCTTTTCTATGTTTTGATTGCTAAAAGCATTAATTAATTTTTTAAAAAAAGTACCTAGTAAGTTTTAACCACCTTAAATCCCGAAAGGAACTTTTTTAAAGATAGAAGACGGAATTTTACTGAGACTGATATAAAGCAAATAAACTTAAATTTTTGAGGTTATTTTATGGTTTACTCTTCGATTGCCAAAAGCTACTTCGATGAGTTTCCATTTAGACGGAGAGATCATCGTAAACCATCTTCAAACTACTTTTTTCTCTCCCATGGTCATAATGATCACATGTTAGGTATAAAATTGAGCTTATCGGATCCTGATTCGACAATTGTGTGTTCTAAGGAAACTTTTGCAGTCATTAAAGTTCTCCATGGGGTTCCTAAAGAGAAGTGTCTAATTATTAAACCAAATCAGTCATTAGATTTTGATTCTTATATAGTACATGCTTTAGACGCTAATCATTGCCTGGGAAGTCTAATGTTCGTTATCGAGTCTGAAGGGGGCTTAAAAGAAGTATATACAGGAGACTTTAGGCTCGGATCACCAATTATGGATGAAATTGACTTAATTAAAGACGCTGATCATATTTGGCTAGATTATACATATGGAAGGAATCCAAAATTTCAGTTTCCAGAAAGACAGGTATTAATTTCAGAAATAATTACATTGATTCTCTCTAATAACAATTATCCTGAAAGGGATGTATGGATTGCTGCATATCAAATAGGGAAAGAATTACTTTTAAAAACTGTAAGTGAAGCCTTAAAAATAAAGATTTGGGCACCAAAATACAAAGTGGAAATCTATAAAGAAATCGGAGGAGAATGGGATTTTTTTACAAATAATGCTGATTCAGGCGTCTTTGTAGGAAGCCGAAGGATGGTTGAGAACCTTCATGGAATTGATAATCTTGTAGAATCTAAAGTTTCTGATGCATTACGAATTTCTCCTACTGGTTGGGCATTACAAATAAAACAAAAACGAATGGATGTTCATTTCTTTCCGTACTCAGACCATTGTTCGTACTCCGAAGTTAATAAGTTCGTAGAATTAACTTCAGCACAGAAAGTTACTAAAATCTAATAAAAAACTTTTATCAGAAAAAAAGCAAAAAGTCAAATTTAATTTTCCTTTTCAATAATATAGAGTGAACGGAAATTACTTTGATCGTCAACAATCTTCGTGAAATACGTGGAATAGGCCCTTCAGTTGAAGAAAAACTGAAATCAGCATTTGGGAGCGAAAACGCGGTGTTAACAGCCCTAAGAGAGTCCCGGATTGCCGAAATTTCTTCAGTGGAAGGGATAGGTGAACGATTTGCGCTGAATTTGTGTCGAAATTTACATTTTCAAGAAACTGGGGAAAAAATTCAAAATTTTTTGAAAACTGAGGATGCTATTCTGATCTACAATCGAACCATTGATATTATATCTAAATTTGCTAATACAATGTATTCCAGATCAAAATTGTATTTATTCTTTCCATTACCGTTCTCCGCTATAGAAAAAATAAGAGATCGTCAACAAACCTCAAGACTCGGTTATCGATTAAGTTCGTTAATCAAAAAATCTCCACATTCTTTTAATGATTACAATAATCTATTTAGAAACCTTTCACCATTAAAAAATCAGATTACTCAACTTGATACTGCGTCTAGGGTCATTGCAACTGCTGATAAGGAAATATATGGAGAACTTAGCTCAACTGAAGTTAATAGATACTCTGAAATCCTTTATATTGAGAATTTGGAACAAATATCGGAGATCTTTAGTGGATACGATGAGGTTATTTGGATTGGCTCAGATATTATGCTTGATGAAGGATTTCCCAATGTTGTAGTATTACCAGAAAATCAACGTAAGAATCTACTTCAAATAATACCTGAGAAAACTCTGAGTTTCTTTGCCCAAAATAAGAAAATTCTGGAGTCAATATCAGGATTGGCCAAGCTGCTTCAAACTCTTCCATCTTCGGAATTAGAAGCTTTTATAGGTGATTTAAGTCTAGATATGCTTGTAAAAATGGGAAATGAACTTATTAATCTAAATGAATCAGGAGAACCAAATCAAAATTTAAATGAAGAATATTCACGACTTTTCAGAGCTGAGAGCATTTTTGAGACAAAATTGGCTGAAATTCTATTGACTTTGAATGAGGAATTAGAAAATAAATTTCAAGAAACAACTGTTGAATTGGGAGGTGAGAAAATCCTCGCATTGTTAAAGGATTTGGCTACAGAAGATCATCCTTATCCAAAAGATGGAGGTAAAACCGAATTACGTGAATATTTAGACGAAGAACTGTATTTAGTTGTAGAAGAGATTATTACTAAGGCCGAGGATCGTTTAATTAATGAATTAAATCTACAGAGTGATGAAACCGATTATATTTCTGGTATTTTTCCAAGGGAACTTCGCTATCCAGTAGATCCAGTCGAGGAGGTGTCTGAAAGAGTAAAAGTATATTTGCGTCAGCGAAGAGCGATGAAATCCTTTGAGTTAAAAGTAGGGTTAGCAAAATCTCTAAACCAATTCGAATCCTTAGCTAAAAACGCTCTTAATTGCATGTTAGAGTTAGATTATTTATTTATGATAGGTAAATTCACTGGGAAATATCATTTAATTATTCCCCAACTTGTTGTAGATCAGGGTACGGGATTAATCGTTGAAGAATCCCGAAACTTATTTCTTCTGAGGGAACAACATAGAAGCAATATCCAGGTAGATCCAGTAACATATGCAATTGGAGAAATTGGTAAAATCAATGGAATAGTTAATGGAGAACGGATAATTCTTCTATCAGGGGCTAATAGCGGAGGGAAAACTACATTAATAGTATCCATGGCAATAATGGTGATTCTAGGACAAATGGGTTTACCAATACCATGTAAACGTGCTGTTCTTAGTGGTTTTGAGGAACTTCATTATTATCGAAAATCTTCTGGGCATATGGATGCTGGTGCCTTTGAAAGCACATTACGTGTTTTATCGCAGATGATACTCAGTCCCAACTCACGATTAGTCTTGGCGGATGAAATGGAAAGTATTTCTGAACCAGGGGCGTCTGCTCGAGTAATAGCAGCCTTTTTAGATCTGCTAGGGAAATCACCGCAATCTGTAGGTTTGTTTGTGACTCATCTGGCACAATTAATTGCTAAATATGCTAAAGAAAAAATTCGAATAGATGGAATAGAAGCACAAGGGCTTTCAGAGAACTTGGAATTAATTGTGAATCGAACACCAATATACTACAAATATGCAAAGTCTACTCCAGAATTAATAGTAAGAAGATTACAACAAATTTCACACGGAACCGAGAAAGAAATCTATACTTACATCCTCGACGCCTTTGAAGATAGTTAATAGGAGATTAAAGATTATAAATTCTTTTAGTGTTAGTATTCTCTATTTTAACTATTTAAATTTTGGTAAAATAAGTTCAGCAAATTTATGACTTTGCTCATAATCCAATGGATAGGGAAACATAACCTGAAAATAATCAAACCCAAGTTTGACTAATTTTTCAAACTTTTCTTGGATATGTTCAGGAATACCATAAAAAACCCCCTTACCCATATTTTTCTTATATTCCTTTATACTCATATTATGAAGTTTTGCTCGTTCATTCATTAATTTATCTAACTCTTCCTCGGTTTCTGCTATCATTACTGATGCAAAAAACGATTTTCCAATAGTTTCGTAATCCCTAGATTCTTTAATGCAATGATCTTTTAACGTGTGCAACAGGTCAGGAATTTCATTCGGATCAGTAAAAAAGCCGAAGTTACAATAATCACCATACTTAGCAACCATTTTAAGAATCCTTTTTTTACCAGTCCCACCGATAAAAATCGGCGGTAAACGCTGGATTGGTTTAGGAGCTGAAAAAGCACTTTTGATTTGATAGTGTCTACCTTTAAATGAAACTTCAGGTTCAGTCCATAATCTTTTGATTATCTGGATTGCTTCCTCTAATTGATCCATTCTATCTTTTACAGAGGGAAAAGTGATACCATAAGCGTTGTATTCAATTTTTTTCCAACCCGCCCCAATACCAAATTCTAATCGCCCATTTGAAATCATATCTACAGTTGCAGCTATTTTCGCTAGAATAGCGGGGTAACGATAATTATTACATGTAACTAATGTACCAAGCCGTAAAGTATTTGTTTTTGAAGCCAGAGCAGCGAGTAAAGTCCATGCTTCCATACAGTTTTTTTCTTCTGATTTGTTATCAAGAAAAAAATGATCACTAGACCAGATTGATGCATAACCTACCTTTTCAGCGTTCAATGCAATTTTCTCTACAGTTTTATAGTCAAACCCTAATTGAGGTTCTATTTGAATGCCGAAACGGGCTTTCACTATTTATCACCCTTTCAAGATCGTAATCTAACATGATTTTCAATGTTATAAAAATGGGCCGGGACGGATTTGAACCATCGACATCCAGTGTGTGAGACTGGCATCATACCGAGCTAGATCACCGGCCCATCGTAACTTTATGGAGAAAATGCGGGCATATCCGCTAATCCCAGAAATCTTGTCAAACTCTAATAAGAATTTTTGGACTGAATTTCAAAGAAAATTAAAGAAAAAATCGAGTTATTTGACTTTCTTACGAGTCTATGACAAAAATTCTATTTCATTCGAGTGACTTGTAAAATTAATTGGTTCTCTGATATTCCAATCACTTCTACTGTTTCATTCTCCTCAATTAATACATCAGATTGAGCTTTCCAAATAGCTCCTCCGATTTTAACCCTTCCTTCTTGCTTTGGACTGATCTCAGCTGTAACTTTTCCACGGCGTCCTATGATTGAGGTTCGTTCTCCTACTATCGGGATTAATCGCTGTGATTTTCGCACTTTTATCCAAATAAGCATTACTAAAATTCCTAATACCCCTATGCCGTATGTTAATCCTCTAAGAGAATCGTGCCATAGTATTTCTCCAGTAACTACCCCTATTAGACCGATACCGATAAGAACAGGTAAAAATGGGACTATAAAACTGAGATCCCCTCCTTGGGAGCCAAAGAATCCAAGAACAATAATTAAAACAATGATTATCAAAGGCAAAGTAAGAAAATTAGTTTCTTCTGACTGTGAGACTAAATCGCTGCCTAAAGTCATTATAATAGCAAAGATCAAAATTAAGGGAAGCCAATTCAGCATTTCAACAACCCCACCTGTTGTCAACCATTGGATAAATGTAATAAGAATCGCTCCTAAGAAAATAATGAAGCCAATGTCATATATCAAAGGAATGTTAAGAAGAGAACCTATAAATAATAAAAAAATACCAATCCCTATTCCAGAAATTGTAATTTGTTGTGGATCTGTTACCATCTTTATTCAATTCAATCTCTTTGTTCAAATATCTTTTTTAGCTTTTCGATGAAAGAACAAATAATAATTTTTTATTTTAATTACTTACTATTTCTAAGATGAATAATTCATATTTTGAATTCTGAACGAAAAACTACAAATCTCCTTTCTCTTCTAACCTCAATTAAGCTGATTCTTCCGAACTATGGACAAGTGTTTCAAAAAATGTTAGAAATTTCAGTTTTCGGTGCCTCTGACTCGGTGGGTAAATCGTGTATTATGATTTCTGATAAAGATAGACGAATCGTACTTGATGCAGGTATACAGCTACATCCGAGGAAAACAGGACTACTTTCTACTCCCCCTGAAGGAATAGATAAATATATAGCCGAAGTAGATTCTGTTTTGCTTTCACATGCTCATATAGATCATTCCGCATATATACCAGCTCTCTACAGGGCTGGATATGACGGACTAGTTCATATGACCACTCCAACGAAAGATATAGTAAGGATTCTATGGAAAGATCATTTAAAAATCGAAGGGCCTCACCATTACGGTATATCCCATCTTCACACCGCTCTTGATAAGGTTCGTTTACATAATTATTATCAGAAATTTAAAGTCACTAATGGCATCACTGCTGAATTCAACAATGCTAGTCACATTCTTGGAAGTGCTGCGATTCTCCTTGATTGGGATGGAACACGAATCTTTTATACTGGAGACTTTAATGATGCTAAGACTCCATATCACGATCCCATGATTTATCCTGACCCAGATGAGCCTATTGATGTGCTATTGACTGAAACAACAAATGCTAATAAGAAATTGGACAATCGAAAAACGATTAAATCCGATTTAACAAAAACACTGTTAAAATGCTATTCAAGAGGAGGAAAAGCAATTATTCCATCTTTTGCCCTAGGAAGGGCGCAAGAGGTTCAAGCATACTTGGTTTCTGATTTTGACTCTTTCTTAAGAAAGTATCCTCTCTATACCGATGGAATGATCCTCGATATGAATGCGGTTTATAGGAATTATATGAATGAAAAATGGATTTCTACACGGATGCTTATTGAATTAGAAGATAAGGGCTTAGGATCTCCTTTTGAACATGAATGGATAAGAACTATTGATGATGTTCCAGTTTCAGGGAAACGAGTAAAAAAACGGGAGAAACTAGGTTCCCAAGACAAAGCAAGTATAATAATAACTACTTCTGGAATGCTTGAGGGTGGACCTGTTTATGATTATCTTAGATATAGTGGAAATGATCCACTAAATGGATTATATATAGTCGGTTATCAAGTCGAAGGAACAACTGGGCACGATATAATTACTGGTGAAACTAATTTATCTTTAGATAACGGATTTGGACAGATCTACGATATATCACTTTCTTTAGAGGTAAAAAAATTTCCATTCTCGGGTCATTCATCTCTAGATGGACTTATTCAATTAGTAAGATATTCATCACCATCCAAAATCTACAGTCTTCACGGAGAACCAGAAGCTCAAGAGAATTTTGCTCGTTTAATTAGTAAAATCGGATATGATACAGAAATACTAACATCGAATGATATAATACCTCAATATCCTTAAATTGATGTTTAAACTTAATTAAAGGTAAATTGTGGCTAATAAATTGGGTTTCCAAACATCTAGATCCAATAATAATCCTGAACTAATGCTCTTACTGCACTCTAGTATATATAAACAAATACTAAAAACAACAGCCGAATCCTCAATGATTGAAAGTGTTGGACTTGGATTTGGAACCCAAGATGGAACTATTATCCAAATGAGAAATTTTATACTAATGGATAATTTAGATAACTCAATGTATAGTTTTTCTCTCGATTATGAGATTTTGTTAAAAGAAATTGAAATCCATGAAAAAAAGGGGGCTAGATTACTTGGATTTTTTCATACTCATCCTGAAAAAGCATCTATTTATCCTTCGGAGAAAGATCGCTATTATATGAACTTTTGGCCATATCCATATATATGGATGATCGCAGGAGTAGAAGAATTTCCAGAACTAAGAATATTTAGCTTATTTAAAGGTAAGATTGTAGAAATTCCGTTTCGTATATCGAAAAAGCGTTCATAAATTAAACTCAATCAGAAAAAACTCCATATATAGGAGTTTGACAAGTTTTACATTTTCCATTTTGAATATTTTTGGTTTTAGTGTAATATCCGTTTCGTTGTATTAATAGACTATTGCATTTCTGACAATAAGTATCATTCCCTTTCTGAGATCGTATATTACCTATATATACATGGTTTAATCCAACATTTTTCGCAATATCATAAGCTGATTCCAATGTTTTAAGTGGTGTGGGAGGTAAATGTAGTAATTTGTGATCTGGATGGAATCGAGAGAAATGTAAAGGTATATTGGCATCAAGGTTATCATGAATCCAAATACACAAATCTTTTATCATATCCATGGAATCATTCTTCGTGGGGATTATAAGATTAGTTATTTCCAAATGGACACCCTTCTGGTAAAAAATCTCACATGTTCTTAAGATTGATTTCCAACCTCTTGCATCACATATTTCTCTGTAGAATTCTTTTGAAAATCCCTTGATATCTATATTGGCGCCATCAAGTAAGCTTCCAATCATTCTAGCTAGCTTTTCTGTTATATATCCATTATCAACAACGACCATTTTAATATTATTTTGATGGGCAAGATTTGCAATATCTCTAACGTATTCAAAAGCAATTAGTGGCTCATTATAAGTTGATGCAATTGATAGAAGTCCTTTAGAACGTGCAGCTTCTACAAGCTCCTCTGGTGTCATCCTTCTTAAAGATGAAATAGAGCGATCCATGGAAATTGAATGATTTTGACAATGTATGCAGCCTAGATTGCATCCATGAGACCCTATTGATAAAATACCTGTTCCAGGAAGGAAATGATATAAAGGCTTTTTTTCGATGGGATCGATTGCTAGAGATGAAATCAACCCATAAGTACGAGGTATGATTCTACCATCCTGGTTTTCACGTGCACCACACCAACCAATCTCATTATCCGAAAGTTGGCAGAATCTGGGACATGCTAAGCATTGTAGTTTCTTCGATTTCAGAGTTCGGAAAAAATCCCATTCAGTATCTTTTTCAATAGTTTTTGACAAATAAGATAAACCACCTCAAGATCTTATTAATCTACATCGAAATTATATCATTTGATTCGTCATAATTTATCATATTTTTTTCTACAAGCCGTCCTAGAGTTCGGGTAAGGATAACTGGGGAGATTCTTCCTGCTAAAGTGTCTTTCAATTGTTCCTTCGAAGTCTTACCTAACTTCATTATTCCTGCTAAGATGTCTACTTCGTAAATCTCTTCAGCAGATTCTTCTAGTAAGAAAGAAATGACTGAATTTTCTGCTTTTAATTTATTAATGTCATTTTCCAATTCTATTTTTTCAGCTTCTTTAGATTCAATTTCTATTTTAAGATTTGTTTCGAGTTCTTGGTTTAATTTAGTAAGAGATGCTTTTTTCTCCCTTTTTTGAGCTAATTCGATTTTTAAATTTTCTATCTCCGATTTAATTGATTTAAAGGAGCTATTTACCTCAATATTCTCATTTTGTAAAGCTTCTAGTCTGACTTTTCTAGCTTGCGATTCTTCTGAAGAGGAAAAACGTTTATTTGCCATTTCTGCCTTCAAATTTGATTGATTATTTATTTCCTCTTGGTAAGATGCAATTTTTGCTTCTTGTTCCATGATTTGTGAGTCTACAGCTTCTTTTTCTTTAATTAAAGTTTCAAGATAGTCTTTAGATTCACCTAATTCCTGAACTCGTGAAAAAACAAGATCCTTTATGTCATCACCGAGACGATTTAGAGCTTCCTCACTTCGTAAGAATTTTTCTCGTAATGTATCAGTATTCATTAGAATACCTCCTTCTCGAAAAGATCAATCTTAATTAATAGTTTAACAGTCTCTGCAGCCTCATTGAAGTCAAGGACTTGTCGTTTTGTCAATTGGTTTAATACTCGTTTTATTGTAACTGGATCCATGCCTAAAGCTGAGCGTATTTCCGTTGTAGTGGAATCAGGACTAGGTTTTTTTGCTAGAAATTTAATTAAACCAATTTCAGGACTTTGAATGTAATCTCTCAAGCATAACAATCGAATTGCCTTAAACCGATGTGTGAGTAAATCTCTCTCAGTCTTCAGTATTTCATATTCTTTAGTGATAGCTTGCATTTTTGATTCAAATTTTGGTTGTAATTCATCATGAATACTCTGTAATGCAGCTATTTCTACATCTAGAGATCTTTGAGTTGTTATAAGAGATGATTTGTCATTATCCAAAATACCTAAATCACTTCGGACTGCTGAAATATTAGATTGAATATCAGAGATTTGTGCATAGAGGGAGTCATTTTGATTTTGGAATGTTGAAATTTCACTCTCGATCTGTTTTATTTCAGAACGAAATGTCTGAAGATCATTTGTAAGATCAGAAATTTCACGCGTATAATCGTTAGAAAGACGACGTCGTTCCGCTATATGATTCTTTAAATATTCAATATCACTTATGAGTGATCTTAGGTCTTCTCGTATTAACTGAATCCTACTGCTAAATTTATCCACTATTTCTTCTAGACTAAGTTCTAATTTACGAATTTCTTCTGCTGATTTTGGAGTTGTCATATCTCTCTTTCCTTGATTAAAAGTAAATAGTTGAAACACAATTCATAATCTATGTTCGATCTCTCTTTGAATTCCGGATATAAAAATCTGCCCTACAAAGAGGGATTTCTTGAGATTTATTTAATTTTATTACCTTTCCCAGTTATTTTCCTGTTTTAACAGCTATTATAGGTTTTATTTTGATAATTTTTTTATAGTACCATTTAATTTTGCTAGGGGTTGAATTAAACCAATATTTTAGAATATAAGGACTTTTAACATTGAGGCTGTATATTCACATCAAATGAATAAATTATTGAGTCCCATTATCGTGAGAAAAAAGAAAAATATAGGCTTTTTTCATAGAATTATTATAATTAGAAATAAATTCACACCATAAATAAATTTATAAGTATGAATGTAGAGACTTTATTTAGTATAATTGAACAAAAAAAGGTGAAAATGAAAATGTCAGATCCAACTAGTGACAATTCTGATGATGATGAACGCCACCCACGCCGAAGAAGAAGTGATAATCCTTTTGATGAGTTTTTCAGCAATTTTATGAATCAATTCAGTGGATTTAACTTCGATAATATTTTTGATCAAATGAATATTTTCCTTGAAGATATTTTTAGGCAATTTGGAACTCGTAATTTGATGGGAGATAGCGCAGATGGGTCTAAATTTCCTAGTTTTGTATGGGGATTTAGAATGACCCGAGGCCCTGATGGTCGTCCACATGTGGAAAGATTCGGCAATATTCCTCAAAAAATAGGTACTGGTGCGAGTTATCGTCCTTCGAATGAGAGAGAACCCTTAATTGATGTCATTGAGGATAATGATGTGTTACGTATAATAGCAGAAGTTCCAGGAGTAAGAAAAGAGGATATTGACCTCTCTACTACTGAAAATAGCCTATTAATTCAAGCCGAGTCCTCTAAACGGAAATATTACAAAGAACTCAATCTTCCTTGTAATATAATTCCAGAATCTGCTTCTGCCAAATTTAAAAATGGTGTATTAGAAGTTGAGCTAAAGAAAGAATTACAATTCACAAAAACGGGTAAAAAAGTATCAATTGATTAAATTTTGCTAGTTTAAAAGGTCAGGACTAAGAAGAGAATGAGTTCAGATGAAATTCGCTTAAGAATTAGAGAAGCTAACTATCGTGATGTAGGTAAAGGTATTGCTAGGATTTCAAAGGCTTATATGAAAAAATTAGAGGTTAAATCTGGTGATGTTCTTGAAATACAAGGCTCTCTAGGGAAAAAAACAACTGCGATTGTTTGGCCGGCCTATAGCGCTGATGAGAAAAAGGCACTTATTTCAATTGACGCAACAACACGAAGTAACGCTGGTGTTCGATTAGATGAAATAGTAACTATCAAAAAGGTGAGTACATCCACAGCGGAGCGAATTGTGTTAAAACCAAATACTAAAGTTGTCTTGGGAAATGCAGCGACATATTTTGGACAAATGTTAAAAGGAAGACCTTTTTCGCTTCATGACAAAATACGTTTGGAGTCAATGGGAAATAAAATAGAATATACAGTTACTAAATTAATACCTAATTCAGATAATGTGGTAATTGATGATTATACTATCATAGATGTACTACAAGATGACATTGATTTAGAGAAGGAAACATCAGAACATAAGCTAACTCCTATGGTCTCTTATGAAGACATTGGAGGTTTAGATTCTTCTATTCAGCGAATGAGAGAAATGGTTGAGCTGCCGATGAGATATCCCGAACTATTTGAACGTTTAGGGGTTGAGGCGCCAAAGGGTGTTCTTCTTTACGGTCCCCCAGGAACAGGAAAAACCCTATTAGCAAAAGCAGTTGCTAGTGAAACTGAATCACATTTCATTCTTGTTTCTGGCCCTGAAATAATGTCAAAATTCTATGGAGAAAGTGAGCAAAAAGTTCGTGAAATTTTTGATGAAGCGAAAGAAAATGCTCCAAGCATAATTTTTATTGATGAAATTGACAGTATTGCTCCCAAACGTGATGATAAGGGTTCAGGAGAAGTGGAAAGAAGAATAGTTTCTCAGATGCTAGCTTTAATGGATGGATTAGAAACCCGAGGAGAAATCATAGTGATAGGGGCTACAAACCGTCCAAATACCATTGATCCTGCGCTACGTAGGCCAGGAAGATTTGATCGTGAGATAGAAATAGGTGTACCCAATAAAGAAGGCCGTTTAGTAATTCTAGGTATTCATACACGTTCCATGCCTCTCGATGAAGAAGTAGATCTAAATGATTTGGCATCACGTACTCATGGGTTTGTAGGTGCAGATTTATCCTCACTTGCTAAGGAAGCTGGTATGCGTGCAATAAGAAGAATCTTTCCAAAAATTGTTTGGGGAGAAGAATTATCTCCTAATCTTGTTAGTGAGATATCTGTATTGCCAGAAGATTTTAATATTGCTTTAGCTGAAATTAAGCCGAGTGCATTAAGAGAAGTTTTTATTGAAGTCCCTAGTGTGACTTGGAATGAAGTAGGTGGCCTAGATGATATTAAACAAGAATTAAAAGAAATAATCGAATGGCCATCAAAATATCCCCTTCTATTTGAATATTTGAAAACAGAGATTCCTCGTGGTGTTATGTTAATAGGTCCTCCTGGTACTGGAAAAACTTTATTAGTACGTGCTATAGCTAATACTGTTTCATATAATTTTATTTCAGTCAAAGGCTCAGAAATTCATTCTAAATGGATTGGTGAATCTGAAAGGACAATTCAAGAGACCTTTCGCAAAGCTCGTTTAGCTGCTCCATGTATAATATTTTTTGATGAAATTGATGCCTTGATACCATCTCGAACTGCTATTTCCTCTAGTACGGGTACAAATGAGAGGATTGTCACAACATTTCTAACAGAAATGGATGGCTTAGAAGAATTGAAAGAAGTCATAGTCATTGCTGCCACAAATCGCCCTGATATTCTTGATCCAGCTCTTTTAAGACCAGGAAGATTTGAAAGAATAATTGAACTAAAATTACCAAATGAATCATCCAGAAAACAAATATTGGAAGTATTAACGAGAGATACACCATTATCTTCCAGTATAAAATTAGCAGAAATAGCTAAGCAATCCGAAGGATTCAGTGGAGCCGATTTAAAGGGTGTAATATCCCTTGCAACCTTTTCTGCCATCAACCGAATTCTGAAAGAACATCAAGTGGAGCTAGATAAATGCAATCCTGAATCTGCAGCAATTCTAATCAAAAAAATTAAACCTGAGGTCGAAGTATCAGAAATAATGAACGCTCTCAATAAAGTCAGGGATTCTTTAGGTAAAAATACAACCTCTTTTAGGACTTGGAAAAAATAAATGGGAAGTAAGGAAAGGAAATTACTTTGGAATTAGAAAATTTGACAAGCGAGATCGAAGATTGGTTGGAAAAAGCAGATGAAGAGGAAAATCTCAGATTTTTAAAGAGCTCAAGTTCAGAACATAATGAAAATTTTATTGTAATTGAAATATTAGGTTACTACGGGTCAGTTGGCCGATTGGTTGCGGAGGAAATTAAAAAATTAAGCCATAAGAATGAAAAACTAGCCGGTTTTTTCTCTAGTTACTTCAGTGAAATGATTCAATTGGCATTTAACGAAATATTATTACCTATCACTATTCTAAAATTAAATATTGGATCTCAAAGTATTATTCTGACTACTAGTAGCTTTGCGATACCAGATGTTGTTGGTTATAGATTAGCGGAAGAATTATTTAAGTTTTACAAAGAATTAAATGTTTCTAAAATAATTCTGATTGATGGGGTGTATAATAATAACCGTCAGATTGATCAGAAACCGCAAGTACATCATATCTATTCTAGTAACCACAAAATTGATGTTACTAACTTAAAAAAATCTGATTTCACACTAATGGGACAGATTGCTTGCTCGTTTTTAACTTATTGGCTGCACAGTAAGGAAATTCCTATCGAAATGGTTGTTGTAGACTCATTTTCAGATTATGATCCTATATCATCATTAGAAATAATTAAAAGATTAGCAAAAGAATGGGGTATTGAAAAAACAGATTTTTCAGAATTAAAAAGAAAATCACATGAATTTACACATTCTTATCTCATATCCCGAGATGACTCAGAAGAAGATAATCAAGATTATATTTCAGATCCAAGATTTTTCATTTAGGAGGTATTTATATTGAATAGAGATCCATTAAACGATATTGAACTCATTCTAAAAATCCTCTCTTATCAGATTGAGAACAAAAATGTATTAGCTATGAGTGAGATTGATGAGATCCTTCATGTATTAGCAAATAAAACTAGAAGACGAATGTTGAGTGAACTAGCAACAGGTGAGGGATTTGTTAACGAGCTTGTAAAGAGATTAGATGATCATCCTCAGTCTATTATTAGACATCTTGAGGTTCTAAAGAAGCATAATTTGGTGGTTGGAGAAGAGCGCCAAAGATCTGGAAGAGGGAGGCCAAGATTGTATTACACTTTATTTCCTGATCTAGCTGACTTAATTCAGGAATCAAGGAAAGAAACGGTTAAGTTAGGAGATTCACACATGTGTAGCCCTTTTCCTCGTCTGAATACTATAAAAAAGCGTCTTAATGATCGAATCTCTCACTCTGAGCAAAGAAAACTTATATCTGAGGTTGAAAATATTAGAAAAGAACATGAGACAGCAGTTAAAGTGTGTAATGATATTCTTGAGAATATTAAAAATAAAGTTAAAAAAATTCCAATTGAATAGATGAAAGGATTCGATTGAACTGTCTGAGAAGCTTCATCAAAAGTACAACAGATCTTTATTTCTATTCACGAACGAAAAGAATGCTTATAGTACATTTCTAGAATTTCTCCGAAAGATCAAAGAAACACGGAATGATACAATCGGATTAATAGTAACTCCAAAAAAATCACTTAGCTCTCCTAATTTCAAAGAAATATTACATGAAAAATCAGTGCTTGAGAATGTTCGTTTAATAACTACTAAAGAAACTTCACATATATTAGGATCAACTTTTGATTACGTTTTTATTGATCTTAGAATTTATTTTGAACCAAATAAGATTTGTCTCCTAATAGAAACGGTTCGAGGAGGAGGAATTATTTTTATTCTCGGATTACCCCTTCATAAATGGATTTATTCAATAAATAAAGATCCTCTCTTTAAAAATGAAGAACCGAGGAAATCAAATTTATTACAATGGTTTCTGGATAATATCAAAGATAATAGCACTAGCTATTTAGGTGATTTTTCTATAAGTGATATAATACCTCATTACAATCTTATGCCCTACAGTACCACTCTAAATACAAAAATAGCAAATTTTAATGTTACTACAGAGCAAAAAAGAGTGGTTGAGAATCTTTTAAAGGACCTTCTTAATTCTTCTCATCCTGATAGTTGTTTTGTTCTTCTAGCTAATCGTGGAAGGGGCAAGTCTGCAGCAGTTGGCTTAACTCTATCAGAATTTTATTACAAAGAAAAATTCAGTTCTTTAAATGTGACAATCTCATCTCCGTATCTATCGAATGTCCAAACATTATTTGACTTTATTTCAAGAGGATTATCTTCTCGTAAAACAAAGTTTAAAGCAAAATACAGAAACAAAGAAATTTCTGAGATCAGAATTTCAAAAAAAATTCGTTTTCAATATTTAAAACCAAGCGATATTGATAGAAATCTAAAATCAGATATTATAATAATTGATGAAGCAGCTTCAATACCAGTAGAAATATTGAGGGAGATTTTAAGAATCAAAAACAAAAAGATATTTATTTCTACTATCCATGGTTATGAAGGAGCTAGTAGAGGTTTTCAATATAAGATTGTTAATTATTTGCGAAAACAACAGCGAATTTTGCTAAAAGAATACACACTAGGTCAACCAATAAGATATCTTAAGAAGGATTCAATAGAAGAACTGTTAAACAAATCATTTTTTCTGAATCTTGACATAGATCCTATATTTTCCGAAAATATAAATAGAGATCTTATTACCTTGCAGAAATACTCAGATTCAAGCTACTTATTTTCAGAGGAAGGCTCATCTAAATTAAGACAACTTTTTGGAATAATGGTCTATGCGCATTATCGTAATCAACCTAATGATCTGTTACTCATTGCAGATTCCGGTAAACACTTTTTAATAGGATTATATGGGATTAATGATCAAAATAACAAAATTTTATTAGGTTCTAGCCAGTTAGCTAGAGAAGGGAAAATATCACAATATGCTCGGGATAAGATAGTATCTGGTGACTTTATTGAGGGGGAAATAATACCAAGTGTTGCAATTCGTCACTTTTCTTACGACTTTGCAAATTTCCAGGGATTACGGATTGTGAGAATAGCATCTCATCCAAGTTTAATTGGAAAAGGATATGGAAGATTAGCATTAGAGAAAATAATTCAAGAATTCACTTCTTATGATTGGATAGGTGTTAGTTTTGGTGCCACTGTTAGGTTAGTGAAGTTTTGGAAGAAATTTGGGTTTAAAGTTGTACACATAAGACCTACAAAAACAGCTGAAACTGGAGAATGGAATATAATTGTCATTCGATCTGAAAAACCCCCTGTTATCAGTATTGTGAATCGAGCTTCTGCTGATTTTGCAATCCAGTTTATAGCTTTGCTTAAACATTCGTTACATTCTATGAAACCAGAATTGGTTATACAAATATTAAGAAGCTGTAGTCTTACTCCAAGCTATCAGCCTAAAATTACCGCAAGTGGTCGTTTTCGATTGGAAAATTACTTAAGAAGAAATATTAATTTTCTATTAGCTATTGACGTTATTTATGAATTAACTATCGCGTATTTCATTACTCCCTCCACAATTGAGTTGAGTTCAGCCCAAGAGATGTTGTTAATATCTAGAGTACTCCAAGGAAGAACATGGGGCCAAACTTTAGGGAGAACAGGATTAAATTGGAAATCAGCAAATGGATTAATTGAGAAAGCTGTTGATAAACTTGCTAATGTATTCATCTAAAAGAGTTAGATGAAATTCATCTCTTCAAAAAAGATTCTAAAGAATAAAAACGATTAGCATGATTTTCTATTAAAGGTCCATCTGATTTTGTAGAATTCGTTTTAAAACCAATTTGCCTCTTTGCTTTATGTTTATCAATTTGTATAGCACAACAGGCTGACTTTAATGTGCAATTTCCATTGTGAAGGTATGATTTTCCAGAAAATTCTAAACTCCCTGTGTTACATTGACATATTTTTTCAGATATTGCGAAAATTTCATTATTTACAGGTTTAGATAGTTGATTGAAAAATGATTGCCAAGTTGACATAAGAATCGACTCATTATAGGATTTTCTTTATTGAATCGTCGTTTAGGAAGGACAGGTTTAATAAAAGTGTCAATAGTTTTAATATCGCAATGTTATGATCATGATATGCAATTGTTCATCAATCCGACTAAATCACTTTCAATCAGATTTGGCAATTTTGTCGCTGAATTTGAAGTATTAGGAATAAGTATCTTTCAATGAAAAATCATCACTGTTTACATTTGAACTCTTTTAAGTCATGATATTACTTCTCAAGATTAAGGACTAACAAAGAATCGTTTTGATTTAAAAAACATTATCCAGATATATAATTTTGATTATTAGGAACTAGTAATAAAATTAAAGTTTATATATCATCTAATGTTGTTAAGTACCAGATTGTGGAGATCCAATTGTAGCAACTATTAGATTTCTTGAACCTTTATAAAATTTTAATTTTTACTTCTTTCATTAGAAACAATAAACTGCTAATAGTGCTGTTAATGACCTTATACGAACAAAATTAAGTAAGTTACAATCAAATTTAAAAATTGGTAACTGAAAAATCTCCATAACGATAGAATTATTTGATATATAACAGTAAATAATCTAGAAGTAGTTTAAAAAATTCAAAATAAAAAACTAAAATCATTTTACGGATCACAAATTCCTGTATGCTTGATGATATAAATAGATAAAATTCACAGTAAATCAAAGAATTTTAAGGTTATTATTCAAGATTGAATATAAGCAAGGAAAGCGCTGAAAGTATGAATGGAGAAAGCGTATTACTATTATTGTTGATAATTGGAGTCGTAATTATAATTTTCTTTAGTTTAAGAAAGAGTTCAGCAAAAATACTAAGGAAAGCGCAGATTTTGGAGAAAGAGGGCCAATATATCGACGCTATAGAACTCTATGCTAAAAATTCCCTTAACCAAGCAGCTGATATGATCTTACGAACTCCAGAAGCCTCACAAGTTCTTGCTTTGCGGAGATTAGAAAAAAAATTCTCTCTTATTGAAATAGAAAAAGCTTTTATCCAATTAGCACGGTACTATATTCAAAGAAAAGACCCTCATTTCGCAACAGCTGCTTTTGTTTTAGCTAAGAAGCCTTTTGCGGCAGCTAAAGTTTATATAGATTTTGGAGGACTAGAGTTCGTTCCTGCAGCTGTACAAATAATTGATCAAAATGTTTCTCTTATTCATAATCGTGATCAAGCCATTCGCAACCTAGCAAGACATGCTTATAATACGGAAAAATATATGGAAGCTGCAGAACTTTTACGGACAATAGGAGCCAATGAAGAGGCGAATACTGTACTTATTGCTGCTGCGAATGAAATGCGAAAGCGAGGGTTGGTAAATGAAGCAGAACAATATTTAACAACAGCTGGTCGTTCTGGTGTTGCAATTCAACATTATTTAAGCGAAGTAAAAGATCACCTTAGGCAGGGTAATATCGAACAGATGCGTAGAACTTTAACAATTACAAAGGATATTTTTGATAAAACTTTATCTAAGGAAAAAGAAATAAATAAGGACGACAGAAATTCTATAACTAAAGAATTGACGCGATATGATCACCTTTTAAAATTACTTGATTCTGCACGAGACATCTTGAGAAAGAAAAATACAAATCAGGCAATAGCTCTTTATGATGAATTATTAGAAAGTCTTGAAGAGGAAGATATACCTACTCCAATCTTAGCAGAAGCTGCGTTAGCCAATGAAGAAACAAATCCGCATTACGCTTCTGATCTTTTTTACAAAGCTGCTCAAAAATCCAAATCGCCTAGAGCAAAAGAATCTTTTAAAATGAGAGCCAAACGATTAGAGATTATGACATCAGGTACTACAACGGATGTTAAAACTAACTTTAGAGCATCGGTATCAGATGTTGAGGAACATTGTATTGTATGTAGGATGAAAATATCATCTACCGAGTCTCTTGTCCGATGTCCTGAATGTGGGAGTCCAGCTCATTATTCCCATCTTGCAGAATGGCTAAAAATTCGGGGTAACTGTCCTGTATGTAAGAAAAGGGTTAAAATTGCAAGACCAAAAGTTGTTTCTCTGTGAATGGTATTTATAAACTTTAATCTAATATTTAAAAGCTTTTTAGTAACTTTCATTGTATTTTATTCTTATTTTCATTGTCTTCTTCTTATTACTAATTTCTGGTCTTAATTTTAAGCTGAATAAGGAGTACAAGATCTAAAAAATAATGAATTTATTTTATCATATGGATTAACAGTTTTTTGTTTTCTGAGCTCGATGAAAACAAAAAATACTAATATAAGAAAGGTTTGGTCAGTATGGATTCTAGATGGCCTAAGATTGAGGAAGTTGCAATCATTGATAAAAATCAACCTGTAGCAAAAGCAATTTCCTTTCTACAAGAGGGACACGACATTGTAATCGTTGTAGACGAAAGGTCAAAATTTGAAGGAATGATAAGAACTCACGATGTAGTCGGTAAAGGAATTAATCTAACCGCTTTGTGTAAAACATACGAAAATAGGAATATTCCAACAATTTTGGAAGAAGATATAAAAAATCCTGAAATTATAGGAGAAATGATGATTATTGGGGGTACACGATATATTCCTGTTTTAGATAAACACTCCAAGGTGAAAGGTGCCATTAAAGATTTAAGTGTACTATCAGAGCTTGCTTCAGAGTTGAGTGAAATTGAAATCATAAACACAATTAAAGAAGCTGCAAATTGGGAGCTAGTGACATTACAAGAAAATGATACTATCGGGAATGCATTAGCGAAAATACGTGAATATGGATTTAGTAGGATTCCAATTATAAATTCGCTTGGAGAATTAGAAGGAGTAGTTATAAATCGCTCATTATTGAGGACAAATGTGGAAAAAAGAACGACTTTTGGCGATATTAGTGGTACCAGAGAAAAAAATTGGCATTTATTACCAGTTAAGGATTTTATGTTTCCCGCTGAATTTGTTCC
>JBHLKP010000013.1:0-39601 GCA_048886525.1 Candidatus Hodarchaeota archaeon | reverse complement strand
ATTTTAACTAATATATGTCAAATTCAAATTACTGGATGGATGAAAAAACAACTTGAAGATTTAGAGATCTAATAATGTATTACAATATAAAATTATTAAATCAAGATTCAATTTGCTCAAAAGCTGCTCCACATCGACTACAATAAGCAGTACCTTCTCGTAATTGAAGTCCACAATTTGTACAAGGACTGTAAATGATTTCCTTCTTCGATTTCAACCATATATTGATGGAAACAAGAAATCCAATACTTAGAACTAATGCACCAAGATAATAAGGATAAGCTTCATTAATTTCAAAGAGAGCAGTCCCAATTAATGGCCCGCTTATTCGCATAAATGATCCTATCCCCTGATTAAATCCTAAAATTGTTCCAGAACTATTGGATGGTGCTTCTTTGGAAAGAAAAGCTCCTAAAGTGGGATTAGAGATTGATGATCCAAATGATAGAGGTATAATCCAAAATATCATCTCACCAAGCGACTGTACTGTGCTCAAACCCAAGAAACCGATTGTTAAAAACAATAAACCAGCACTAAAAAGAGCTGAATCTGAAAATCTAGCCGTAAGTGGTCTCAACATTCCCCCTTGGGTAATTATAACCACAAGACCAACAATAAAAAAAACAACACCTGTTAACGCCTCATTCAATTCAAAACGTATCGCCCCCAAAAGAGCTAAGGTGGTCTGCATTTTGGAAAATGCAAATGAAATTAACGCAAACAACAAAATACCAAGTAAAATCATAGGATTATTAATTAAAACGCTATATAACGATCTATTACTTCTTATATCAAATTTTTCATTTCTAATACTGTATCGTTCCCTAACTTCATTTGTTAGGGATTCTGGTAGATATTTTATTGCAGCAAATAAATTTATTATAGCAATGACTGTAGCAAATGCCGCAGGTAAGAAATAACCACCTAGTTCAGTTAGAATCCCGCCAATGGCTGGACCAGTTACAAAACCTAGCCCAAAAGCTGCTCCTAGTAGACCAAAACCACGAGCTCGATCTTTCCCTGAAGTTGTATCAGAAATATACGCCTGACTTGTTGGAAGAGTTGCAGCTGTAAAAAATCCGCCTACCATCCGTGAAATAAACAATATCAATAAAGAGTCTTTAAATACTGAAGCAGCAAGAACTAATAAAAATAAACCAATTACAGTTCCAAATAATCCAGCCAAAATTACTGGTCTTCTTCCATATCTATCTGATAGCCGCCCCCATATGGGGGCTAGTGCAAAACTCATAAATGAGTATAAACTAGCCAAAACGCCATAAATAAAGGGGGTGGCTCCAATATTTATTGCCCAAAAAGGCAGAAGAGGGATTACGATTCCAAATTCAAGTAAATCTATGAAAACTGCTAAAAATAAAACAAATATTGCTTTTGAATGAGTATTACTCACAGAAGTGCTCATTTTAAAATCTCCTAATATAATAATTTATTCAAAAAACATGTTGTATAGGAATCACACGATAATTTTTTACCTTTAGGTAGAATTAAAGCGTTATCGGAAAAAGTAAGCATATCACTTCACTTTTTATCTCAAGAGTTCAATAAATTTTATTAAATCCGTTTTATTAACAGCAATAATATCAGCCTCAGGGAATAAATGCCTATCATTTTCCGAAATACCTTGGCCACCTATTGCAATACGAATTTGATTCTTAAATATATTGTGTAAATATTCCAAGTTTCTCCTAATAGTACCAAGATATGTAGATAGGGTAATAGACATGAATATCCAATCAGGTATCTCTGGAAGATCTTTAATATATTGAATTAATGATCGAATGGGTAAAGCTCGTCCTAAATTGATGATTTTGTAATTTAAATCCCGAAAAATGTATTCTAAAGACAATAGACTGATAACGTGTCTTTCCCCCTCAACTGGAACTAAAATAATCGTTCCTCTTTCTTCTCTATCTTGATTTATAGGCATTCTAGCTACAATAAGCTGTTCAATTCTATTGGAAATAACATGCTCTTCAGCAGTAGAAAGATCTGTCTTGGCCCATTGTTCACCGACCTCATACATTAATGGAGTAACTAAATCAGTAATAAAAGATATACTATCAGGAAACATTGAATCGATGCTTTTCAGGAACTCATCAAAGTTAAAATCTGGAGATTTTAGAAAATTAATCATTTCTACTAATGTAACTTTTTCTATTTCAGGAAATCTTTTTTTTTCCTTTTTTTTTCCCTTAAATTTCTTCTTTTCTTTCACTATTTCATTCTTATGCACATATGGTTCTTTAATCAGATCTCCAACTAAGGAAACAACGCTATAACGTCCTCTTTTAAGAGGTCGCCGTTCGATTTCAATTAATCCTTGCAAATTAAGCTCTTTTATAGCGTTAGAAATTGTTGAACGTTTCAGATCCAAAATGGACGCAAGTTCAGAAACAGGAATTTCTCGGCTACGATTTTGTCTTAAATATCTAAATATACGGTCTCTAGCTGATAGTTTTATGTTCTCCATTAAGATATGCTTCCAATCAAACTTGTATTTTAAAAATTGTTCATGACTTGCTTCTAATTTATGAACTGCCTAAAATTTATGTAAATACTCTAAACGTACTTTAGTCGCTATAATGATTTTTCTTAGCTTAGAAACAATCGCTCTTTGATTCAAAATCTGATAATCACGTCTTTTAATCTCATTCAGTATTTCACTATATACATTCGAAGCAACTTTTACAGTGTAAGCTCCTGTGGGTGGTAATTCTTCAATTCCAAGATCAGCAATTTTATATAAAGCCTTGGCTTGTTCGGATTCGTAGCGAATGAGTGATTTAAGGTTCTCACTTACTAATTCGGATCTTAAATCCTCATTTGTAACTTGATAGTCGTTTAGAGTCTCTTTAGGTAAATATATTCGGCCCTTGAGGAAATCTTCTTTAATATCTCTTAAAATGTTGGTTAATTGCATTGCTTTTCCCAAGTCCGCTGCCCTTGCTAAAATATGTTTAGCAGGATTCTTGATAAAGATATGTGTCATCATTAAACCAACTGTACTTGCGACACGATACATGTATAAGTCAAGCTCGTCTTCTGAATAGTACTCAGTTTTTGTAAGATCCATTCTCACTCCTTCTATAAGTTCATGTATGTATTTAACTGGAATTTGATGCCGATATAACGTATCACCAAATGCATGGAGAATAGGATTTGTCGAACTATACCCATTGGCTAATTTAGTAATGGTTTGTTTCAATTTATCTAGTTCATAGTTAATTTGATCTAAGGTTACTCCCTCTTTAGCCTCATCAACGATATCATCAATTAAACGACATACAGCATAAAGAGCAGCAACGCTTTTTCGCTGTTCTTGAGGTAAAAAACGACTAGCAAAGTAGAATGACTTGCTATGTTTTTCCATCCAATCTAAGCATACTTGATAGCTATCTTCAAGCGTGTTGTTCATTAAATTATATCTTAGAAACATATTTTCAGGAATAAGTCCCCAATCAATTGTTTTTTGAGTTGTAAACAATGTCTCATTCTTCCATATTTATTTCATGAATTAATTCAACTTCATGAATAAATATTTAAATATATTTCGATGAGAGGGATTTAGTTAAAAAAATATCATTTGTTAATTTAAAATTAATCTAATGTGTAAATAAAAGTGAAAAAAATGAATACTAGTCAAAATAAGCAAGTTAAGGATCTCGAACCCGTGATTATCATTGGATCAGGGGTTGGTGGACTAGCTGCAGGAATTCGATTACAAACCACAGGAAAATATACTGTTACTATTCTAGAAAAATTAGAACAAATAGGTGGCCGTGCTAGAGTCTTTAAAAAACAAGGATTTACTTTTGATGCTGGACCTACAGTAATAACTGTACCTAATATCTTTCGAGATTTGTTTATTGTGGCTAATAGAAAAATGGAGGACTATATTGAATTATTATCTGTGGAACCATTTTATCGTATCTATTTCAACGATGGAACACATTTTGATTATTCCACTCCAGAAAAAAACATACATCAGATTCAAAAAATTAGTCCAGAAGATGTAGAAGGATATAAACAAATGCTTAATGCTGTTAGACCCATATACGAAAAAGGATTCAAAGAGCTCTCGTTTAAGTCTTTTCACAAATTCACTTCAATGCTTAAAGTTGCTCCTTCTCTTATTAAATTGCAGTCTTATAGATCAAATTATAAATTTGTTTCTAAATATATAAAAAATAAGAATTTACGCATAGTTTTCAGCTTCCACCCTTTACTTATAGGGGGGAACCCTTACACGGTTCCTTCAATTTATAGCCTTATTCAGTACCTAGAAAAAGAATTTGGAGTTTGGTTTGCTCGTGGTGGTACAACTGCTTTAATCAATGCTCTTGCAAAACTTTTTAAAGAAATTGGAGGAAAAATTGAGTTAAATAGTGAAGTACTGAAAATCGAGGTTAAAAATAGCAGAGTGAAAGGAGTTAGAACTGTCTCAAATGATTTCTATCCAAGTAAAATTGTTATTAGTAATGCTGATCCAGCTTTCACTTACACAAAAATGATTGATTCTATATGGCGAAAGAAAAATAGTGATAAGCGTTATAAAAAAGCGAAGTATTCGATGGGATTAGTAGTGATTTATTTCGGAACTAAGAAACAATACCCACATATGAAACATCACAATATTATTTTGGGTCCAAGGTATAAAGGATTATTGGAAGATATTTTTGACAAAAAGATCTTAGCGGAAGATTTTTCTAGCTACTTACATATACCAACTCGGACTGATCCAAATTTAGCACCAGAAGGCAATGAGGCTTTCTACATCTTAGTTCCAGTTCCAAATCAAGATTCTGGTATTGACTGGAAAGAAATGGCTGAACCCTTCAAACAAAAGATATTAAATTTTCTTGATGAATATCATCTTCCTGGATTAAAGGAAAACTTAGTTACAGACAAAATTATAACTCCTTTAGATTTTGAGCGGGATTATAACAGCTTTAAAGGTACAGGTTTTTCTGTTGAACCTATTTTTACCCAATCAGCGTGGTTTCGCCCTCATAATAAATCTGAAGATATTAATGGACTCTTTCTTGTGGGTGCTGGAACTCATCCAGGAGCAGGATTACCTGGTGTTGTTTCGAGTGCTAAAGTAACCACAGATTTAATTATCAATAATAGAATTGGATTAGAGAATAAAAAATAAGATACAACTGATCATAATCAGTGGAATGATAAGAAATGTTAACATATTCCATATTCCTTATTCTCTTTATTGGGACACCTCTAATTTTTTTTTGTATTTTCTACCTAAAAAATTATCAGAAAGGCGATGAAAATCGAAAAAAAACAATAAGAAGAATCTTAATAGCAATAGTGGTATTAATTATTGTAGCTATTATCTATACGTCTCCATGGGATAATTATCTCGTCGAGAATGCCATATGGTATTATGACCCATCGAAAACTATGGGATTATTAATTGGTTTTGTACCAATTGAAGAATACTTTTTCTTTGTTGTCCAAACTCTCCTTGTAGGACTATTTTTCGGATTAACTTTTCTAAAGAAAAATTCAATCAAACATAAGCAATACGATCACCGACTTAGTTTACAATTAATATCAGTATTTGCTTTACTTATTATTTGGTTTATAGCCTGCTTTGCATTTATCAATGATCTGGAATCTCTGACATATCTGAATTTAATAATATTATGGGGAATACCCCCTATAATGATTCAGCTATTATATGGGGTTGATATCCTTTTGTTATTTAGACAAGATCTATTGCTTACCATCTCTCTATCAACAATTTACCTAGCTATTGCAGATGCTATAGCTATTAACAATGGGATATGGACAATTAGTTCAGGAACATCAACAAACCTCTTACTAGTAGGAGTTCTGCCAATTGAAGAATTTCTTTTCTTTTTAGTCACAAACATATTAATTACGTTTGGATTGACTTTAATCATTGATTCTAGAAGTATTAATCGGTTTAATGGTCTTTATTCTCCATTAAAGCAAAGAATTTTTAAGAAATCAAGTGTACCAACTGATTATGAAAAATAGAAATGAGGTTAACTCATGTTAAAAAATACTGAAGAATATCTTAATCAAACTCTTATACCATTAAGGCTTTCTGGAATCACTAAATCTGGTTGGCCATTTGTAATAAGCCTTTGGTATGTCTATTTAGACGAAAAAATATATTTAGCAACCACTAAAACAGCTAAAGTAGTTGAATATCTTTTAAATAACCCAAAATGTGCTTTTGAAATTGCTAGTGACATCCCACCTTATTGTGGAATTCGGGGCCAGGCAACAGCAAAAATTATTACATCAAAAGGAAATAAAATTTTGAAAATTCTTCTCAATCGCTACTTAGGAGATGAAAAAAGTTCCTTAGCACAAAAACTATTGAATCGTAAGATTCCCGAAGTTGCAATTGAGCTTACTCCAATTAGAGTGTTTCAATGGAATTATACAGGTCGAATGATTGATTCTATAGATGCTTCTTCAGTTAAAATTTGTCCTTAAAACCTAAATAAAGGTGAATTTAATGATTCCAAATCAATGGTATGCAGTATTAGAATCAAAACAAGTAAAAAAAGGGCAAATTATAGGAGTTACACGACTCGGTGAAAAATTAGCATTCTGGAGAAACCAAAATGGTGAAATTCACTGCATAATAGACAAATGTATCCATAGAGGAGTTCATTTATCGAAGGGGAAAATAAAAAATAATTATCTCGAATGTCCATTTCATGGCTTTCAGTACGACAAAACAGGAGCAGTCAAAGTTATCCCTGCGAGAGGAAGAAAAGCATTAGTTGAAGAATATTTTAAACAACAAGCATACGTAACTAGAGAGTCGGGGGGTTTAGTCTTCATATACTGGGGAGAATGGCAAGGCGATGATACTTTATTACCCCCACTTCCAATGTTCGATGAACTTTTAAATAGAGAATTTAAATATTATACAAAATTAAATCATTGGAATGTTCATTATTCATTAGTTATTGAGAATCAGTTGGATGTTGTCCATATTCCTTTTGTACATGCAAGTACTATAGGACGAGGTTTCAAAACATTAGTGCATGGACCAGGTTTAAGGGAATGTAAGGATAATGGAATAATAGAATTACAGATACAACCATATAATGTTAAAGATGATGGGAAAACTATTCCAATGAAACAAGAAGAAATTCCTGAAAATCTTAAGACATACTTGTTTTTTCGGTTTCCTAATATATGGATTAACCGAATTAGTAGTTCTACAATTATATTCATCGCTTTTGCGCCTATTGATGAAGAAAATACTTTACTCTATCTTCGTTTTTATTTTAAACCCTCTATCCCCATTCTTAGTTCAATAATTGGGAGAATTGGCGCAAGAGGGAATTTAATAATTGCAGGACAAGATAAAAGAGTTGTTACTACTCAACAGCCGAAAAAATCATCATATAAGATGAAAGGGCAGAAACTAATTCAAGGTGATAAACCAATTATTGAATATCGTCGAATTCGGAATAAATTGATTGAAAAAAATATGAAGGTGTAAATAAGAATGATTTACTTTAAAACAGTATTAGCATATTCAGAATGTCAAAAACGAACTTCAGTACTACAACTAAGGATGCTAAAGAAAAAGGACTAATTAAGTGGTTTTATGGCAGAAATTAAATATTCCCCTGGTGTATGTAACATCGGTGAAGCCGAAATAAGGCAAAGACGTCTAATAGGGTATTTAGGCCTCGCTCTTACATTCATTGTTATAATTATATATATTGCATTGGTTTTAGCCCTAAAATTAAATCCATTATTCGGAGTAATTGTTTTCATACCTGCTGAAATGGCATGTATTGGCTTAATTCAAGCTAGGACTAAATTTTGCGCTGCTTATGGATTGACTCATCAACAGAATGTCTCCGCATATTTCGGTGTAACAAAAAAAATAGAGGATGAAGTTTCTAGGGTTGAAGATAGGAATAAAGCACTAAAAATTATTCTCCAATCCTTGCTAATTGCTATTATTATTACCGTTTTGGCAATTTTTGTAGGAATAATAGGGATTCAAATTTCGAGTTAATTTAGAATGATTTTATCTAGCATAAATCCTATCTTTCCTATCCATTCTTTTAGAATAAATTCTACAAAAAGCAGGATGTAACCGAATTGAAAATTGGGTTTGTGGGATCAGCAAATACTACTATTAGATGTAAACCTGATAAAACTTTTCGACTAACTTCCTATTCTAAGACAAGAGTTATGCATACTATTGAGAGAAATCTTCAATGTATTCAAAAAACAATTGAATTTAGTTCTCAAAATTCTCTCTACTTTTACAGAATTGCTGATTTTATCCCTTTTATTTCCCATTCTATTTCAATATCTTGGGAAGAAATCGACAAAATATATTCTGATTTGTTTGTTACGATTGGAAAAACCATTAAAAAACATAATATGAGGATCAGTATGCATCCAGGTCAATATACAATAATAAATTCTCCTAAACAAGAAATAGTTGAGAAAAGTATTAAGGAACTAGAAGCAAATGCTTGGATATTAGATAAATTTCAATTAAATAAAACAGCAAAAATACAGATCCATGTAGGGGGAGTTTATGGAAATAAAGCAAAATCTCTCCAAAGATTTGTTGAAAATTTCAAAAATTTACCTGAATTTGTAAAAAAACGGCTTGTAATAGAGAATGATGACCGATTATTTGATTTGAAAGACTGTTTGAAGTTGTCAACAGAAATAACAACACCAATTGTATTTGATGCATTTCATCACTCTATAAATAATAATAATGAAAGTATATTTGACTCACTATATGCTATGAAAGATCTTTGGAAGAAAGATGACGGAATCCCAATGGTTGATTGGAGTTATCAAGAGCCAAGATCTCGAATAGGAAGACATGCGAATTCGATTGACTTATCTCTTTTTAAAAAATTCATATACGAAACTAATGGAATGGATTTCGATTTAATGCTTGAAATAAGAGATAAAGAAAAAAGTGCTATTGAAGCTGCCAAATGGTTAAAAAAAATCGGAAGAATCTAATTGAATTACAAAAATACTTTAAATGAAAACTCTCTCGTAATTTTTCGAAGAGATCTGCGCCTTTCTGATAATACTGCTCTTATTACTGCAATGGAATCATCAAAACAAGTCATTCCAATTTTTATTTATGATTCCTTACTTTTAAATAATCCAAATCGTAGTCAAAATGCAATTCAGTTCATGCAAGAATCCATTCTTGATTTACAAAATCAACTAGAGGAATTTGGGGGAAAATTATACTTATTCCAAGGCAAACCATGGACTATAGTAGAAAATTTGCTTTCTAATCGAGAATTAGAAATCTCAGTCATTTTCATCAATAGGGATTACACCCCCTACAGTCAAAAACGTGATACTATAATAGCTAGAGTAGCTAAAGATAAAGATGTAAAAATTAGAATTTTTGCTGATCTTTTATTAAACGAACCTGAAACAGTGTTAAAAAAAGATGGTTCTCCTTATACTGTATTTACCCCTTTTTATAATAAGTCAATTGAAAATTTGATTGCTGTTCCTAATGAAAATATATTGAACAATATTTACTCACAACCTATCGAATCCGAATTAATGGACCAAAAAGGGGAGTTAATTACCAATCCTCATGTATTTATTCGAGGTGGCAGAAAGAACGGCAAAAAGATTCTATCCGAGATTCAAAAATTCACTGAATATAAATTAAATAGAGATTTTCCTGCAAAACAGGGTACTACAACTCTTTCAGCTCATCTAAGATTTGGAACGGTTTCAATTCGAGAAGCATACCATTGCATCTACAAACATGAAATCCTATCGTTAGTAAGACAACTTTACTGGAGAGATTTTTACCATTATATTGGCTTTCATTTTCCACATGTATTTAATTATCCCTTCCGAAATAAATTTAAGGCTCTTGAATGGTCTCAGGATAAAGATAAATTTGAAAGATGGTCCGAGGGGAAGACTGGATTTCCAATAATTGACGCAGGTATGAGACAGCTCAATAAAACTGGTTTCATGCATAATCGCGTTCGAATGATTGTAGCTTCCTTCTTAACCAAAGATTTACAAATTAATTGGCAATGGGGAGAGAGAGATTTTAGTCAAAAATTAGTAGATTTTGACATTTCCGTGAATAATGGGAATTGGCAGTGGAGTAGCAGCACAGGTTGCGATGCAGTTCCTTATTTCCGTATCTTCAACCCGTGGACTCAGCAAAGAAAATTTGATCCAAAATGTGAATATATTAAAAAATATATTCCAGAATTAAGAAGTTTGGCTCCACAAGAAATCCACAATTTAGAGAAACAAAGACCCAAAGGATTAAAATATTCCAAACCGATTGTTAATCATTCAAGAGCACGAGAACTAGCAATAGTGATGTTCAAGAATTTATAAGAAATAAAAAGAAAAAAGATTTAGTTTTCATTTCTCTTATAGCGGTAGACTTTTTAATAAAAGGAATGCTAGCTAAAGTTACTTTGGATTGTTCTAAGATAGGATCTAATTGATTGTTTTCATTTGTTGCCATTATCTTTTGGAAACCAAGGAAAAAAAGCATTAGTTTTAGATGCATATTTTTGAAAATCTAGTCGTTCTTCATATTTACTTTCAAGCATAGGAATTCCAGAAACCTTTAGAATTAGGAAAGTAATGATCAAAGGAGAAATTATTGCTATTAGACTTATTGGCAATTCAATAAAAGCAGCAATG
Organism: Candidatus Hodarchaeota archaeon; assembly: GCA_048886525.1. Classification (GTDB taxonomy): domain Archaea; phylum Asgardarchaeota; class Heimdallarchaeia; order Hodarchaeales; family Hodarchaeaceae; genus Hodarchaeum. The sequence goes on along the minus strand of JBHLKP010000013.1, from coordinate 28,870 downwards.
ATGAAAATTCCCCACCACTGTGTCACTTCTCCAAAATAATTTGGATGACGTGAATATTTCCATAATCCTTGTGTTATAATCTTTCCCATATTTGATGGGTTTTTTCTAAAATGATATAATTGCCAATCTCCTACTGTTTCAAAATAAAATCCGACAAGCCAAATTATCCCTCCCAATAGGTCAATCAGATTTAATGGATGGTGCAAGGTAGAAAGCACATTTACAACTATTATCGATAAAGAGATCAAGAGCATAAAAAATCCCTGAAGCAAATAAATTTGTAGATAGCTTCGGATGAACCATTTTTCTCCCCAATCATCACGCCATTTTTTATAACGCCAATCCTCTTTTTTTCCTCTATTACGAATGTATATATAGATCGCTAATCGAAAACCCCAAACTGATATTAATACATTGACAAGAATTTTTCTTAAATCAGTTTGAAAACTGAAACCACTTGAAGAGAATGAAACTATTGCAATCAATACAAACCCTATGCCCCATCCAATGTCCACAATATCATTACGGCGTGTAATTAATGCTAGTAGAAAAAAGAGGTTCATATAGACAAAAATCGTTATAGAACTTAGTAAAATTCCAGCTATTAATTCTTCAATAGGCAATACAAACCCCTTTGAATATTAAACTCTAATAAAGACAATAGAATAGTCATAAATATGTAGAATAATCAGAATTTTTTAGAAAAACATTAAATCAAAATCAATTTTATACCTTCCTGGTTCACCTGAAACTTCTAAAAATATAATAGATTTAATGATTCAGGGAATAATAAAACAACAGAGCTTATACTTTGAATCCCTCCAAAATATAAAATAAATATATGAGACGATTCGGAAGAATAATGATTTCTCTGTGAAAATATATTGAAATATAAGAAAATAAAATGAAAGCAGGCGAATTCAAAATTGGTATATTATGGGAACGCTTTATGAAAGTAATGAATACTCTCTTTTTAAACCATGAAAATGGTTCATTAATACTATATCATCTGATAGAACACAAAAAAATCAAATTATATCTTAATAAACCTTGGAATAATTTTCCATTTTCAAAAACTGGATATCTAACATCTTTTAGAATTATTAATCCATATTTTGTTGAAGAAAATGAGTATGAAACAACACCTGATACTCTTATTATACTTAATCCTGATGTTCTCATAACTTCTCGGACAATCGCTAGTGCTAGTGATTGTATTTGTAGAATTTTTGTTGATTACATCTTAGGAGAGTCTACAATCTCATTGCCTTTGATACGGGGGTCAATCATTCATGATGCTTTTTCAAATATGATATCTCGAGATTCAGAAGTATTAAAAGCGTTTGAAACTAGTGTAGAAAAGTTTTCTTTTCCTTTATCCTATCTATCAGTAGATTTAGAACATTTAGCTCAAGATCTAATACCAGTTTTGGAAGGACTAGCGTACTCCAGATCTATACTTCAAAAAGAAGATATTATATCAGAAATGACTTTTTTATCTCCTTTATTCGGTATTTTAGGTAGGATTGATTATTGGGCTCCTAATGAATTATTTGAACTAAAAACTGGTAAAAAAGTTCCATCTAAGGAACAAAATACATGGTTTTCAGATTTAATGCAGACTGTGACCTATATGCATGGACTCAGTCCAACCCCTAAAGCTGTTTCCAAAGCTTACGTGATATATTCTGGTTTAGGAACCCCAGCCTTTCGTCAAACCACCTTAAATCTAAATTTATTACAGAGTATTCACATGGCTCGAAATTATAGCTATCTCATTCAATATGAAGGATATATTCCACCAGAACTAAATACAAATAAATGCATACGATGCTTTCAAAAAGACAAATGCAATATCCTTTTAAAGATCTTTAATGAAGATAAAAGTTATCCAGCTAAGCCATTTCACTATCTAACTCATTTTTTAAATCTAGTACGATTAGAACACCTAAAAGATCGCCAAAATTTCGCTTTTCTTTGGAAATTTTCTCCCTCGGGTAGAGTAAAAACAGGAAAAGCAATTCCGAATCTAAAACTATTAAAAAGGGAAGATGATAATCATGTATATTCTTGCCAGAATATTTCTGAACTAAAACGAGGGGAACCAGTAATTATAAGTCAAGGTAATATAATTATTGACACGACAACTATTACAAGAATATCTGAGATTGATAGAACCAAAGTTTCACTCAGTAGTCAGAGTCAACTTCCAAATAATATTTTTCTTGATGGTTATTCTTCTGATTTTAATTTCAGGCAACTTAACAAAAACATTTTTGATTTAAGTTTCGGATCAAAAAAGAACCACAAAACTCATGATTTTGTGATCCTTGGGAAAAAACCGACATTCACAGCGATCCCAAATTTAGAATTAGAAGAACTCGACCAAAGTCAGCAAGAGGCAATCCAATTAGCTTTGAATACAAGAGATTATTGTCTTATCCAAGGACCTGCAGGAACAGGTAAAACATATACTATCGCTAAATTAGTAGAAATTCTTCGAAACAAAGGACAGAGGATTCTCTTAACAGCCTATACTAATACAGCTGTAGACAATATGATTAAGGAATATCTTAAAAAAAGTAAAATACCAAATAGTAGAAAAGAAATAGTTAGATTAGGTGTCGAACAGGCAATTGATAAAGAATTAACAGATCTGTTGTTAAAAAACTTAAATTTAACTTATCAAGATCTAATGATAAGTCCAATTGTCGCTACAACGACAATTACACTTAGTAGAGCTATATATGATGATTTATACTTTGATACAGTAGTTATAGACGAAGCTTCCCAAATGCCTGAACCATATATCCTCTCAGCTATTACTAAAGGGGAAAAATTTATCTTAGTGGGTGATGATAAACAATTATCTCCTTTAGTGAAAAGTTCTCAAGCTGAAAAACTTGGTTTCAATATTTCTTTATTTGAAAGGTTACGTAAAATGTATCCTGAATCAAGTGCGCTCCTTCGATATCAGTATAGAATGCATGATAATTTGCTGCATTTCAGCAATTTTCGATTTTATGATAATCAAGTTCAAACAGCAACCCCAGAAATTTCAAAACAACTTTTATGGGACATTTTACCATCTAAGGATCTTAAAGTTATCGACAAACCTATATTTCAAACAATTTTAGATCCTGATCAACCACTTATATATGTTGGTGCTCATACAAACTTTGATAGGAAGAAAAGGATAAATTCAGGAGAATCAGAGATTATTCGCGAAATAATTTCTTATTATCTGAAAATCGGAATTAAAAATCATCATATTGGAGTTATCGCTCCTTTTAGAGGACAAGTAGCAGAGATCATAAGACGAATTAACCCTCATTCGGGCATAATAGTCGATACAATTGACCGTTTTCAAGGTTCAGATAAAGAAATCATTATCCTTTCCCTCTGTACCCTTTCAAGTCCTCATATTTTAGAAGACGAAAGGAGGATGAACGTGGCATTAACTAGAGCGAAGAAGAAATTAATCATCGTTGGAAATATTCCTTCAAAACTTTCTGTCAAACTATTCCAAGAACTATTCTCTTTTATACATAAAAACTATTCAGTGGTGATTATGAATCAAAGGAATACCGATAAGTCCATTTTGGAATCTCAAATAGAGCAAGACAAAGGAACGAAGGTTGAATCTGATTTTTCATATCAGTCTTTAACGAAGGATGATATTAATGAGGAGTACATAATTGGTAATGAACACCGAATCTGTGTTTTATGTCAAGAATTTGTGAGCGAGAAGTTAGGATTAAGCTGTCCAGTCTGTAATCAAGCTTACCATGAAGACCATCTTCGAACGTGGCTTGAGTCTAATGATTTTTGCGTCACCTGTCAATCTAAGATACTATTAACTTGATGAAATGGATGATTTTAACATGGGAAAAAATAGGGAGACACAAAAAAGGAAAGATTTAGGAGCTTTCTATACTCCTTCGAATTTAGCTAAATTAACGTCATCTAATGCTGTAGAATCATTCTTAGTAGAAAATATTAACTCACTTACTAATTCTAAATTTTCCTCTGTTCATGAAATTCTTAATGAAGGTGATAAGTCTATAATTCTTAAAGTAAACAGTTTAATTAGAACGATAAGTGTACTAGACGTGTCTACAGGGGATGGACAGTTTCTAATTTCCATTCTGGGAAAAATTAAAGAGTTAAGGAGCGTGATTTCTAAAAAATTCGGAGAAAAAGAATTTAAGCCACATACTGTAGAATTAGAGATTCTAAACTCTAACATATTTGGTATAGAAATTGATTCAATAGCTGTTTCAGAATGCTATATGAACATGATAAAGAATCTTGCGAAATCGAATATCAGTCTAGTGCAAAAAATTTTGAAAAATAACATCCTTCAGGGAAATTTCCTTGAAAGTAAACCACAAGACTGGCATAATTTCTCTTTTAAGAAACAGGGTTTTGATATTATTATTGGTAATCCACCTTGGGGAGGAAAATTAACAAGAGATCAGAAAAATTATTATCATAAATTATTTTCTTTAGAGTGTCCAAAAAGGAATCTTAACACATTTTCTCTTTTTGTTTATCACGCAACAGAATTGTTAAACCCTTATAAGGGAATATTGGCATTTCTTCTTCCTAAAAATGTTGCTAGGTCTAATCAATATACTTTTCTTCGAGGATATATTGTTAAACACTATAAAATTCTAAAATTAAGCTTTTATGGTCTTTTTAAAGATGTAACTCAAGAATTTATCTCTCTTATGGCTCAACGAACCGATATTAGCCCTAAAGATCATTTAATGCTCATTGATGAAAAAATTCGCATTCCTCAATCTTCCTATCTTACTAATCTTGATTTTATTTTCACAAAAACATATGATACACATTCTCAAGAATTAATTAATATAATAAGAAAAAATTCGTTGTCATTGAGTCGATTTCTAACTATTCGTCGCGGAGAAGAATTATCAAAAAGGGGAGGTATCATGTATTGCCCTTACTGTTTAAAATGGGTTCAATTATCAAGTAGAAAGGCAAAAATAACGTGCCCACAATGTTTAAGGATTCTTAATGATCACGAATTACTTATTCAAAATATTATACAAAAAGAAGCAGATTTAAACCACAATCAACCAATACTAACTGGGGATGATTTTGATCAATTTTCTATAATAAGTAATCATTATATTGACCCATCTATTGATTACAGATCTAAAAAGAACAAACAGATATATCGGCCCCCAAAAATTGTAGTTCAAAAGATAAAACGATACCCTTGTGCAGCTTTTGAGTCTAGAGGGTATTGGACGACACAAAACGTTTATAATTTGTCCCTTACCCCAGAATATCGAGAAAAAAAGGAATTACTTTATTATATTCTTGCTGTACTCAATTCTTCTCTGTATCGCTGGTATTATGAGATCCAATTTAACTTAGAATCAAATTACACAAATGCAATTTCCATACATAACTTAAAAAGACTATTAATAAAAAAACCTAGTTTTTCTGATCCAATTTTCATTCAAATTATCGATAAAACAAAAAAAATTTTAGAAAAGAAATCTCAAATAGATTCTGAGGATATAAATGAAATAAATGAGCTGATTTTAAGATATTATGATTGTGAAAATATGGCTCAGTTCCTTATCGCAAGTGATTAGGTATTTATCTATCTACATATATTCTTCAAGAGTTGATTGTTTTGGGGGAGAAACAACGGGTTTCCCAAAATTAGCTTTTTTATAAATAATATGCTTATATTCTTCTCTAATTTCAAAACCAATTACATCTCTTCCCGCTAACCGTGCTGCTAAAATAGTTCCTCCACTTCCAGAAAAAACATCACCCACTAAGTCACCAGATGAGCTAGAAGTTCTAATCAGTTTATCTAAAAGAACAACTGGTAATTGGCAGGGATGACCTTTTACTCTGTGAGGGTCGTTTCCTCTATTATACTCCGGCCAATAAAATACATCTTCATCATAGTGTTCTTGTTTAAAAAACTTGTATTTCTTTTTATTTTTAACGAGTAATAATATGTGATAATGACTTGTTGTAAATCTTCGCTTGGTGTAAACTCCCCAAGAAAAATACCAGATAATGTGATTTAATGTTTGAAATTTTGATTGATTTACGGCGTTGAGAATATACTGAAGATTTGTCCACCCTGAAATGATATAAAGGGAACCATTATCAGTTAATGCTTCATAACAAGCTTTAATCCAGTCTTTGGAAAATTTAAAATATGTTTGTGGAGTGAATTCATCTTTATATAGATCATATTCTCTATTACCATATTCATGACTTGATTTATTAAATTTAATACCAAATGGAGGATCAGCGATGATCAAATCAAACAATCTATCCTTAGCTTTCTCTGGTAATGTTTTAAGAACATTTCCAATAATTAATTCATATTTCGACTCATAGACCATTATTTATCCTCGCTGATTCCACTAAACTACTTTTATTATATCACTACAAGCTTTATAAACTTCTTTTATATCAATAATCTGTCCAGAAGATAAAATTTCTTTGAATTTAGAAACGTTTTCTAAAAATACTCCGAAAAAGACCGCTAACCAATCTAATCCACTAATTTTAATTTTTGCTTGAATTAACATATCTAAACGTATCTCATAATGAGTATTAATAAGAATCTTGAATTCTTCTAAAGAGATAGACGGCAGAGATTCAAAGGTATTTGTTCGACATACTATAATCAGATCAAAGGCAATTGCTTTCTTTTTCTGGATATTAAGCACATTTCGAGCCTCACTAGGAATAGTATGTGTCTTTACAACACGGAGTCCAGCATTTGAAATTACTTCAGACAATTTAAGCCATGTTTGAATATCGGAATGATGAAAGGTGAAAATGAAAATCCCATCTAACGCCAGTTTTGCTTTCGCATATCTAAAAATCTCCGTCAGTTTTTTATAATAATCTAGCGATCTATTTTTACTTTCTATTGCTTCTTCAACCTTTGGAGTCTCTTCATCTTTGAAATGAGTATATTTACTAGCTAAAATTAACCTAATCCAAACATAAAAGAAATCAGATAATTCTGAATAGTGAACATTATCGGCATATGGAGGATCAGAAATTATCAAATCAGCATGAAATGGTAAATCAGAAATATCAGCAGAATCTTGGCAAAGCAGTAATAAATTTTTTTCTTTAGATGGAAAATTATCACAATTTCCTGACATTAATTTTCCATTTATCTTACCAGAATATACTTTTTTCATCCTTTTTCGTCCATTAGATTTAATTGTATAAATTGAATCATATGGAGTATCGTTGTATTGTTTACCTTTTAGAAGTCTATTTAAACATTTTTTCCATGTACCACGACCATACTTTGTCCCCCAGACGTTATTCTCTGCATAAGTTTTAAGAATATGAAAATCATGTCTTGCAAAAATTCCTTCTACTTTTTTTCCCTTTTGTGAATATCGAGTAAAAACATTATTATGGTTTAATAAGTTAATAAATGCGGCAAGAAACATTTCTTGAAGTAATTGATCACTAATCTCATTGATGTAAGTGAGAATCGTTGAAAGTGCTAGCATTTGCCTTCTATTGAACATGTCTTCCCATTTTTGATAATTGTGATTTTGGAGAGTTCTAGTAGTAAATCCTAATGGGATATGGCCTTTGGGCCATAATAATTTCTTCCTTTCCTGTTGCCATTGTCTTTCAGCCTGCTTAAATAGGTTGATATCTTGCTTAGAAACTCCTTTTATGAATTTATAATTAGAGTAGATCAATTGAAATTCTATGTTTTCCTCTTCAGCACACATCCAACAAAATCCTTCAATCGCGAATAATTTTGTTGGCAAAATTTCTTGATATCTTCTTCGATATTCTGATAAATCTGTCTGATTTCCACATTTCCTACATCTACACCTGTTATGCCCAATTCGATTACCTTTTGATGGATTAAAACTTATTTTACATTTTGGGCAAACCAATTTATTCTTCAAAGTAGAGGTAGAAGTGAATACGCTTTCACATTCAGGACATAAAATGAAGGTGGTTTTTCCTTTCACACCTACAATATAATTTCTAAAAAGCGGAATTGATGATCTACAGAACTTACACTTAACTAATGAAACCCAATGAGCGTAGATGATATCTGCGTGCCGAGAACAGATAGGACAATTTGTGAGATACCACTTTTTAATTTTCTTACTTAATTTTTGGTCACAATCATCAATAATTTCCCTTAATTTTTCGATATCAACCCTTTCAGCTTCAGCTTTCGTGATGAACCATGCGACTGGGTTTAAATCAATTCCAACACAATTTAATCCAAGTCTTAACGCCTCAATAACAGTGGTGCCTCCTCCCATAAAAGGATCAAATACAGTAATATCGGAGAAGTTATGATCTGAATAGAAATGATCCATAAGATTCTCATTATCTTTTAAGATTGAACCTAGTATAATAGCACGAAAAGTTGAGGATGAACGTCTAGCAAACCATTTCGATATTTGATAAATCGGTTTGTAGCTACTACGTTCAGGAACAGCTAGAGTACTAATTTCCCGAACTGGAAAAAAAAATTCAATTAATCGTGAATTCATTAACTAAGACCTTTTTTGTTGAAAAACGAAATTAATAAAATCTTCTGGAGCCTCAAAAACATAGTCAGGATTACTATTGAGTAATTTTTGTGGTTCTATTGATCCCCATAAAGCAGCAGCGGTCATTATACCTGCTGCTCTTCCTGCTTGAATATCTAAATGACTATCTCCTAAGAACATAGTTTCGTTCTTTTTAAGTTGTAGAATCCCTATGATTTGGAATAAAGCATCAGGGTAAGGTTTAGATCGTTTAACGTCGTTTCCCGTTAATATTAAATCAAAAATGTTTTCTAATCCAAGTTTTTCTAACGTTATTGCTAGTGTTTGCCTACTTTTACCAGTAAATATAGTTAGAAATTGAACGTGATTCTTCATCTCAATTAATTGTGATTTTGTAAAATAACCATTTGATGGAAGAACCTCTTTGTATTTGCGAACAAATTTCTTCCAAGCAACATCAAGCACTTCGGAAGGAAATACATTCCGAAAGATTTCATCCCCAGGTGGGCCCCAAAGAGCAAGAATATCCTGTGTTGACAAATCTTTGCCTATGAATTCTTTTACAATATTCTGAAATAAACCAACAATTTCCATTGTATTGTCTATTATTGTACCATCAACATCAAATATGAGACAAGCGACTTTCATGTATATTTCCTTTCCTACTACTCCTATAGAAATGAGAAAAATCAGTTGTTTAAATATTTTTAAACTACAGGTTGTTAACGACTATACGATAACAGATGGATGAACAACCCAAAATTGACCCACGTAACAAACTTAATACCCTTACTGGTCGTGAATGGATTCAATTTACTAAATCTTGGTTCATTGCTGATGGAAAATCTAGCGATATATCTCACGAAATTGAATTACATCCAGCCTCGTTTCCTCCTTCAATGATTAAAGAATTTATTCAGTTTTTTACGAAACCAGGTGAATTTGTAATTGACCCTTTTTTAGGTACAGGGTCAACTCTTGTCGCTTGCGATGAATGTGGAAGGAAAGGTATAGGTATTGAACTTTATGAGAAATATGCAAACACAGCGAAAAGTAGAACTAGTCAAAAAGTCTTTGTTGGAGACGCAAGGAAAATTATACCTGAATTAATACAAAAAAAACTCAAATTCAATCTCTGCATCACTTCACCTCCCTATTGGAACATTCTTAAAAAGAATAAAGATTATAACCAACAATTACGCGCTAAAAAAGGCCTAGATCTCAAGTATGGAGATAACAAATCTGATTTTGGAATTATTTCTCCATTTAACGTTTTCTTAAATGAATTAGTCGGCTTTTTTATTGGGATTGCTTCAATCCTTTCCGAAAATGGCCATCTAATAGTATTCATCCAAAATATTAGAGATAAAGGTGAAACTATTCCTCTTGCTTTTAAATTTACATTGGAGCTTCAGAAATCAGCTATATATAAATTTCTTGGTGAACGTATTTGGCTTCAAAATCAGAAAATCCTTCGGCCTTATGGATATCCTTTTTCTTTTGTTTCGAATGTACATCATCATTATTGTTTAATATTTCAAAAACAATTAATGAGTAAATCTCTTTAATTTAGATGAATGGTAAAATGGAGATAATTAAAGCTCACATTTTAGCATATGTTACTAGGACTCCGATCTGGAGAAACAAATGAATCGAGTTACTAGAAATTGTATCTCCTCTTTAAGAATTTACTACTCACTTGTCTTCCTTAGTTATCGGAGACTTAACACTGAATAATTTAAAAAAATACTTCAGGTTGAATAAAAACAGAATTAGGTTGATTTTTCCAGAGTTGAGCTATAAACCTTGAGATAAGTTTCATACAAATCAATCAGCTAAAATTTCAGAGTTTTTTCTATTTTCAATATCCTCTTCCTGATCTTCAATATGGTTAGTTTGTCTTTTTTTTTTCCCATTTAAATGGATAAATATAACAACAACTAGTTGTAGATCCAGTTTGTAATATTACCGTCAAAATAAGTTTTAAAATCTACATAGTAAAGATCAGTCCAATTATCAGATTTAATAGCATCTGAAGTAACATAGACCCTAACTTCTCCCCAATTTACCAATCCACCTGAATCTCAGGTAAACCAAGTTTTGTAATCCCCTATATGACCATTATCTTTAAATCCTCTTGAATTTCCAAGCGTATCATAATCAAAATCAGTGAAATTTATACTAGATTGTGACCATGGGGCAGCAGCTAATTGAAAAACCGTTGATATGAATAGGGGGGTTAAAATAAGGGGGATAAATAATATTGGTAGAGCGATTTTCATTTTTATTTCTCCTTAAGATCCAAATTTTGTTGACGCTTTAATTTTTATAACATAAAGCTAGCACTGTGATTACATCAAAAATCTTCAACAAGAAGACTGTGATCGCCATAGTGGATGTTATTTCAGCTTAAAAAATATAATAAATCAAGGAAGGGATTATTACCTGCAACTGACACTTAAATTCAGTTTTTAAAATTACATTTACAGGTTCAGTTACTTTCTTTTTTTTGCATATTGCTTATCAAAGCATAAAAAAGATCAAAATATATTCTGAGATAATTTATAAGCTGACAATAAACGTTGTGATAATAACCTGAACCTAAATATTTGGAATTAAGATTCAGTTAAAGATCCAAATGACTTAAATTAAGAGAATTTGTACAAACAAAATTATGAAGGATAGGATAAAGCATTTTTAAGGTAATTTTTTAATAAAACCTATTCATTTTTTTTGGAGAAACAAGAAATGAGTATGACAAATGAAACTGCAATAATAACTGGCTCTACTAGTGGTATAGGTAAAAAAATAGCCGAATTATTCCTTGAAGAAAATTGTAAAGTTGTCATCTGTTCGAGAAGTAAAAAACGTGTTAATGAAACAGTTTCAGAATTTCAAAAGAATTATGAAGGATCTGTTATTGGATATGCCTGTGATGTAACAAAAGTGGACGAAATAAAAGCAATGATTGAAAATACGGTGAAAACCTTTGGTACAATTCGGATTCTTGTAGCAAACGCTGGTCTAAATACTACATTCGGTCCTTTAGAGTACTTAACACCGGAACAGGTCTATGAGGACGCTCAATTTGTAATCGGGGTAAATTTAATCGGAATGATCAATTCAGTTACTGCTGTATTACCCTATATGATCAATCATAACTATGGACGAATTATTACCATCGCAGGAGCAGGAGTTAGCCGCCCGACCCCTAATATGACCTTATATTCCGCGTCTAAAGGAGGCGTTGTAACTTTTTCAAAATGTTTGGCTGAAGAGCTTAATGGAAGAGATTATGATATAAAAATTAACATATTTTTCCCAGGTATGATTGATACGAATCTTGGGAAAAATACGAGAATAATTGAAGCTTGGAAAGATGATAAAACATTTCGTAAGGAACAATCGATTGTTTTAGCACATATTGGTACAAACATTGATGAAAGTTGCAAAAAAGTCAAAGAATATGTTCTTCCATCCTGTAAAGATACTGGAAAGGAGTTTAGAGGTTTTTCTCTATTTAAAATGATTTATGGGGGTAGAAAATTACAAAAAACACTAAAAGAAGCTCGATTAATGTAGCTACTTATGAAAGAACTTTTAGCTCATTTTTAAAGATTGATAATAGATTTAAATTTTTATCATTAAAAATCTATAAGAGATTTTAAGGATTAAGGAGTATGCAAATCTATACTTATGGCGGAGTAAATGAAATTGGAGGAAATGCCTTTATCGTTGAAACAGGTACGACAAAAGTGATGTTAGATTTTGGAAGATCATTCAAGAGAGAAAGTATTTACTTTTCTGGTTTTCTTCAACCCCGTACTTCTCAAGGACTTAAAGATTTTTTTCAATTTGGTATTCTTCCAGAAATTCCTGGTCTATATGCAAAAAAGTTGAGTTCAGAATATACTAAAGATAAACAAGCAATTAATGCCTGTTTCCTATCTCACGCACATATGGATCATTTTGGGAACATAAATTTACTTAAGGATGAAATTCCAGTATATATGGGTGAAACCTCGGCTCTTATACTTCATTCAATTCAGGATACATCCAGACCTCGTTTTGGAAGACCTTATATACGGAAGTCTACGGATAATAGTCCTTCTAATGTACGAACATTTCGAACGGGAGATGTACTACAGATATTAGATTTTGAAATTACTCCTATACATGTTGACCACTCTTTACCTGGTTCTTATGGATTCATCCTTGACAGTATGAGAGGCAATTGTACTATAGGATATACTGGTGATCTTCGATTACATGGCTGGAGAAAAGATTTAACAGAGGATTTTATTAACAAAGCCAAAACAAAGAATCTAGACGCACTTCTCATTGAAGGTACTAATATCAATGAAGACTTTGACGTTAATGAAAGAAAAGTACAGAAAGATATTTCGGAAGCTATAGCAAATACTAATGGATTGGCTATTGCCAACTATTCACTTCGTGATATTGATCGTTTTAGATCTTTTTACATTTCATCAAAGGAAAATGGTCGTAAACTTCTAATAAACACCAAACAAGCATATTTACTCCAAATTTTACAGAAAGACTCTCGTTTGGATATTCCTCCCCTTAATGACAAGCATATTGAGGTGTATAAAAGACCAAAAAAACGCTACTTTTATTGGGAAAATGAGATTTTTAACAATGAAAATATAATAACAGTAAATTCACCAGATTTTAATCAAACAGAGTATGTTTTCCATTGCGATTTTTGGAATTTAACAGATTTAATTGATATACAACCAAAAACCTCAACTTTTTTCTACAGTCATGGTGAACCTTTCACAGATGAAGGTGAAATCGATTTTAAACGAATGCAAGAATGGATTGAATACTTTGACTTAGATTTTAAGCAATATCATGCCTCTGGTCATGCGCCACGCAATGATTTAAAGCAGATAGTTGATTCAATTTCTCCAGAATTGTTGATTCCAATTCACTCAGATCACCCAGAGATGTATAAGGAAATTGTTGATATTCCCCTTATATTTCCTTCAAGAGGACGAAGCGTTGCTGTATATTGATAAATTTTTGTTTAAATGAATTATATAAAATAACCAAGGAAAGTTTCAATTCCAACGGTCATATCAACGAAATCTATCAATCCTACTACGAAGGTTACACCAAGAAGTTTTGTATATAGTCTATTTTCCTTTATTGGAAAAATTGCCAGTAGCGGATAGAACCACATCCAGTACCAAGGAAATGCGGTTGGATATATTTTAAGAAAAATCAATAGAATCATAAAAGGAATCAAGTAAGCTCTTTTAGAAAGTCCTTCAAAAGAAATTCGTATTTTCATTTCTGAAATGGAAATTCCTAACCAATGAAGAAAAGCCAATACGAGAATTCCCGATGAAAGAATTGAAGAGATACAGATATGGAATATCAATAGATTGTTAGAAGGTTTTTGACCAGAATAATCACCCAATCTACCAAAGAATCCAAAATAATTAAGAATAAAATTGGAGAATAATATAGGAAATGAAAGCAGACCGATTACACTAAATGCTAGAAAGAGTCCAAAAATTGCTTTTTTAATATCGTTTCGATCCTTAATCAATAGATATGGGAGTACAAGTAATGAAACATATTTCCAATGAAATCCTAAACCGATACTTAAATAACTCCAATATTTATGGTATGGATGAAGAACTAATGGAAGTAAGAGAAAAGTTATTGTAATTGCAGTCGATTGACCTTCAAAAGCGGAGAATGGTATAGAAAACAATAGATAAGAGAGAGTAAAACCTTTTTCAGGGAGGTCTATTTCTCCTGATTTTCCTACTATTTGTTTTAAAAGATAATAAATCAAGAAGAAATTCAATATATCAAAGCTAGAAAGAATCCATTTTCCTATTATTTCAGAACAAGGAAGAATTGATACTCCGACCCAAAATAATAACTGAACAGTTGGATAATCATAAGTTGTATTTGGATATGAGAGAATTCCAGATGTTGGGTCATAGATTTTATATTCAGGGTCAATTTGTGTTGGAGTTAAATCATAAACTCTGAATCCATATTTCCAAAAAGCTTCCCCATAAAAAAGGTTGTGTTTGAAATCGCTTGTCACTAATGGCGAAGTTAAGGCACCAATTAATAAGTGAGTGATTATTAGGCCAAAAAAAAGCCATTTATATGAACCAAGTTCTTTAAGTGTAGCAATTACATAGTTATATAATTCATATAGAGATGAAAAGGGGGAAGATTCCATCAAATTACTCTCGTGATAAATGGATCGCAGTATCGATTTTTTATTGTTTTGATTTGCTTCCTTTTATTAACTTATTGTTTTAATTTAGGGCTTAATTTAGCTTTAGAGTTGTATTTTCTTCCCTTCTTGATATCCAATGCCAATTATTTCACCAATTTTGTAATAATTATTATCTAAGGCATATATTATAGGGTCTAGCTTTTTCATATTTTTGATTCTCTTATTAGTTCCCTCTTCAATAACAAATTCCCTATCGACATAGGATTGAATAACTTCACCAACAAAGATCTGTCTATGTTCAATAGAGAACTTTTTAATGACCTTACATTCCAAATTTACAGGACATTCTTGAATCATTGGAGCAGTTTTTAGTTCACCAAAAAAGACATTGAATAATTTCGATTTGTCTATATCATATCCAGAAACGATTCCGCAATAATCAGTTTTTGTGAGAAGGCTAGTTGATGGAAAATTAAGGCTGTAGGTTCCATGTTTGAGAATCCCTTTGTTTGTATAGTGATTTTGGCCAGAAGAAATGAAAACAATTGGAGGGTTGATCCCCATAATTCCTACGTCTCCCAAAGTAGCAAAATTGGGAGTATCATTAATAAGTGCCCCAGCAAGAATTATTGGTATTGGGTAAACTATTGGTTTTTTTCCTAACTTTATTTTTCTTTTAATGTTTTTATTTATTATTGATAATGAATCCAACTGAGCTTTTAACCAACTTTTAAGGGGATCGTGAATTGGAACTTCTTCTAAATATTTCTGTTTCTCAAATCTAGCCGTAATCAAATCATTAATATTCTGAGGTCGGTATTCAACTGGGCTTTCAAAGTATAAATGAAGAGGATAATTGTAGGAGAAAGGTAATTCGAGGAGTTCTTCTTTTTCCATAGATGATAGAATGACACCAGATAATACCACTTGATGTAGAAAGATTGTGTAAAGATCATCTTTTTCATAAAAATTCTTAAAACTTTTATCACGATATAATTCTTTGAATGAATGCCACCAAGATTGGAATAAACCTTTTTCTGGTCTTACAACAAGGCATCCAGCATTAAAATAAGGACGAAGAGTGTTATGATCAACGTGAGTTTTCATAGGAAAAACTTTGCTTTCAGATACACCACATTTTTCATAAACCAATTTCCAAAACGAATCAATAGGTTTATCGAATATTGAACCTATTAGAGTATGGTGAACAGGCCTATATGCTAAGTTTTTATCCTCATTCAACAGGAAATCACTCGGTTCGTTTATTATCAGTGTATCCGAATTCATCCAAACAAGAATATCTGTTTTATTCTTTGCAGTGACTTCAGCTGTAGCTGCAGCGAAGACATATCCTGCGAAGGGGAAGTTAATTACATCAGGATCAATTTCATAAGAAATTAATTGAACATTATGGGAGAATAGCTGCTCTTTAATTTCTATTGATATTTCATTCACTTTATTCGGAATTAACATCCAGATTGGGTTGTTTGACAATGTACCAGCGAATTTACGAATGCTAGCTACCAGTAATAAGATATCGGGATCTTTTCCACTTGAATTAAAAGCAAAAATTAAATTATCCATCTGTATCACTTGTAAGACGCAATTCAATAATAGGGAGAGAAATCTAAGACCTGTATTTATACATGCTATTAGGTGCAAATTCTGTTTAATCGGTAATATTCAGCTTTCTCTTATAATAAACTAATTTAGACAGCTCAAATAATGCCTTATAAATTTAAAATAGAAATAATTGATTTATGCTACTCTATTCTCATTTTTATATAGATTCCAAACAATTTTTCAGTATAATAAATTGCATATTATTCATAACATGCTGATATAGATTATTGTCGGATATTTCAAATTTCAAACGATTTAAAAGGTTCAAATTCCAGATAATAATCAAAGCTTTTCTGATTGTTACATGGGATTTCAAGGAATAATTCGAATTGCCTACAATCTTTGACTCTTTTCAAAAGGGAAAGACACAATCAAAAGACTGGGTTAGTCAATTTGAAAATTTTAGGACAATAAGAAATGCTTTCAACGATTCTTTCATCTTAAAATCGCCTGATTCTTTTGTTCATACTCAAGAAGTTCATCGATTAAGTCAATTACTAGGTCAAATGTTGAATTCTAAACTAGATGCTTCTTTCCTTCCACAGATTCTGGTTTTTGGACCACGACGGTGTGGTAAAAGTGCAACAGCAAAACAAATTGCATTTGAATTAAATAAATCTATTGATACGAACTATGCTAGGTATTTAACTTATGATTCTAATTTTTTCCAAAAATGGGAAGATATTGATTTTAGTCCAACTCAGATATTCTTCTTGGATAATATTTATCCGATTTGGGGTACTTTATCACGCCAATCATATTTCGATCTATTAGAGCGTTCTGACTATGATAAAATTATTATTGTCACTATATTAAATTCTATTGAACAGTATTGGTTAAAGAATTCTCAAAAAAGTGCTAGAATACAAATCTTCGGTCAAGAACCTTTTGAATTCAAATTTAAACGTCCCTCAAATATAGAAATTCAACAAATTATAAAGAAACGAACAGAAATTCTTGGTAAGCCAGATTTATTTTCTCAAAATGTTCTAAATGATATTAGTGTCATTTCGCTTGGATTACCAGGCATTGCATTATGGCTTATTAGACAATTATTTTCTCATATAGAAACCCAAGAATCAGTGTTCAATATCACAACTGAATTATTGCATAAAACTGCTCAATACTTAGGCTTTCAAGCTGCTCTTAAAATTGTAGTAGAGCATAACTTGAGGTTTAATCAACAAGAAAATTCTATTCCAACTGGAAAAACTTATCCGATTCTCCAACCATTATTAGATAGTAACTATGGGGTTAATTCCCCTTTATTAGAATACCTAAAAAACGTTAAAGGTGTGATAAAATCCTCTATTCCTGTTCTTGAAGAGATGCTTCTTCTAAAACATGAAGATGGTAGCATTAAGAGATCTGAATTACAAGAAAAGACTGGGATAAAAGAATCATCTCTAACCTATCAGTGTCAAAAGTTGGTTAAAGAAAAAATAGTTAATTACACAAAAATAGGTAGAGAAGTATATTACGAATTGCGATCCCCAGTAAAAGAAGCTTTAGAACTCACTTTTTTGGGATGATATATAGGAGTAGTAGAAAATTAATTACAGTGTGGTGCTATTTTATAGGATGTTTACTAGAATGTCCTATATGATAATATCCTCTACGCCCCGATTTTGGAATAGCATCAAGTAACCATAATGAATCATTATGGTCAAAAATAAATTCAATTTCATAATCAACTTCGAAATCTTTTTGAATTTTTCTAGCTAATTGAATCAGTGTGCCAATATTTTGCTCACTGACAGAAAGAGCTACTTTTTTTTCTGGTTTGTTCTCTATTATCATCGTTCTTTTGGTGTCTTCTGGGATACAGGAGATTTTTTCTTTATATGATCTATAAATTTCTATAGGTTCTCCAATCTTCTTCTCATTTACAATGATTTGGTCACAGTAGATTCCATTATTTTCTTCGTAAACTTGAGATCCCCAATTAGCTCTAATTTGAACATCTCCCTCACCACTAATAGATTCTTTTTTTACTATTAAGATTCCACTTGTCCTTGCTGTAATCATTTCTTCTATTATTACAGCAATATTAACATTATCAGGAGGAAGTCCAGCTTGTATCAAATCTTTCAAAACATCAGGAGTAAAGGCTGACGCCCAGCAATTTTTCATGAGATTTAGGATTTCTCGAATATCTTTTAAATGAAAAAAAACTCCCCTTCCAAAACAAACATGACGAGAAGAGTCTTCGACGTGAGCGGAGGTCCTAATCACTACTGATTTAGATTCTATTCTATCCAATAGCCTATATATTTCCTCTGCAATTTGATTTTTCATAGACATTGGAACTGGTGATCTTAAGATGATATCTTGAATCTCTAATGCAGTTTCATCTAGATTTTCCCAATTTATTTGATCCATGAGATGGTCAATTCGTTTCGTCCCTGGTATCGTGTTTAAGAACTTTTTAAAAACTTTAGTAGAAATAACAACCCCGTAAGGTATTCTATACCCTTTAGACATCAAACGGGATAGACTACAGGCTCTCTCGCCAAAAGTATCTGCTCTAGAGTAATCGACATTAGCTAGAGTTTGGATGGGGTCAAATTGATACATATTACAGCTGTTCCTTTCTTGAATGAGTAATTACAGCCTCATTTTGTATATAAATACTGTTTAAAGATAGATTTTTAGTCTATATAGCTACTCCTCATGGAAAGTGTTTCACTATCTTGAGATATATTTCTAGAAATAAAATTTATATCTCTGTCGGATCCAATTATATATTGAAATAGAATGATTGTTTCATTCAGGCAAAAAAATATACAGTCCAATTGTTTGTTAAACTTTTGGACTGTAAAATCTTAGTATTAAGCTATTGGTCACTACAGAAACAGAACTAAAGGCCATAGCTGCTGCAGCTAATTCAGGAACTAATGTTATTCCTAAAGGTATGAATAGAAGGCCTGCTGCCACTGGGATACCGACAATATTATAAATGAAGGCCCAAAACAAGTTTTGCTTTATTTTTGACATTGTTTTTCTACTTAGTTGAATACTTGCAACTACATCACGAAGGTCTTCTTTGATTAAGACAATATCACCAGTTTCTATAGCAATATCAGTACCACTACCTATAGCAAATCCCACATTCGCTTGAGCGAGAGCAGGGGCATCATTTATTCCATCACCCACCATACCAACGAAATATCCTTCAGATTGTAGTTGTTTTACAATCTCAGCTTTATTTTGAGGTAAAACTTCAGCAACAATATGCTTTATCCCAATTTGACTAGCAATAGCATTTGCAGTTCTTTCATTATCTCCAGTTACTAAATATGTCTTAATACCAAGATTCTGTATTCGTTCAATAGCAGATCTGCTAAATTCTTTCAATGGATCTGTAATACCAAGTAGACCAATTATATCTTTATTTAACATAACTATTACTGTAGTTTTCGCTTGATCTTCAAGTTTTTTAATTTCAGTGTCAATTATACCTAGGGAAACATTGTTTTGCTGAAGTATCTTACGATTTCCAACATGAAGGATATCGCTATTAATCCGGGCCCTAATACCATGACCAGGAATAGCTTCAAAATCTTTTGGTTCCCATATGGTTATATTTCGTTCTTCAGCAGATTCTATAATAGCTTGAGCTAAAGGATGCTCAGATCCTTTTTCAGCAGATGCAACTAGCTGTAATATTTCTTTTTCAGTCTTTGTTTTATCAATAGCAACAATATCGGTAACCTTGGGTTGGCCTTTTGTTAGAGTTCCTGTTTTATCAAAAATTATGGCATTTAATTTATGAGCTGCCTCAAGTGAATCTGCACCTTTAATTAAAATACCATTTTCAGCTCCCTTACCCGTTCCTACCATGATAGCAGTCGGAGTAGCTAAACCAAGAGCACAGGGGCAGGCAATAACTAAAACAGCAATCATAAGCTTAAATGCAAAAACAAATGATGAGACATTCTGATTTGCAAGAAGACTAGTGGGGAATAGACCAATAGAAAATCCACCATACCAAAAGATGAATGTTAAAATTGAAATTATAATGACAGCTGGTACAAAACGACCTGCTACTAAATCAGCGAACCTTTGGATTGGTGCTTTAGATGCTTGAGCATCCTCTACAAGTTTAACAATTTGAGCAAGAGCTGTATCAGCACCAATTCTTGTTGTTTTAATTTTTAATAAACCATTTTTATTTATTGTAGCTCCAATAACTTGATCACCAACAGATTTCTTTACTGGCATTGATTCTCCTGTAATCATAGATTCATCTACCGTTGAATTACCTTCAATTATTCTTCCATCAACGGGAATTTTCTCTCCTGGTTTAACTAAGACTATCATTGCTACTTCAACATCTTCTATTGGTAATTTAATTTCTTTTTCATTTTCTAAAACAGTAGCATCTTTTGCTTGTAATTCTATGAGCTTTCTAATAGCCTGAGAAGTCTGTCCTTTAGCTCTAGCTTCTAAGTATTTTCCTAGTAGTAAAAATGTTATAAGTAAGGCCGATGTTTCAAAAAAAACAGCTCCACTTCTAAAGATGAAGAGGGTTAGAACTGAATACCAAAATGCTGCATTTGTACCAATGAATACTAGAACGTCCATGTTAAATTGGCCATGTCGAAGAACCTTTAATGCACCCCGATGAAATTGCCATCCTGATATAAACATCACTGGAATTGTAAAAAGCATTATTACAAATTGTTCTGTATTAATGCCTAGTAATGTTTCCATAGAATTTACTGGTAATATAAGAGGAATGTTAAGATTAAATAAATGATTACCCATGCTATAAAGGACAACTGGAATTGAAAAAATAATCGCTGATATTAAACGAAGCTGCTGAATCCGATAAATACGTGCGCGTTCCAACTTTTCTCTGTCCTTAAGTTGTTCTTTCGGGTATATTCGACTAGCAGTATACCCAACATTTGTAACAGCAGCTATTAGGCTTTTTACACTTGTCTTGGAAGGATCATAAGAAATTGAGGCTTTTTCAGTCATAAGATTCACAGAAACCTCGTTAACACCCTCAACACTCGTCAAGCTTTTTTCAACTGTAGAAACGCATGAAGCACAAGTCATTCCTGAAATCTTTAAATCGATTTTTCCTGATTCCTCCAACCTTGAAGTAATATCTTTAGCCCCATAACCAACAGATTCAACAGAAGTTATCAATGTTTCAATATTGGTTATGTTTGGATTATAAGTGATTCTGGCTTTTTCAGTCATAAGATTCACAGAAACCTCGTTAACACCCTCAACACTCGTCAAGCTTTTTTCAACTGTAGAAACGCATGAAGCACAAGTCATTCCAGTGATCTCAAAAGTAGAAACTTGCTTATTTTTGTTGGATACGTTTAGATTAAGAGTTTTTACTCCAGTGGATGATGTACTTAATTCATGATCGTGTTTTTTTGAGACATTTTCTCCGATAAAATTCATAGGTTTATCGTGATGTACAGGAAGATCTTGAACCCCACATTCAGGCCCCATCCAGCATACTAATTGTTTTATGCCGTTTATAACCTCAATGTGCATTGGCTGTTTACAGTGGAATGGTACAGGCTCACTATAATCACATTCTTGGCATTTTAACTTTTCTGTCATGATTATCATCTAAAATATTTCTGATAATTCAAATTATTGCTATTGAATTCGTTAAATAAGCTAGAGAACAAAGTCCTATAGTATTTTTGACTTAAAAATTAAAGGAATATCCTAAAGAAAGAGAGTATGTAGAACATTTATTTTCAAAAACTAAGGAAATTTTTTTTGTTAATTTAGCTAATAAAGGAAAAACCACCTTTAATGTTATATTAAATTCATGAAATTAAATATTTAATTCAATGATTGCAAAATTGTGTTTAAATAAGCTTTTGAAGTGGTTTAATACATTTCCTTTACATAATCTAAAAACATGATGGATTATGGTGATGAGAATTACGATAATTGTTGTGAGTAATATTAAAATCCTTATTTAATAATTAAAAATTACAAAGAAATGTTATTTCCTTCTAATTTGGTAAAACTACTTTTTGATTCATAAGGTTATGAGAGTATGATTGAACTTGATAACAATGATCTGATTATTTTGGATAAATTAAATGAAAATGGTAGATTAACTTATTCCGAACTTGCGAATGAACTTGGATTTACAGTTCCTACGATTAAATCTCGCATTGATAAATTGCTAAAAATTGGGGTGATCCATCACATTGGAATTTATTTAAATCCACACTCACTAACAAATGATAGTGCTTTGTTAATATCATTACAAGTTGAAAAAAATAAGAAAATGGAATTTTTTGATTTTTTGCTCTCACTAGACGAAGTTAAGGAAGTTTTTGAAGTTTTAGATGAATATAACATCTTAATAATTTCTCAAATTCAACCTTTAAATATGCATCAACTTCTTTTCGAAGAACTCAAATCACACCCGAATGTAAATCGAGCAAAGTTGTCTTTACTAGTCAAGGAGATAATTTCAAGACCCCATCGCATTCCAAAACATAATACTCTCTTAAATATACAATGTGAATACTGTGGAAAAATGATCACTTCTGATTATGAATCTGAAAAATTTGATGAAGTTCGCCACTACTTCTGTTGCAAAAGTTGTCTAGGAAACTATAAAAAGTGGAGAAGAACTCAAATTAAATCTTAAGTAGGAAATAGTGCAAATCCAAGTTTAGAAAGGATTTACAGTCCATATCTATTTGATTTATAAGATTATAAACCTGCTTCCTCTTTTAGAATTGAGGCAACATCAGTTTTTTCCCAAGTAAAATCAGGATCATCTCTACCAAAGTGACCATATACAGCCGTTTTAGCATAAATAGGGCGCTTTAATTTTAGATTATGTATTATTAAACCTGGACGAAGGTCAAAATGCTTCTTTATCAATTTTAAAATTTGCTTTTCAGGTATTTTGTTTGTTCTTCTTGTTTCTAAGTTGATATTCAATGGTTTGGGTACGCCTATCGCATAAGCTACTTGGATTTCACATTCCTTCGCCAAACCTGCAGCAACGATATTTTTAGCTACCCAACGAGCTGCATATGAGCCAGATCTATCGACTTTAGACGGATCTTTTCCAGAAAAACATCCCCCGCCATGGGATCCCACCCCTCCATATGTATCAACAATAATTTTCCTACCAGTTAACCCAGTATCTCCATGAGGTCCTCCTATGACAAATCTTCCTGTTTCATTTACAAAATATTCCGTTTTCTCATCCAGATAATGAGCTGGAATAACTTTCTTGATCACCCTCTCAATTATTTCTTCCTTTAATTCAGTATGAGATACATCTTCAGTATGTTGAGCCGCAATAACAACTGCTGACACTCTTGAAGGCACTCCATTAGAATATTCGATTGTTACTTGTGATTTACCATCAGGTCGAAGCCAAGGTATCTTTTTGGTTTTACGTACTTCTGCTAAGTACTTTGTAAGTGAATGGGCTAATGATATTGGAAGAGGCATTAATGATTCAGTTTCGGTGCACGCGTACCCAAACATCAAACCTTGGTCCCCAGCTCCTTGTTCCTCTAAAGATATCCTTTCGACACCTTGAGCTATATCAGTGCTTTGTTCATGTATTGTGTTTAAAACTGCTACTGAATTATAATCAAAACCCATTCTAGAATTAGTATATCCTATTTCTTTGATTTTTTCTCTAACTACCTTTTGGATATCAATGTAAGTATTTGTAGTTATTTCTCCCCCTACTAAAACCATTCCAGTGGTTAAATATGTCTCGCAAGCTACATGAGCGTCTGGATCATCGGTTATAATAGCATCTAAAATTGCATCTGAAATAGCATCAGCCATTTTGTCAGGATGACCTTCAGTTACAGACTCTGAGGTAAATAAGTGCCGCATAATACCATTCCTTCACTTTTTTATCGATTTTGAAATTAAAAATCAACATCTATAACGATTATTAAAATTTAACGACATTTATTCAAAATATGTTATTTAATAGGCCAAAAAAAAGCAAATCTGAAACTAGGTCTTCAAGATATGGGTTTCGCAAGAACATGATTTAGAATCTGGAAGTTTTAAAATTATCTCTGGTATAGCAGTATTTAGATGATTTAACCTGGATTTAAAAATATCTAACACTTCTTGTTGATTGACTATAGTTTGCAGACCAGCGGCCATATTGGTAACAACTGCTATAACACCGTAACATATGCCGATTTCACGACAAAGAATCGCCTCTGATGAGTTGGTCATACCTACAACAGTAGCCCCGAGATGTTGTAAAGCTTTAATTTCTGCAGATGTTTCAAAACGAGGACCCATTGTCGTAAAATAAGTTCCTTTGTAATGAGTATTATCATTCTTTAACACTTGGTATGCTGTGTCTCTTATTTCAGAGCAATAAGGCTTAGTCATATCTACATGAACTACTCCAGAAAGTTTTAAACCATTGGCAAATTCTAATGTGAAATCACCATCGAAAAATGTAATAGGTCGGATAAAGTCAATGAATTGGTCAATCAATACGTAATTTCCTACTTTTAAACTAGGAATTAGACTACCAACAGCACTTGTCGCAATTACACGTGAAACTCCTACTAAGTGTAAAGCGAAAATATTGGCTTTGAAATTTATTTTATGTGGAGGAATTGAATGGTTTCCTCCATGACGTGGTAAAAAATATAGGATTTTGTCTTCATAAGTTTCTCGATATAGTAAAACTGGAGTCTTAGAAAAAGGAGTTGGGATAGTAAGCTCTGCAGGATTCCTAAGAAAACTGTAAAAACCCGATCCACCTATCACACATATCGATCTGGGATATTTTTCCATAGACAAGTTATTCTACTCTCTTCTTTTTCTCACAATGATAGATAAAAGAAGAAGTATGTTAAACCCAGTGATTATTTCAAAACCTGGAGTATTTTGAGCATCAATAATATCATTAGGTAAGCTAATTTTGTCAACAACTAAATCCTGATAGATTTGCTCCATAGCGTTATCGATAGATGCATCATTTCCCCAACCATCTGGGTAAAATACCCCATCTTGAAATCCAAATTCCAAGGATCCTCCGAATGTTGCGCTTTGATTTAGAATCTCAAATGTTGTAAGTAATGTTTTTGTATTATTTTTAACTATACTACCGAAAGGCCTATTTCCAGTTATTAATGACCTGTTGGAGTCAACAGTAATGACATTATTGAGAAAACCATCAAGTATTCCTAATGTGTTTTCATTTTGGAGAGCTGCAAATGCTAATTCATATCCATCGGATTCTAGTCTAGTCCCTAGGGTTTTTGCCTCAGTATAATTAGTATAATAGCCAATGTAAGAAATATCTATTTTTGTTTCAGCTATCTGACGTAGAATACCAGCTTGGAATCCAGCAATCAATTTATTGGAGCGTGGTTCTCCCCTAAACCATTTAGGTTTAATTCCAACAGCAGAGATTTGGGATGGAAAAGGAGTAATTGTTTCAGTTGCAAGAATCCCAGCTATATAGCCAACCTCTTCTTCCAAAAAGCTTACTCGAAAGACATTATTTCGTTTGTCATCTTCCCCATCAGAAGAAACTACTCCTGCTAAATCATAAAACAAAAATTTCATATCAGGGTATAGTTCGGTTAAAGGAGTCTCTGAATTTCCAATTTGTCTTAATTCATAACCAATGAAAGCAATTAAATCAAATTTGTTTGATTCAATGAGGATTCTAGCTAGTTGAGTATGGTTTGTTATTATTGTATCATTAGAAGTAGAATTATAATACTCATAAGTGGCACGGTAATGTGTCCTATTTGTGACTTTATAGTTTGATAATCTAAAAACATTATAACTTATATTATAAGTTTGGTTTATCGCGTCAAATCCATTCAGTACATCTTCAAGAAAATTCTCGTCGTAACATGTAGATGCGTCAAGAATAACAGCTATGTTACTAACTGACTCACTGATATTCCCAATGCCAATATCTGCAGAATTAACACAGAATAATAGTAGTAATACAGGTAAATATCCAATTAAAAGCCTTTTCATCTAATGACCCCAATACTCTTCTTGATATACAACAATATGAAGAGAAACATTTTCTTAGTATAAAAGTAATTTCTTTATATCAAGAAAAATAGATTACCTTGTGATTTACAGGAATAGAGGAAATTTTTATTCAAAATTTTGCAATCACAACACTAACTCCTCAATGAAAGATTTATTTCTATTTATTGCTAATAATTTTATCAATAACTTGCTTTACTCCATAAGTTACACCTTCAGTCATCATCCAACCTTGATTCCCTTTGAAACCGTCGCCAACGAAGAATAAGTTTTTAATCTCTGTTGAAAAGTTAGCTAAATCATTTCCTTGAGACGCAAAATTAACAGGCCAATCCTTATGAAAAGTATGAATGACTAGTTCATCTTCTTCTTTGAGTTGTGGAAAAGTGGAAAATACTTCATCCCTCGCTCGCCGAGAATCACGTACGACATCACTTGATTTAAAAATCTGATGCGTACAGAGAAGATGTTCACCGTTAGGAGCTAAACCAGGAGAAATCCGTGATGGCTCTACAGCACCTTTGAAATATTCATTCTCAGGGAATTGAGCAACTGCAGAGCTTCCAAGAATAGAAGCTTTCGCTCTAAAAATAAATCCTCCTCCACTGGCAATAGGGGAAGAAGGAAATCGAAATGGTACACCACTGTTTTTTAATATTTGATTTATTTGTGGATGGCCTAGATTCAAAATAAAGTTTTTAGCTTTAATTTCAAATTCTTCATTTTTGTCTAATCTTAAGCATACAGCCAAATTGACTTTAGAATCATCTATTTCTAATTTTTTAAGTTCACAGTTCTTATTTATATTTCCTAAACCATTTCGATGTGAAAATTCGGCTAATGAAAAGATGACAGCCTTACTCCCACCGATCGGTACTCCTGGGCGCCCTCTTTGGTATAATCTTTTTAAAAAACGAAACATTGAAGCAGTGGATAATTGGGAAATATCTAAACTTAAAGCAAAACCTGTAACGGCATTAAAAAATTGGAATATCTGGGGATCTTCAGTACGTGATTCTAAGTACTCATGAAAGGACTCTGTATGCTTTTCTGAATTTCTTAATCCAAGAATCAACTTTTTAATGACAAATATTCTCTGTGATCGCTTGGGAAACGCTTTAAAAATTCCCCAGAAATTTTTATGTTTAATCGGTTTCTTATTTGGCCAGTACCAAGCTGTAAAGTCTTCTACATCGTTAATAACTAGTGGTAGCTTTAAATTTTGTAATAAAAGTTGGCCAAGAGGCCCTTTTCGAGAATGAGGAATCATATGCACAGCCCCACTAGGAATTTCAAATCCTTTATATTTGTGAGAAGTAAAACGCCCCCCTAAAAATGGTAATCTTTCAGCCAGAAAAACACTCTTGTCATGTTTTGTGACCACTGCGGCTGATAATAAGCCTCCTATTCCACCCCCTGCTATAAAACATTCGTATTTTCTATTCATCAACTAATCCTCCCATAGTTGTGTTATTGCTGATACAGGACAGTTAATAATACATCTTCTACATTTTTCACATGTTTGGAGAAAGGTTGAAAAACCTTCTACCCTAAAAGCAGAAACAGGACAAACGATCTTGCAGTATGCACAGCCTACACACTTAGTAACATTGATTTCAATGATTTCTATCACCTATACTTAACTTGATCAAATTGATTCCTAATAGGACGTAAAAAAAGATAATTTGATAAAAAAAGTGAGAGTTATCCTTCAAATAGTATTAAAAACGAAATATTTAAGTGATGCGCGCGAGGCTTTGTTCTAATGGTAAGTTAGACCTGTTTATAAAGGACTGAGTAATCGGAGATTATATGTGATTAAAATGGTATCAAAAGTAACCATAATTGGAATTCCTATTTTTCTAGTTGGTTTAATTGTATTAATTCTATTCACTTTTGTAGGAGTTAAACTATTCCCCTTTTGGGTAACTACTAATACAGAATATGGAATAGATGAATCTGAACACGTAATTATTGATCCATTTACAGTTGAAACTATTGATATGCATTTGGAAAGTCGAATTCCATCTCATCCAACCCAAGTCATAATTAAGGCACGATTCATTATCGGACCTCATACTGGTTCTGATTATTCATGTGATATTAGTTTAATATATTCTGGTTCTGAAGATGGTCAAATAGCGAGTGGTACGCGATCAGGTTCAGGAATGGATGGATTAGAAGAAGGAAGCATAACGGGGAATGTTCCACTTGGTTACTCAAGTCGTACGTATACTATTAAGTTAGAAGTCATTAATACTGGATCTAATCCGATTAGGATTGGAAATAGATTTATTGAAATAAGATTTACTCTCTATTCTACATATATTCCAGCAATTATCTCAATAATAGGATTAATAGTAATTTTACTCGGATTTACTGTATTAAAAGGCGAACCTTCAGTAGCTAAACGAAAACCTGTTGCCCC
>JBHLKP010000012.1:0-40501 GCA_048886525.1 Candidatus Hodarchaeota archaeon | reverse complement strand
GGTATACCATAAGTTAATACTCCCCCGTAATCATGAAGAGCTTCAAATACCATTATTTCGTGGCCTTTATTCGCTAGCTCTGCAGCACAAGTTAACCCTGAAGGGCCAGACCCTACAATTGCTACTTTTGTTTTCGACTTCTTTATTGGGATTAATTCTGGTCGCTTACCATTGTCAGCAGCGTATCTTTCCAAAGCACCAATAGATATTGCGTCGGGGTGAATACAGAATTCTTGACATTGATTTTCCTGAGGACAAACTCTTCCTGTAATTGCAGGTAAACTATTTGTTGCTAGTATTATTTCTTTTGCTGCATCGACATCCCCCTCGCGAATCTTGCGAATAAACTCAGGTATATTAACATCAACAGGACAACCTTTTATACAGCGAGGACGTTTACATTGAAGGCATCTAGAGGCTTCTTCAATTGCCTCTTCTTCAGTATAACCAAGAGCTACTTCATTAAAGTTTCGAATTCTTTCAGTAGAATCTTGAACACTCATATGAATCCTTTGCTTTTTAATTCGCTTTTTTTTATCTTCTTTATTTTCAGCGTCCATCTTTTACACCTCATTATCTGTCTCGCGCGGCTTTTTCATTTGAAATTCGTTCCTCGTATCTGTATGCATTTGATCTCACGGTTAACTCATCAAAATTTATCTTATGTCCGTCAAAATTAGGTCCATCAACACAAGCAAATTTAACTTCTCCCCCAATAGTCACACGACAAGCACCACACATACCAGTCCCATCGACCATTAATGGGGCTAAACTAACGGTAGTTGGTATATTATGTTTTTTTGTAAAATTGCATACTGCTCTCATCATAGGAATAGGACCGACAGCGACAACATGATCGAATTTACGCCCATCTTGGATGAATTTTACTAAGATGTCTAGTCCAAAACCGTGATGGCCTAATGTTCCATCGTCAGTCGCAATATAAAGCTCATCACTGCATGTATGCATTTCTGATTGGCATATCAAAAGACTTCCAGATCTTGCTGAAATTATACTAACAACTTTATTTCCTAATTCTTTCAAAGCTTTCGTTTTCGGTAAAACAGGAGCTACTCCACATCCTCCACCTAGAACAGCGACTGTACCCCATTTCTCAACCTCAACTGGTCTTCCAAGTGGCCCTAAAAGGTTCAATATATGATCTCCCGCTTTTAAAGTACTCATAAGTTTAGTGCTTTTTCCTAATTTCTGAAATATTAATGTAATTGTCCCCTCTTCAATATTCGTCTCAGCTACTGTTAAAGGAATTCTTTCTCCTTTAGAGTCGACTCTTAATATAACAAACTGTCCTGGTTTAGTCTTTTTAGCTATTTGGGGAGCTTTTACAACCCATTTTACAATCTCAGGAGAAAGATCTTCTTTGGATATGATAACTGATTTTCCTTTAACAAATCTGGAAACAGGAGGATGTTTTTCAATTTCCTTTTCTTCGGTGATTTTTTCTTTTTCTAGTTCGTTTAAATATTTTGATATCTGTATTGCTGCATTTTGACCTTCTGCTGCACCCACACCTACTATAGAATCTCCTCGTGTGGCACTTCCTGCAGCAAAAACACCTGACAGATTTGTATCTTGATTAGCTGAATTTATTATTATTGTTCCAGTTGGTGAAATTGCTAAACCTGCATCAAGAAACAGATCTCTATTACGGTTTTTACTGCTGATGATGATAGCTATATCAGTTGGAATTGGAACTATTTTTCCATCTTTGGTTTGTGTAATAACTCTATTAACGTTTTTCGAACCCTCGAAGGCAATAGTTTCAAGATTGTATTTTACATCTACAAAGCTTTCATTCAACCTTCTTAATAGAGCAGGATGTGCTTCAATTGTATCCCGTACTGTGATTAGAGTAACGTGAGCTCCAATAGCATCACAATGTAATGCATTCCTGACAGCCCATGATGTGTGACCAATAATTGAAATTTTTTTCTCATAATGATCACCACTAGGAAGAGAATAATAAACTCCCCTATTGTGAAATTTTCGTTCTCCTGGAACTCCGAGTTTGCTTGGATAGAACCCAGTAGCTAGCAGTACAGTTTTTCCTTCGTACATAACTTCTTCCGAGAAAAATTCTCCTCTAGAAATCAGAGTGTAAACACGTTTGATCTTATCCTGAAGTTCGAGACGACTTACTTTTTCAGCATATTTTATCGTAGCATGGTATTTGGCTTGTTTAGCCATTTTATCAAGCAATTCTTGTCGTGTTATACTGAAAAAACCTGGATAACCATCTACAGACATAGTTCCAGCCGTTGCAGTGCCAACTCCAGATCTTGCTTCAAGTACGAGTATATAAAGGCCTAGTTCGGCAGCACGAATAGCACAAGATAAACCTGATGGTCCTCCTCCTACAATGATAAGATCCCATATCCTTGATTCGTTTGAACTCAATTCTTTTTTTCTCCAAAAGACACTAGATATTACTTTTCATTCTAATTTATCATTTAAAGAGTATAGAAGATTAAAATATTTTATATTTCTGGTAAAATTGTCAAAAAAGAAATATTAATGAATTTTTGTACCGTCATCATTTCAAAAAACCTTAATTCAGATGGATGAATTTCTATAATCAGAATTAATCATGAAGATCGACCCTTTTTTAGAACCAAATATCGAGGCAACGGACTCTGATAAGCAAATATTGGATTCTAAAACTGGTTTAATCGGTTTTTTTGTTTGCTCTTTTGATATCACGCGAGGATTACAAATTCTCTTTTCCTCTCCTAGAAAATTAGAAAAAAACCAAAATGAACTTGACATTCTGAAAACACACTATATATGGAAAATAGAGAAGATTCCACTTCGGATTGATTTAAAATTTACCGAGTTTACTTATGCTGCTTTTCAAATTTATTATCCTAAAGAAGAAGAAATTATTGCGACTGTTGAAAAACCGCTATATGGTATAATAATCAAAATTTTGAGAGAAAGTAAACCCATACCACCTCAAAAATTATTAGATTTTAAATTAAAAATTGAAAAAGAGGTGGGTAACAGCCTTAAAATATTATCTAAACGAAAAATTCTAGAATCGAATCCAGTGAAACGTGAAAAATATAAAAAACTCTCAGAAGAAGCAAATCACATTTATATTCATTTAGAAGATATGTGGATTGAATTTAAAAAGCAAATTATGGATTTATATGAATATCAAGATATGGAATCAAAAAAGGTTAATAATACTTCATTAGTATCAAAAGATGGAAGTTTCTGGGCTAAAAGTCTTATTAAAAAGAAGATATCAATGAGGACTATTTCAACAAAAGAAAATCCAAACAAAATTCTTGTTATGCTCGTAAACCAAAATGAAACCCTTAGAGATGTAATTATTCATGTTTCTAAAACGATGGAACTTTTTAGTGAAACAATATGGGTACAAGAACTTCCAGAATGGCCAATGAAAGAAGAATTAATTCTGGAATTCACTAAGTCAGACTTCGATGAAAATTACTTAATAAAGATTAGTAGCCGAAAAACGACAGTAGATATTAAATCCCTTGAAATAAAAGCAGGTATTTAACCAAATACAGGTTTATCCTTATGGAACCTCATCAAAAAGCTAATGATGATTCGTTCAGCATTTATTTATATTTTTTTGATGAAATTAGTGGTCATATTCCTCTATTTACATATTCAAGAGATTCACTTAATGATGAAAATGAAAAACAAATCCTAACGACTCATCCAGTATGGTGGCATCAAGAGAAGTTTCTGGAAACTCAAAAATTTTTGGCAATGGATCTTGAAATAGGAGAAGTCGTATATTCTGCAACTTTATTTTTTTATAATGCAAAAAGAAAGAAAAAACGTTCTGGAATGGATTCAACAAAATGGGAAAAAGAGCTTTTTGTCTTAATCGTAAGGTCACCATCTTCAATATCCTTCATTACCCAAGAAATTCTATATGAACTAAAAACTCGTATAAATATGAATATTGGGGAAAAATTGTGTTACCTTGTAGAATACTATTTTTCTTTTAATGAAAAATTTGAAGAAAGGGAAGACCAAAATAGAATATTTTATCCGCATTGGTTTCTATCAAACCAGAAAGAAGCGATTGAACTTAAACTAACGGAAATTTGTCAAGATTTAATGCCGCAAACTTCGTTTAAAAAATTACAAGCGTATCTAGAGGATGAAAAAGAACGATTAATCCAAAATCAAAATGTTCCTCAAGCAAAAGAGCTATTAAGACCAAAGAAATTACATTTTTTGATACCAACTATAAAAAGTATAGAAAAGACTGAAATTACTAAGAAAAAAGTAATAGACTCAAAACTAAAAAGGGTAAAAATTTTCCAAGTTAAACAAGATCCTATTAATAAAAGAATCCAGGTATTTATGAGAAATGAAAACTCTCATTCTTTTCACAACATAACGATTAAGATTACCCAATCGGAGGGATTTTTTAAGAAAGAAATTCTTGTAATACAAATCAAAGAATGGCCAGTTGGCGAGGAACGAACAGTTGAATTTGAGCCAAAAACCGAACTTGGCACAATATACTTTTTAAGAATTGAGGATGAACATGAAACGATAAGAATAAAAAGAATTCTAGGTTAGGATGGACTACTTTGAAGAATACAAGAATAAAAGATCTTATGACTCGTGATATAATCAAGATGAACATAAAAGATACTGCTGATAAGATTGCTCTCATAATGAAAGATAAAGGAGTCGGATCAGTCTTTATTTATGAGAATGATGATTTAATTGGGTTAATCACAAAAAGAGACTTACTAGAAAGGGTTTTAGTAGATTGTTTAAATCCTTGTGAAGTTATTGCTGGAGATATAGTTACAAAAAATCTTATCACTATATCAAAAGATATTTTTATACCTGATTGTCTTAAATTAATGTACAAGCATAAAATTAAACGACTGCCAGTTATTGATAATGACAATGGAAAATTAATTGGTATAATTACATCATACGATATTATTGCTGCATTCAACACTTTAGAATTAGCCTAAATCTTTAATGTTTTTCGTTAGTTGAAATTCACTTCGTTACTTCTTCAGCAACAATAATTTTTGACATTATTTTCCCATTAATATCTTTTGCCGATAAAAGGTATTCTTTTTCATTTTCATGAATACGGGGGGATTTAAATTCATGTTCTTCCCCAGGAGACCACAGTGAAACTGTAGTTTCGTGTAAAGTTTCTTCAAAGAAGTCATGAACATGAGAAATGGATATTTTAACCTGATTTAGAACTTTTTCTGAAGAATTAATAAGAATAATCTTCAATAAGGGAGAACCTGTAGAAATTACAGCCTCTTTAATTTTTAAAATTTCTTTAGGAAGAATTAAGGTTTCAGGCTCTTCTTTTTTCCTAGGAAACAGATCTTCATGAATTGCAGTAGCCGCACGACGTCCTGCACCCATTGCTGAAATAACAGTTGCAGCTCCAGTAACTATATCTCCACCTGCATATACGAAAGGTTTATTTGTCCGTCCCATTTCATCAGTAACAATATTCCCCCATTTATTAACTTCCAATTCAGGGGTTGTCTTTGTTATTAGAGGATTGGCTTTATTTCCAATCGCAATGATTACTAAATCGGTCTCTAGATCGAAGTATTCACCCTCAAGTGGTACGGGACGAGGACGACCTGATCGATCTGGTTCTCCAAGTTCATAATGTTGACACTTGATTTTATACACCCGTCCTTGTTCGTCTCCATATATCTCCACAGGATTAGATAATAGTTTGAATTGTATCCCCTCTTCTTCTGCATGATGAATTTCCTCCCGCCTAGCAGGCATTTGTTCTCTAGACCGACGATATACGATATATACATTCTGTGCATCCAAACGGAGTGCTGTGCGAGCTGAATCCATAGCAACATTCCCACCACCAACAACAACAACATTTTTTCCATGTACCAAAGGTGTATCATATTCAGGAAAAGTATATGCTTTCATTAGATTTGATCGAGTTAAATATTCATTTGATGAGTAAACCCCTTTAAGATTTTCACCTGGAATATTCATAAAGGTTGGAAGTCCAGCACCAACACCTATATAGATTGCATCGAACTCATCATTTGAAAATAAATCTGCAATAGTTCGAATACGTCCGACCACGTTATTATAGACAAATTTTACTCCCTGATTTTCTAAATTTTTAATCTCATATTTTACAACAGACTTAGGTAGTCGAAATTCAGGAATCCCATAAACAAGAACCCCACCACCACGATGAAATGCTTCAAAGACAGTTACTTCATACCCTAGTTTTATTAAGTCTCCAGCAGTTGTCAACCCAGAAGGTCCGCTACCTACAATGGCAACTTTTTTCCCATTTTTTTTCACAATTAATGGTTTGGGAATATGTCCACCCAACCGTTCATAATCTGCAACAAATCGCTCAAGATTTCCGATTGCAACAGGTTTACCTTTCTTTCCGCGTATACATAAACCCTCACACTGAACTTCTTGAGGACAAACACGGCCACATATGGCTGGAAGAACATTAGTTTCTTTAATCTTCCATGCTGCTTCTAAAAATTTTCCTTCTTGGATTAGACTTATAAATTCAGGAATAGGTACAGCAACAGGGCACCCCTCAACACATTTAGGTTTTTTACAATTTAAACAGCGATTAGATTCCTGTACGGCCAATTCTTCAGTATATCCATAGGGGACTTCTCGGAAGTTTTTGGCTCGAACTGCAGGTGGTTGAGATGGCATTTCAGTTCGAAGAATCTCCATTCGTTCTTTGGCTTTCAAATTGATTCCTCCTCTTTGATCTTTTCCAGATATTTAGCTAATGACCTGCATTGAGGAGAAAAATTTTGTAAGCTAAGAGATTCTTCTCTAATGTAGGATGTGTTTCTCACACCGATCAATTCATCCCAATCAATCTTATGTGCATCAAATTCAGGCCCATCGACGCACGCAAAACGTGTTTTTCCATCGTAAGTTAACCGGCAGCATCCACACATACCTGTACCATCTACCATGATGGTGGAAACGGTAGCGTAAGTAGGAATGTCTCCTATCTCTTTAGTGAGCTTAGCAACTTTGCTCATCATTACATTACAACCAATAACCTTGATATGGTCTATATTTCGGCCTTTTAAAACGATCATTTCTTCAAGAACATCGTAGATATGCCCCTTCTTCCCTCTAGATCCATCGCTTGTGACAATAATTATTTCATCGCTAATAGCTTGAAATTCATCTTCAAAATATAATCGGCTTTCATTCTTTGCTTCTAGAATGGTGATAATATAATTACCAAGTTTTTTCATTTTTTTTGCTATTGAATAAATAGCGCCAAGCCCAAAACACCCACCTCCTAGAACAACAGTTCCAAATTTATCTACATAAGCTGGTTCCCCTAAAGGACCAACTATACTATAGAAAGAATCATTTACATTCATGAATGCCATTTTTGTTGTAGATAAACCAACCTCTTGAACAAAGAAAGTTATTGTCCCCTTTTGTTCATCCCAATCTGCCAATGTAAACGGTATTCTTTCAGATTTTTCATCAACCATGACTAAAATAAATTGTCCAGATTTTACTTTTCTAGCAATATCTGGAACAGTGACTACAAATTTATGTATATTCGGTACACATTCGACCTTTTCAACAATTTTATATTCGAACATCTTGCATACCTTTACCTTTTGATTCGCTGATGACACGCTTAGCATTCAAAAATAAATCGAATTCTTCCACTTTTTCAGCTATTGGAATCCCCATATATTCTAGGCTTTGTTTTGACACCAAAGGTACATTTAGAGGCTCATTTCTCATAATTTCATCTTGTAACTCATTAATCGACTCGTAAGAAAAATCTTTTAATCCCATTGCTTGTCCTAAACGACTTACAATAATCCAACTGGGGAGAGAAAGTCCTGGGGGATCAACAGCTTTTTGAATCTGATATTTTATATATTCATCTCCCGTTTTTGTGCCTTCTTCTTCTGTAAAAGCCGTTGTTGGAACAATAACGTTTGCCGCCTCATAATTTGTATGGTGATAAATATCCTGTACAACTAAGAATTCTAAGCTATCGATCTCATGAATTATTTTTGAATTGTAGGTTGTAATCAGGGCTTTTATTCCTCTTGAGGCTAGATTACAAAGGTCTTCATCATTGTATGCGACATTATTGCTATTAATCTCTTTAGCAAGTTTATTGAAGAGAAAAATTGCCTCATCTGTTAAGAATGGAGAAAGTAAAAATCCTATTTTATCAGAATTGAAATTTTTGAAGTTCTCAGCAATATGTGCAATTGCTTCATCCCAAGACACAGGAAAATGTTCCTCTTTTAGGATCTTACGTTTGATCGTGGGATATTTTAGCCTGTCACGTCCATTTAAAAGAGCTGGAATACAAAATCTGCCTTTTACACAATATTCTCGACGAGCTGACATATCGTATGGGGGATGAACATTAACTACTTTCCCCCATTTTACATCAACAACCATCTGACAGCCATGAGAACAAAGAACACATGTAGTAGTTATCGTTTTGTCAGGAGCACC
The DNA here is from genome assembly GCA_048886525.1 of Candidatus Hodarchaeota archaeon. Taxonomy (GTDB): domain Archaea; phylum Asgardarchaeota; class Heimdallarchaeia; order Hodarchaeales; family Hodarchaeaceae; genus Hodarchaeum. The sequence goes on along the minus strand of JBHLKP010000012.1, from coordinate 31,969 downwards.
AAACCAGGTAGAACCACGAGCAGTTAAAGCACCTGTTGGACACACGTCGATGCAGTGTCCACAGAAAACACACCCACTTTCCAAGTGAGGAACGTCTAAAATTGTACCTACTTTTGTATCGTGACCTCTTTTTGTAAGAGCGATGGCACTATAGCCTAATACATCTTGACACGCTCGTATACAACGAGCGCATAAAATACAAAGATTATAATCCCGCACTAGAAAAGGATCGTCTCGTTCTAATGGAAGATTTTTATAGAGTATGGGGAATCTAATTTCTTTAACCCGTAAATATTCGGATATTTTTCGGATTTCACATAATTCCTTATGACTACATGTATAGCAACCTATCACACGTCCAGCTTTATATTCCCCATGTCGTAACTTCGAACATTCATTTTGTTCTTTACAAACAAGGCAATAGCTCGGATGTTCTGCTAGAATTAATTGAAATATATTACGACGTACAGCCTGAAGATCTGGGGTGGCGGTTCTAACAACCATATTTTCTCTAGCAGGGAGAGTACAAGAATTAGGATACACCCGACTTCCTTCGACATCTATAATACACAATCGACAAGCTCCAAGGGATGGAAGATCAGGCCTTGCACACAGAGTAGGAATGTAAATCCCAGCTTTTGTTGCCACTTCTAGTACAGTTTCCCCCTCTTCGAAAACAACGCGTTTTCCGTTGATACTCATCCATTTAGTCATAATTTCACCGCCAGTTTGGTCCTATCTAATTTATATATAGCTGTGTTTGGACAACTGGAATGGCATATTCCACATTTGACACAAATTGTTGAATCGATGAAATGAACGTCCCCTTTTTCTCCTGAAATTGCTTCTACAGGACAATTCCGAGCACATAACGTGCATCCATTACAAATATCCTCATTTATTGCATATTCAATCAGATCTTGACAATCCTTGGCTAAGCAACGTTTCTCTAGAATATGTGCTTGATATTCATGACGGAAATATTTCAACGTAGTTAAAACAGGATTCGGAGCGGTTTGCCCAAGAGCACATAGAGATCCCATTTTCACAGTATAAGCAAGCTCTTCTAAGAGCATTAAGTCCTTGTCCTCTCCTTCACCTTTAATGATTCGTTCAAGGATTATAAGCATAGCTCGTGTTCCAATCCGACAGGGAACACACTTCCCACACGATTCAGCTTGAGTAAATGTCAAAAAGTAATGAGCCAGTTTAACCATACAATCAGTCTCGTCAAGAACGATCATACCTCCAGAACCCATAATACTCCCTGAAGCAGCCATTGTCTCGTAATCTACAGGAGAATCCAAGTGACTGAGTGGTAAACAACCCCCTGAAGGACCACCAGTTTGGATCGCTTTAAATTGTTTATTATTTAATATACCACCACCGATTTCGTAAACAATTTCTCTTATTGGAGTTCCCATAGGAACTTCAATTAAACCTAGGTTATTAACCTTACCAGTTAAGGAAAATATTGCCGTACCGGAGGCATGTTCGACACCAACTTCGTGAAACTTTTCCCAACTGTTCTTAAAAATCCAAGTTACTGAAGCCCAAGTCTTTACGTTGTTAATATTCGTAGGTTTTCCCCATAATCCTGATGTGGCTGGAAAGGGTGGTCTTGGACGTGGATTTCCACGATGGCCTTCAATAGAAGCCATCAACGCGGTTTCTTCGCCACAAACAAACGCTCCAGCCCCCTCATGAACAGAAATATCTAAAGAAAAATTTGTATTTAGAATATTTTTTCCTAAGAAACCTCTTTGTCTAGCAGTTTCAAGAGATCGTCTGAATCTCTTAACTGCCAACGGATATTCCGCACGGACATAGATAATTCCATGTTTGGCCCCAATCGCATAAGCACCTATAAGCATGCCTTCTAAAACGCTATGGGGGTCAGCCTCGAGTATTGATCTATCCATAAAAGCACCAGGGTCTCCTTCATCGGCATTACAAATTATATATTTCTCTTCACCAGGAGCATCTCTACAAAAATTCCACTTAAGTCCTGTAGGAAAACCAGCACCTCCTCTACCCCGTAATCCCGAGTTTTTGACGATCTGAATGATCTCCTCAGGAGACATTTCTAAAGCTCTCTTTAAACCTGAATAGCCTCCTTTTTCGATGTAAGAGTCAATATTTTCTGGATTAATATGTCCGCAACTACCTAAAATCATCCTTGTCTGTTTACTATAGAATGGAATGTTTTGGTACTTCGCAATTCGGCGATTCGTTTTAGGATCCTTGTAAAAGTATTCCTCTACAGGTAAACCATCTTTCAGATGAGAAGTCACAATTTTTTTGACATACGTTGTTTTTACTTTGCAGTACATAAATCCTTCTGGTTCAATTATCACAATAGGACCTTGAGCACAAAATCCATGGCAACCTGTGAAATCGACTCTTATTTTACGTTGTAAATTTAAATTTATAAGCTGCTCCTCAAACTCCTCTCTAATTTCATCAGATTTGGATGAAAGACATCCAGTTCCTTGACATATTAACACTGTTACTTGAGAAGTATCCATTTGGACCATCATTCGTTCCTTACTTTTCATTTTCTTCCTTAATTAGCCTATTGATGATTCTAAGAAGTTTAGCTGGCTTCATCTCACCATAGACTTCACCATCTATTTGAACAACAGGTGATAGGGCACAACATCCTAGACACGCAACCCGTTCAAAGGTAAATAATCCATTCTCAGTGGTTTCACCTGGTTCAATTCTTAGCTTGGTCTTAACAGTCTCAGCTAAAATTTTACCGCCCTTAACGAAGCATGCTGTCCCTAAACATACAGTTATTATATGTTTCCCCGATTTAGAAAATTTAAATTGCTGATAAAATGAAGCAACACCATAAACTTCATTTGCAGACATTTCAAGATGTTTGCTTATATTTATCATATTTTCTTTAGATAAATAACCATATTCTTTTTGAACATCCTGTAATATTGGTATCAAATTAGCCTGGTTCTTATCTCTTGACCTTAGTATTTTTTGAAGAGTAGTGTCTATGCCTTCTTCTGCGTCTGCTGCCAATAAGTAATGCCTCCAATAGAGAGTTTTCTTGTCAGTCATAATTAAATTATAATTAAGTTGTGATTCTTAGAAGATAATATATTTATCGGCCTGAAAAGCGTTAAAATTCAACGTAGGACATTTTTATAACAGAAGTATAAAAACTTATTCTGAATAAGACTAAGAAAACACTAGTTAATTATTGAATAGTTAAACCACTTAATAAAACGGATTAAGAAGCCATTTAACCTTCAGTGCTTTCTTAAAATTAACGAATCTAACACAAAATTTGCCAAAAGGTATCGAATAAGTAAAATTATTTATTAAACCTAAAAAAATGTGTTATTCGGATTCTTCGCTACTCGCTTCGATTATCAAATCTGCGAAAATCTCCATCTCTTTAAGTAGAGATTCAATTGCTTCAGGAGGATCGGTTACTTCTTTTTCATCCATCATAATCAACACTGTTAAAACATAACTGAAAATGTTCAGCTTTAAATTCTTTTTAGCAGAAGTTGCTAAGAATGAGGCCGAGTCTGTTGTTAGAAAATTCTCACGCAAGACATTACAGGCAAGAATATAGTCCCTAAGATCTTCTCGGAGTTGAATACCTGTTGCAAAACCTTTAATATTATGCGTAATAACGTTTCCATTCACATCACTAATAATAATTTTAGATTTTAATTTTAATAAATGATTCTGGGCTTCTTCTACACTTTTCCTTAACTTGTCAAAATCTGCAATTAAAATATGCCTAAATATTTCACTTAATTCTTCTTGTCGATATATTGAGGTAATAGAAAATTCAGGATTAATTTCAATTATAAAAGGTAACTTCTTAGCTTCTTCTAGATTCTTTTGAAGCTGACCCTCTGGATAGTCTTCTGTATCATATTTATGATAGAAGATGTGGATTTTCGGATCTCCCCCTTCATCTTTTATTGCTTTATAAACAGCTGAAAAGTAATCGTTAGCTTTTTCAAAATCTTCTGGGTGATGAAGATCAATAATAAAAATTAACATTGTAGTGTTTGCAAGGATTTTAGGGGTTTCTAAATAGGATTGACGATATTTTTCCTGTCCTCCAAAGTCCCAAAGAGAAATTTGAAGCCCTAAATAATTATGAGTTTTCACTTCATACATTACAGTGGGGCCAAGATGCCTTACCTCGCTAGGAGTCATTCCTCCTAATGTTGTTGAATAAATTGACGTTTTTCCACAACCACTAAGTCCTACAAGCGAAATTTTCATTTGATTTAAACCCTCATTTTTAAATTGAGATTGAGATTAAATATATGGATTTATTTAGGAAGTTTATTCTTTTAATACACATAACTGTTTCGAAAGGCTTCGCATTTTAAATTTTCCTTAGTTATAAAATAATCAACAGATCTTAACAAAAATAGAAATCCTATTGAAGTAAAGCCTTCGGTATCCAAAATTAATTAGACGGTTTGAAATTTATTTTCCCAAAAAAGAGTTACATTTATCATAACTAGGAGATTTAAAGAAAAAAAATATTATAAACTACAATTCTACACAAAAGAACTTTTTAAACAGATCTCACATTCTTCTATTTCTGAGAACAGATAAGCTGAAAAAGATTAATTAAATAAATACAAAAGGCGCGTTCTATTTACGTATTCGCATTAAGGATTTCCTCCCGTTGGTTCGACCTTCAATTTCCAAATTTACCAAAGAAACTTTACAATTTGTAGGAATGCCAATTTCATTTCTGTTACGAGAACAAATGACATTGCTTTTAGTAGCAGTTGCCGTGACAGAAAGCGCAATTTCTTCTTCCGTAATCTGCCTTCCCCTCTATTTCTTTGAAGTAACCAAAGATACGGGAACTCAACTTGGTTTTCCAATCATTCTAGTTTCTGGATATTTAGTTTCGCTGACTACAGCATCTTATTTCGGCTCCCTAAGTGATCGTATTGGAAGACGACCACTCCTTATAACAGGAACAGCATTGATTGGAATTTCCTTTATACCACTTCCAATTCTCTATTTTATGTATGCAGAATTTCAGTATGGTTTTCTTTTAATCCTTTTAATTAATGTTATCAAAGGATTAGCCTCTTCCATGATGTCTGGTCCTATTTTAGCAATGTTTGCAGATCTATCCCCAAAGCAAAATCACGGTGAGACAATGGGGAAGTTTTATTTATCAAGATCTGCTGGAAGTGCAAGTGGATTCTTAATTGGGGGAATAGCTTGGGATATTTTCAGCAGTACATCTTTCTATTTCTTCGCTTTTATCATGTTTATAGCATGTGCTCTTTATTTATTTCGTCTTTTTGAACCCCGTTCAGTTCAGGTTGAAACAGATGAGAAAATTAAAACATTAAGGTTCAGTGAAATAGTCGCTGATTCTGATATGGACATGAATCCGTTTAAAACAATGTTAGAGAGTCTTCAAGACAAACAATTTAGAAAATTTGCCATTGCATTACTTGCTTATACAACCTTAATTGGTGCGGGAGGTACATATGCTCCAGTTATAATTACAGAAGCTAGTGAACAGAATCTTCCTACCTCGCTTATAGGTCTTATTTTTCTTGCTGGTGTAGGAATAATGGGTATAATTCAACCTACATTGGGAAAGTTATCAGATAAACTAGGTAGGAAGCCATTCTTAATACTTGGAGTATTTGGTACAAGCTTATTACTAGTAATGCTGACAGCGATAATCGCATTAGACCCACAAGATATGGTAGACCTTATTTCTTTTCCATTAGCGACGAATAAATCAAAATCTCTTGAATTTGTACCTGATATACCAATTCCTTTTCCTCATCTCCTTATTATAGTATGTGTAATATTATTTCTCATATGTGCTGCTTGTTTCACTTCAAGCTCTTTAGGAATGATTACTGATGTTACTAAAGAGGGCAATCGGGGTCGTGAAATGGGATTTACACAAGCAGTAATGTCAACGGGGTCGATCCTTGGCGCTTCTTTTGGTGCAACCTTTTTATCAGTTGGCGGACCGTTGGGAGTGATGTCTTTTTGTTTTGGTTTGAGCTTAATAGCTGTTATAATAATAATTCAATTTTTATATGAAACAAGCGGTTTTTATCATTTTACTCATAAATTGGTATGATTATGAAAAAATGCCTCTTATTATTCAAGCTAAGATTTTAATATCCCTTTATATTCGAGTTCAAGTGGAGATGAGAATGACCTACCAATGGCATCTGTCGCTAGTGGAACACCACGAGCATTAGTTATTGTTTTTAATTGTTCACAGGGAAGTATTCTCCGAAATGTTTCGCTATTTTGTAAAAATATATTCACTATTGGAGACAACACTTTATGAAACCTAAGGACACAGAACAGCAAACTCGCACAGTAGATGCATTCGGTGGAATAGTCATTGATTATGATCGTCTAATGGTTGAATTTGGTATCGAACCTATTGAGGATATCATAAACATGCTCCCAAAGGAACGACGACATTTCTATATGACTCGAAATATCATGTTCGGACATACCGCTTTAGAATCGGTAATTGAAGCCATAAACAAAAACAAACTTTTTGCTGTTATGACAGGGATAAAACCAAGTTCACCAGAATATCACATTGGTAATTTAATTACATGTAATGAGGTTATCTACTTTCAAAAACAGGGAGGAAAAGTTTATTTCTGTATCGCAGATTTAGAGAGCTATGCTGATGGAAAGCTTCCTCTTGATCAAGCCGAAAAGAATGCTATTGAAAATGTTGCAGATCTTATTGCACTTGGATTAGATCTAGATAACGCATATGTTTATCGTCAATCAAAACAACCAGACGTAATGAAATTAGGGTATCTTTTATCATCACATGCTACTTATAATATGATGAAAGCAATCTATGGTCACCACCGAATAGGAGTATATAATGCAGCATTCATTCAGGTAGCAGATATTCTTCTTCCCCAACTAATGAACGGTCCAATTCCAACAGTGACTCCTATTGGAGCTGATCAAGCTCCACATGCTCGTTTGTCTCATGATTTGGCACGTAAAAGATTCTTTCAGGAAAAATATGGATTTTTTTTACCAAGTTTTACATTTCATAGACTTATTCAGGGATTGGACGGATCAGATAAAATGGCAAAGCGTAATCCCATGTCTGTCCTTACACTTTTTGAGAATTCAAAATCTCTTAAGAAAAAAATAATGAATGCATTCACTGGTGGAAGAGTGACAGTCGAAGAGCAACGTGAATTAGGAGGACAACCTGAAATCTGTAGAGTATTCGATTTATATCGATTTTTCTTTCAAAATAATGATACTGAAATAAAGAAAATAGAAAAACAGTGTTTGAGCGGAAAATTGTTATGTGGTGAGGATAAGAAAAATCTCTTAGGTCTAGTTAGTGAATTCATGGAGAACCATAAGCAAAAACGTGCAGATGCAGTTCAAAAAGCTGAAGAAATTGTGCTTGAAAGATCTGATGGTTAAAAACACTCTTTCTATTAAGCCAACTTCTTATTTGAACCTGATTATTCGAGTATTTTCAGTAAAAATCCTTAAGTTGAAAGTTTTTCTTCATTTTTTTATTTAACTTCTCTCTGTATTTTAGTGGGTCATCTTCATTTGCAGCTTTAGGTTGTTTCCTTGAAAATCCTTGATTTTTTTTCTTTTTCTGTGCACACACACCAGTTGTAAGGTCTAGAGATGGAGGCCGGTATGAACAGAACGCAAATTTACATTTATACCCAACACACTCATCACCTTCAACCATTCTGCATAAAATCCTTTTTTGATCCGTTTTTCTTATAATTCTTAGCATTCTTTCACTACAACGAAACGATTTACAAGAGGTGTCACATAAAAGATCAGAGCTAACACTTTTTTTCAAGGAGTAGTTCTCCTTTAAAACAATATGAGTAACACAAGTTATCATTTTGCGCTATTTTAAAGTTTTTTTTTTAGCTAACGTTTTTTGCTTAAGTATTCATTAATAATATATAGCAAGATTTATTTGAGGCATCTTAATCAATTTTCTTGAAGGGAAGATATCTTAATCTTTGTTCAAGTTTCATGAGGAATACTATCGATGAGCCATTATTTGAAGCAATTGAAGACTCAGAGTTCACGAAAGATTATTCTCTTAGGTCTATCGCAAGCAGGGAAGACATCCATAAGAGACGTTGTTTTCGGAGGAAAATCACCAGAAGAAACACAGAATTATGCAGCAACTTTGAATTATGAAAGACAGATTGAACAAGTGGCTGATGAAGCTGTTACAGTTATGGATCTTGGAGGGCAGGAAGTGTTCTTGAAACGTTTTCTAAGTAGTATGAGCTCCTTTATTTTTAGCAATGTTGCTGTTTTGGTCTTCATCTGTGATATTTCTACCCCTGATAAGTTTCCTCAATCATTAAAGGCCTTTGTTGAGGGGGTTACCCGCCTTGAGGAGATGTCTGATGTTCAACCAGCTATTTATGTACTTTTACATAAAACTGACTTGATGCCTGATTTAACTCAAAGAGCAGAACGAATGGAACTTTTAATGGAACTATTTCAAGATGCAGCAGCAAATAAAAACATCACCTTTCTGCAAACCTCTATATATGATAATTCGATTCATGAAGCCTTTAAACGAATAACTGCAGAGGCTAGTGAAGCTATTCCTGAAGTTGAAAAAATTGAGACAGAAGAGGATTTAGCTGCTATCCAAAGGCGTCTCCGTCTCCGTCCGATTCAACAGTTACTGCATGCCTTGATGTTTATGAATAGATTGGATGAGGTTCTTTTAGTCTCATTGGAGGATCCTGAATTTCGAGTGTATGCTTCAGAAGCAGAAATCAGTGAAATTCAGCAATTAATTACACTATTAGACAAAACAAATGATTTAAAACTGATTACAGGTACGAAGTCGGAGTTAAAAAGAATGGAATCAGCCATGATGTACAGAGTGGCTGTAAAACCTCATTATCTATTGATTCTTTTCTCTAGCGATAAAAAATCTATGTTAGAAAGTAGAAAACTTCAAGAAGTAGAAGAAACTGTACGATTATTAACAAATCAACTTGAAACTATGCTTCAATCACCTGCATAGAGGGTTCAATGTGCTTCGAAACCTCATTGTAGTTGCTGGACTATCTCATTCTGGAAAAGACCTTCTATTCAACCATTTAATGAAACTTGGAAGAAATGAACCTAATTTAAGGATTTTTCAAAATGTAGTTTATTACGATTGGTTAAATCCTCCTCCAAAATCAAAAGAAGGATCTTATATTACGAAACTGATTTCTCCTATTCGAGAAAAGATCTTTGTTAAAACAAATACGCTGATTTATGTTCACGATATTTCCTATCAACGAATAGATGACATTATTGCAGATTTTCAACGGATTTTAACTACTTTAAGTGATCATAATAAGAATTTTCAAGTTATTCTTATATTAAATCGCGGGCATTTGATACCAAATGAAATAGAACGTAATAAAATTCAAAAAGAAGTTACCAATCGTATTCAACAGATTTTCCATAAAGAAGTTCCCTCATACGTTATTTCACTAAAAGGACCTGATGAACAGCGACGTACAAATCTAATTATGACACAAATTATGCATAAAGCGTATGATTACTCAAAACAAAGATTAGAAACTCAAATAGAACTAGATAAAGGAAAAATTAAGCGTATTCAAAAAATACTGAATGAAAAGATGGGTGAGCTGAATTTTTCAGGGGCATATTTGATTTCACCAGACTATAATGTCCTTGTAGCGGTAGGGAAAAGCCAAGGGTGGAGAGAAAAAGTAGGCCCGCAAATTATTCGAATGTTAGCTCAAGATGGAGCTTTTAATCTGGCACCTAAGGTTAAAACTAGTCTATCGCGAATAGAAGATTATTTAATGGCCACTCTATCATTGAATTTTAGAGGAATTAAGATAGTCTTAATAGGCCGAGAAGGAACATTTATGTTAGATAATGAATCATTCTCAGCAATCGAACAAATTTGTTCTGAACTAACTTTTGATATTTCATCAAAGTTATAACTAAGTATAAATCATTATCAGCAAAGGAAGATAGCTTTATGATTTCTGGCTTAATTGTCACTACAATGACAGATATAGGACCTTATCCACTCCTCAATCTTTCTTCAATATCTGAAGATACAACAGTCAAATTGAGTGTTATTGGAATGACAATTTTATCTATGGGAGCAGGAACTGTTGCTGAAAGAACACACTATCGCTTACATGGATCTATCCCCATTCCCGATTCTCCTACTCTTGAAGCTCTAGCTATGTCCTTTACTGTCACCCCAACAAAAACAAGAGACGTACGAATAAATCAACATGGCCGTGAATCAACTATATGGCTAATATTCGAATCAAAAGATAGAGAAGCAATCTTCCTTAGACATAGATCGATTGAAACAGCTCTAAGAGAAGAAGCAAAAGCAATTCGAGAAGAAAATGAACTTGCCAATCCTTCTATTATGCAACGTTTATTAAATCGAATAAAGGACATTACAAAAGATACAAGCATTGCAGCAGGAGAAACACTTGAAGAACCACCTCATTATGTAGCTGAACGAGGTGGACTGGAGTTTCATACCATTGATGAGGCTGGAAATTTAATTACTCTTAATACTAATTTTGATCTTAAAATTTATTCTGTTTTAATATTAGTTAATCGTATTATTAAACGAATATTCATTATTAAACTTAATGATACGATACCTCAGCGGCTAGTATTCCTTGCTGGACGAACAGCGTCAAATCTCAACTCTAAACGATTTAAAAGCGAGTTTAATATCCGTAATGTGACAGATCCTCTCGAGCGCGAAATGATATTGGAAAAAATTGGTATCCTTCAAAAGATTGGAACATAAACGAGGTCACGGAATAATGTCTTACCTAAAAACGAAAAAAACAAGCAAAGTATTGATTCTAGGATTAGCTGAATCTGGAAAATCAACTATCATAAAAGTTGTCGCTGAAGGGAAAATACCTAAAAGGGAAGAAACCTATCTCCCAACTATTGATTATGAACGGAAACAAAAAGTGATTGCTGGAACTGAGCTTACAATTTTCGATTTAGGAGGACAAACAGCTTTTCTGGATCGATTCACAGGAGAACTATCTGAATTTATTTTTAGTGAGGTAAAGGCATTAGTATTTGTCGTAGATTCGATTGCAATCCAAGCCATTTCACGAGCAAAATACTATTTAGACCTTTCTTTGAAAAAATTGGATCAATACAGTCCTGAATCTTCAGTGTTTGTTTTTCAGCATAAAACAGATCTAGTCCCTCAGAAGTTAAAAGCAGAAGTCACGACTACTATAAGAGACTATCTTTCAACAGGTGTTTCAAAGCAGTTGAAATTTTATCCAACCTCTGTTTTCTCTGATTCGATATTTCGTGCAATGGGAGAGGTTTATGCTGAAGCTAGTGGAGCACGGAAAACACTTCGGCCATTATTAGAAACATTCATCCGCCACAATTCTGCAGATATGGCCCAGATTTTCACAAAAGAAGGAGCACCATTAACTAAAGTAGAAAATGTGTCAAAATTTGATCATATTTCTCTCACTGAAGTCAAGGAGTTCTTTGATGCAGTAGTAAGACGACTATCTGCATCAGAAAGCCAAATTTCTACTTCAACACTAATTGAATCAGACCAACGTGTGTTTATCATTCGATTTCTAGATAATGGTTTAGCCTTATTCTTTGGTTTTCCTATAGAGCGTCTAAAGGAAAGAAATGAACCTGTTGCCTCCTTATATAATAAAGTACTCGCATTTTCATCTCAACTTACCAGTATTACTGAAAGTTAAGTGTAAAGAACGATTATCTGAATATCTTAGTTGCGGATATTACGTTATTGGATCTATAACTGATTGTTTCTCATCTATTTTGCGGGTAATTGTATCTACATATCTTTTATAATGAAGATGAGAATGTCATATTGATAGTTACGATGGACTGCCAAATAATTCATATTATCTTCAACAGAAAAAAACTCAGCCAAGACTCATATGACCGTGAGGCTCAAATAAAAACGATTTTCGATTTGTGTAAGGTAAAAAGCATTAATTTCGAGTTTAATTCAGAAATCTGTCTCCATCCAAAGCGATCTTTTACAGTTCAATGGCGAGAAATTCCTATTCTACATATTAAATGCATTGGAGATCAATGTGATTTTGATGTCCTCAACCAGAAGCAGAACATCTTATTTAATTTAATTCAACCATTAACTCACTTCTCAGACGTTTGTTATATTTCATTTCTTGCTGATTTCAGATTACCAGGATGGAGTAATTTTCACGAGTTGATCATTTCCCTCAATCGAGCTGGAGGTTTTTTTCTTTACCCAACGCAAATTAATCTTTCTTTAAGAGAGTTGAAAAAATTAAAAAGACGATTAAACATTGAAATAATGAAAATCCTTAACCAATCAAATGATTTTGATATCTTGGATGCTATTAATCCTAATCATTTTTCTCTTAGTGACTTTAAAATAATTATCTAGGATTTTATAAGAATAATTATGCAATAAAGAGGTCTATTTTATTAATTAAGATTTTATTAAGAAGTAGAAATAAAAAGAGAACCTAGATTCTTAAATAAAATATTTTCGTAATTTATTTATATTCGTGTGTTTTATATAATTTATGATCTGATACCTGAATCAAAGACTTTTTGAAATCCTTTCGATTCAGATATACATGACTACCTTAGTTTAGGTTTTAAGTATTATGTTCAATGAGTCCGATTTTTGGATTTTTTCGCAGATAGATGACGTTATTGATCGTTTTTTTACAATAACTTCCAAATCCTATAGACCGTTCCCTCAAGCACGGGGTTCAAGATCTCTCCGACCTGACGTTATTCCAACTTATGAGATTCTCCGACGAAGTGATATAACCGATAATATGTCAACAGCTAATAATCAGCTAAGAGAATTAGGTTATGTTCCCCTCTTACGTCCTCATCCGACAGAACAATCACGTGGATTATTATATATTCTCCCTCTGAGTAATAAAATTCTTGAAGCAAAACAAAACTACACAACACCCCTTTTTCTATTTGGCCTTACTTTAATCTCTGTGTTATTTGTTGGAATAATGATTTGGAGCGTCCTTCGTAAGCTTCAACCTAATCTTAACTTAATTATCACTAGTCTTCTTTATGTTATTAGTCTTATAGGAATTGTTGGGATTCATGAAATTGGTCATTTGGTTGCTTCTAGAAAACACGGAATAAAGGCAAGCTGGCCTTATTTCATCCCCTTTCCTTTTGGTTATGGGACAATGGGTGCATTTATATCTCAAAAAACACCGATCAAATCTAGGAATGACCTTTTTGACGTAGGATTGGCAGGGCCAATTTTTGGTCTAATAGTTGCATTATTTTTCACTGTTTTGGGATTATGGATATCTCAAACTATTCCAAAAGCAGATATTCCAGAAGGTCTGAAAGATAATATATTGTATTCCAATCTTGTTTTTTCTAGTCCAGATAGATTTCGGATACTTCTATTTGAAATAATAGCATTCCTACTTTTTCCAAATCTTGGTACAAATATGGATATTATTCTTCATCCAATGGCACTTGCAGGATACATTGGATTGTTATTAACAGGATTGAATCTGATACCAATTGGTCAGCTTGATGGAGGTCATGTTGCTAGAAGCTTGGTATCTGAGAAATCACACCGAACATTGACATATATCTCTGCTTTTCTCATGATGTTCATCAGCCCGATATTGGCACTCATAATGTTACTAATGTACTCTCAAACAGGTCATGCGGGACCTTTAGATGATTTATCATCGGTTACTCTTAGTCGAAAAGTAATTGCTGCTTTTACGGTTATTTTAGCTATATTATGTATTCCTCTTCCCTTGGAAATCTTCAGGTTTCTATTTCCAATGTTCGGATGATTATAATCATTTAAATAGTGTAGGAAAGCAAGAGTAATCGGATCTTACCAAAAATATTAGAAATCATGGTAATAAGCTTCTATTTCTCTCTGTCGTCGATCTAGCTGGCTTCCTTTTTTGTTTAACCGAGCGCGACCTGTTTCAGGATCTCGTCGAAATGTAACATCTATTCTTTTAAGAAAACGGTTAAGACCATCCCTTTTCGTTAATGGCCCAACCGTATTACCTTGATGTCCAGATTTCCCCTCAAACAACATTACTCTATCAGATAATGCTTCAGCTATCTGTATATCATGTTCAATGGCTATACAAGAAGCGTTATTCTTAGATATAATATGTCGGATAACACGAGTCGCATTCAATCGTTCTTCGACATCTAAAAAAGCTGAACCCTCATCGATTATGTAAAGATCGGCTTTTTTACCTAAACAACCAGCTAAAAAGCATCGTTGTAATTCTCCTCCGCTTAATCCTTCGAAAGATCTATCTAATAAATGTGATATTGAAAATGGTTTCAAAATATAGAGTTTATATTCATTAGAACCGATATATGTCTTAGAATACATTGTTAAGAAATCTCTTACAGTACCTGAGAACTTTCTATGAAGGAATTGAGGTTTATATGAAATTTGGGAATTCTTCAAGATCTGAGTAAGATGTTGAGCAAAAGTGGTTTTTCCAAGCCCATTCTCTCCCAGTACACATAGAATTTCACCATAATGGATTTTTCCTCTTTCAGCATTAAGATTAAAAGATCCAAGGCTTTTTGTAAATGCAGGATACTCAATCCCTGGTAATCCATCCCACTGCCGTTCTTTAACAACTCGTTGAAAAATAATTTCCTTTCCTCGAATTCTAATGTTTTCATCTTTCAATTTTCCAAGAAGAAAATTATTAATTCCTTTTTTAACCGAGTAAGCTAACCTTGACATAACCCCAAACTTATGAGGTTTTCCGTAAAATATGTAGATCAAATCACTCTGAAAATCAAGAACTGCAATATCATGTTCAGCAATAAAAACCACCTTTCCTGACTCAGCTATACTCCTAAAAATTTCTGCGATCTTTATTCGCTGTCGGAAATCGAGATAGGTACAAGGTTCATCAATAAGATAAACGTCTGCATTCTTTAGTAAAACTATACCGATAGCTAAACGTTGTAATTCTCCTCCTGATAATTGGGAAGGAACACGATTTAAGATTGGATTAAGCTCCATTAGGTCTATAACCTTGGATTCTGTAAAATGGCCATTTTTATAACTTTTAGATAGGATTTCAGATACTGATTCAGTTTTCGTAAGTAATTTGGAAAATATTTGGGGCTTGTATCCAATAGAAACTTTTCGAGCTGATAATTCGGTTAAATAATATCTAAAACTAGCAATAGTTAGTTTTGAGAGAAAATCCTGTTCACCTCGTTCAGGATCATTGAAATTTCCTCCATTAGGTTTTTGATTTCCAGCTAAGATCTCCAAAATCGTAGATTTCCCAATTCCATTGACACCAAGCAAACCTACGACTTTTCCAGGAGTTATTTGAGGGACACCATAATATCTAAATCCATTTTCATCGTAACAATGAACTTGAAGACCAGCTGTATCTGGACTAGGGAGATTAACAACACTTATAGCACCAGGGAAACATTTGTTTATACAAATTCCACAGGTTCCTTTTTTTGCCATCAAACAGGTTCTATTGTTTATAATAGGTTTCCCTGTATTTTTTCGAATTGTGATGACATTTTTCTGGCCTTTATTAACAAGTGGACAATATTTTAAACAGGCATATCCGCATAAATCGGGTTTACACTTATCATAATTTATACTCAATATCCGAATAGCATTCACACACCCTTTAATGCCACCACTTTATTCTAAATGATATTTTTGGCCATAAATTTCTTATATCTGTTTATCTTACAATTAAAATTCAGACAATTAATTTAATTAACCTAATTTCAGCGATCAAATTCAACCATCTTAATATCAACGCCTGCTTTCACGGAATCAAAATTAATTAGATCGGATTATTTAATCGGATTTTACGAAACAAAAAGCTGTGATTCCTGACAAGAATGCGTAAATCTTTGCAATAAATATGGAGATCGAGAAAAAAGTGGATCCAATTGCACATTTGGAATGGACGATAGGAATCGGTTTAATATGCCTTGCATTCTGGAATATGTCGGTTGATATGTTTGGATTTCTATTGCTAGGTATAGGATCTGAATTTCCTGATCTCTTTGACTGGGCCCTCTTTCGTGGGAAAGAATTCTTTTCAGGACATCGTGAGTTTTCACACACTATCTTTTTTATTATTATATTAATCATATTAGCTCAATTTATACCTATTCTAGGTTTTTTAGCCTTTGGAAGTATTCTTCATATTATTGAAGATATCATTGCAGGAAGAGACCCAGTTTACCTTTTTTCACCATTGAGCCATCGTGGGGGTATTATGTTGATCGATAAAGATCAATCAATCCAAATTGGAGCAAAAGTAAGAAATTTAATCAAGGGATCATATAAAGGATCGGAAAATATTGGTGATGAACTTTCATGGTTTTGGTTCTTGACCATACTTGGATCATGGATATTGATTATTGGTATTTTTGTATATTTTAGTTAAATGGAGACATAAAATGGAAGCTTTAAAACACACTGAATGGGTCTTCGGTGTATGGTTTATTTGGTTTTCTATTTATAGCTTCAAATTTGAAATAAATCCAATTTGGATAGTAATTATTCTAATTGGTAGCCAAATTCCAGATTTTCTTGGCCTTTTTCTTCGTAAACTTCATCTACCGCCTAAATTTGTCCGTAAATTAACTCATGATTACGCAATTGTATTCGCACTCTGGTTCATTTTTCCATTCAATTTATTCCCTGAAATAAACCTTTTTACTACTTCAATTGCCATACATTATTTAGTCGATCTTTTTTCAGGTCTTGAACCTATTTATATTGCAGGTTTTCTTTTCGGAGAACATACGGCCATTCTCTATGTAACAAGTGCCCATAGAATCATGATTGGAAAAAGGATTGAAAAATGGGGATCAAACTACCTCGCAATTGAAACAGAAGAACCCACACCAGAGTTAGCCTGGTTTTGGGTCATGCAACTTGCTGGTACAATGTTTTGTGGCATAGGAATCCTAATTTATCTTCTCAAACCGTGATATTTGTTAATAGAGAACTTTTTAGCTCTAGAATTTAGAATGATCCTTGTCTAAAAATTTGAACACAGCATCTATTTCATTTGAATCAATCGTTTCAATAATAAAATTTATTTTTACTGGATCAATGTAAAAACAGTATCCATTATTTAAAAGAAGTACAGAATGAGGAGAACGACTTCCCGTATGCAAAACTCCTTAAATTCAATCGTACATTTATTGGCGTATTGTCATTTTATTGCGCTTATCCTGAACATTATATAGTTGAATTTCATTTAGTGGGATAGTGAGCCTGATGTCTTTCAAATTGATGATTACTAAGATAACAGACCCAATTTATCTAACTTATGAGCTTTTAATAGGCAATAGACGATTAATTTTTCCAACAATGGTTGGTTTAACTATTGCTCTTACAGTAATTTCTCAAAGTAACATTTTGGTCGAATCGTATCGTGAGGAGATCTTTGAGGAAGTTGTTTTTAGTTCTCCAGATTTAATTGAAGGAGATATATCAATAGACTACTATTCATGGTTTTGGGAAAATTTTACAGAAGATGGTTTTTCAGGTTTTTTCACGAATATTGATGATTATATACAGCTTATAAATGAATCAATAGTCCAAACTGATTATTCTGATTATATTCTTGATTATTTTTGGTCTGCCAGGCCAAGAATTGAAGTTTGGGTGAATAGTACGAGATGGGATGAACCAGGTGCTGTTGATCTTGTAGCTTGGGACATAGAAACCCTTTCCACCTCGGTTTCAGAATTCTATGATCAACTAGAAGATATTCTAGAGGAGGAGGGAAAAGGTCACCTTCCCGAGAGTGCCTCTGAAATTATTCTTATACGTCCGAAAAGACTTCCTTGGAATGAATATGAAGAGTTTGAAAATTTTACTCTCAATACTGAAGTCAATATAACGTTACCAAGGAGTTGGAACTCAGAACTAACCGTTTGGAACAATAAAACAGTGAAGATAGTTGGGATTTTAGAGTATGAAGAATCATACTCTAAAAGGAATATTGATAATACCACCCTACTTCTTGATAAGTATTTCTCAGGCAGATATAATAGAATATGGGGTTATAATTTTTTAACGCTACCCTCATTTATGATAGAAATTCTTGAGGACCTCTCTGAACCCCCTGCAAATATTGGATGGGAGGGGTACGTTATAGGTAAAATTTTTCTGGATTCGAGAAATTTTGATGCATTTAATGTAAACAATGAAAAATCAAAATTAAAAAAATTTATTATCTCTTTAGAAGATAAGTTCAAATCAATTGACTATTATATAGATATTAATAGTGAGATTCTCAATAGAATAGAGCAATATCAATATACCATTCTAAGTTTAATGGTCATGTTACTCTTGGTTGGTTTCCCTGTTATTTGTATTGCACTTTATTTGGTAAATTATTCATTTGGACTCATTCGACGTCAGAAACAGGAACAAATTGGTATAATTAAGACCCGTGGGGGATCTTGGCTTCAAGTTTTCACTGTATTATTAGGTGAAATGATCATTTCCACTGTGCTTGCAGTTTTATTAGGTTTTTTACTGAGTATATTTCTCTCAGATATCGTTTTGCGATCCACTAATTATTTGGAATTTTTAGGTGCTCCAGTTCCTGTCCGATTTTCAATGCAAATGATCCAGAATTTAATCATCTGGGGACTATCAATCGCTCTAATCCTTAATTTCATTAGAATCATTCGAATGAGCCGTCAGGATATTGCTGATACTTTAATCCCAGTCGAAACCAGAGAACCATTGTGGAAACGATACTACATTGATATTATCATATTCATTGTAGGAACCGTTACATGGATAATTCTAATGTATCTAATCCAGATGGCATATACTGGGGTGGATATAGGCGGAGGATATTACTTAATATATATGCTAGTATCGCTTTTAGGCATTCCTGCTCCTTTTCTCATATTTTTTGGCACAATTATGGTTATTGCCAGATTTTTTCCTTTTCTCATGAGAAAATCCTCTGAATTTCTCTGGAAGCTGGAAGGAGGCATAAATGCGTTTGCAATTCGGAATATTGTACGTCACAAACAAGCTGCAAACCGAGCAGTTCTACTCATTACATTAGCTATTTCTTTTTCCATTCTCGCTTCTTCGCTAATTTTCTCGCTTGATGAAACAGAGCAACTTAAACTTTATTATGAACATGGGGCTGATATTACTCTCGATATTAGTGGCCCGCATAATAAGACGATTGTTAAGCTTCTAAAAGAGAATGTTACTGATATTACTCACGTTTCTTGCATGTATGCTGGTGAATATAATGATTATGGAATAATAAGGCGTAATTATGAATTTTTGTTTATTGATCCAAACACTTATGCTGAAACAGCTTTTTTTTCACCTAGTTTCAAATTAAGTAATTCTTTAAATCATCTAATGGATCAAATTAGTGACAATCAGACATTGATACTTTACAAAGGAAATCTCGAACATAATGATTTAGAACTCGGAGAAAGCATCATGTTTTATTTCTCCAATTCGACGTCTACTGAAGAACGGTCTTTTGAAATTGGTGGAACTTTTAAATTTTGGCCAATGCTATATCCTTACGCATCCTGGGATCTTGATCATCACTATTATTTAATCGGCAGCCTTGGTATGTTCGAATCCTTGAATAAATCAAATTATCTTAGTTATTTTTCAGGGAAATATCTAGCTAAACTAGATACATATTTCAATGTTGAGAAAACAATCGAAGAAATATCTAATATTACGAACTTAACTCCAAATTCTCCAGCTCTTCAATTTATTCAATATAAAGATGATTTCACTCGTCATTTCTCTCTCTCTATACTTAATACTGATTTGATCATCTGTGTTTCAGTATCAATTATCGGAGTAATAATGTTTGCATTTTTTACGTATGTTGAAAGGGGGAAAGAAATTGGCGTTGAAAGAGCACTTGGAATGACCCGCTTTCAAACTGCACTTTCGTTTTTAGTTGAAGCATCCACAATTTTAGCGTTTGGAACTGTGATAGGGTTCATTACAGGGACATATTTTGTAACAATGTTTTTACAAATAACACAGATTGGTGTACAGATTCCTCCAGTTGTTGTTACTTATCCCATACCTTTATTAATTCAAATTTTACTCGCTATTCTTATTATAGCAGGGATAGGGACTATAACACCAGCTTTTATGGCAACTCGTAAAGATATCAGTCGTATCTTGAAGGTGGAATAAAAAATGCCATTTCTTGAATGTCATGATCTTATCAAGTTATATGTTGAAGAAGAAAGCAAAATTCAGGTTCCTGCATTACGAGGTGTAGAGTTAACATCTAATGAAGGTGACCTAATTGCAATTATTGGCCCTAGTGGATCAGGAAAGAGTACACTAATTAATCTTATAGCAGGAATTGATAAACCATCATCAGGAGACATTATTCTTGGAGAGGATATAGTTACTAAACTAAATAAACGAGAATTAACGCTTTATCGGCGTAACAGAGTTGGATTATTGTACCAATTACCAGAGCGTAACCTTGTTTGGAACCTCACTGCTTTGAAGAATGTTCTACTTCCTATGAAACTTACAGGGAGATGGAATCATTCGGAGCAAAAAAAACGAGCTAGTTCTTTACTAAAAGATGTAGGTCTAGATGGTCGCGAAAACCATAAACCTCATCAATTATCTGGTGGTGAAGCTCAAAGAGCAGGGATTGCTGTAGCATTAGCCAATGATCCAGATATTTTATTAGCTGATGAACCAACAGGAGAATTAGATAGCGTTACGACTTTCAAAATTATCGAGTACTTTAAAACTTTAAATAAAAATCTTGGAAAAACCTTTATTGTTGTTACTCATGATAATCGGTTTGCCAATATGACAAATAAGGCCATGCGAATTTTAGATGGTCGGATAGTAGGACTACATCGAGCTGTAGATCCAAAAAAATCCTTATACCATCGTGAAGAAGTCATATATGTCGATGATCATGGGAATTTACGATTGCCAGATGACATTCGCAAACAGGCTGGTATAAAAAATCATCTACAAATCGAAATGCGAGATGGGTTTGCGACTTTAATTCCAGTACGAGGTGATACTGCAGATGAGTAAAGCAAAAACTCCTATTATAGAGCTAGAAAATGTAAATCAGCGATATACACTTGGATCTCATACTGTTGACGCGTTAAATAGCATAAATTTAACTATTTTTCCAGAAGAATTTATTATGGTTATGGGACCATCTGGAAGCGGGAAATCTACATTATTAAATGTAATGGCGGGGCTTGAAAAACCTTCTGCTGGAATAGTTCGCATCCATCAAGAAGATTTAGCTACTCTTAGTGATCGTGAGCTTTGTGAAATTAGGAGACACAAACTTGGTTTCATTTTCCAGTTTTTTAATTTACATCCTATCCTAACCGCAATGGAAAACGTTGAACTTCCTATGCTAATAAGTGGAATCAAACGAAAACAGCGGGAACCTCGCGCATTGGAGCTCTTAAGACTTACAAATCTAGAGAAACGCAAAAATCACCACCCCCATGAACTTTCAGGTGGTGAAAAGCAAAGAGTAGGAATCGCACGTTCTTTAGCCAATGATCCAGAAGTAATCCTTGCAGATGAACCTACTGGAGATCTTGATTCGGCAATAGGACGTGAAATAATGGAATTGATTGAATCCCTCAATAAATCTCAGGGAAAAACGATTGTTTGTGTTACTCATGATGAAAATATGCTGAAATCAGGTATGCGATTAATCAAAATGGAAGATGGACGCATTATATCTGATTCTTATCTATAAATTTTTAAAAATAAAATTATGGAAAAAGACATCTTTCTGTACATCATTTTACAATAGGAAACCAATTGCACTCATCTACGCTTCTTATTAGAATACCATTAAAAGGGGGATTCCAGAAGAATTAATCAAGGATAAATTTCAGAAAAATGGCGAATTGCTGTGAACTATTCTAAATTCTTTTCTCTAATCGTTCTTTTTACTATCATTGGAACATTATGGTCTTCTATCGTTTTTTCTCCTGTTACAGCCAATACTACCAATATTCGAGAACCTCTTCAAGCTATTGATCAGGATAAATTACTAAATGACATTCAAATTGCATCACATTCTATTTTCAACCATGAAGTAAGGTACGATAACCTCGACACGAATAAACGAGATGATACTCTTCTAAAGCAACGAACTACTGATGTACACCAAACTCCTGGAGATACACGCCTTTTTTGGGTTCCAGATGTCTCTAGTAGCTCCTATGAATTCTATCAAGTCAATGCTACTTTGGAAGTGATTGGTCCAACCTGCTTAATATACTCTGATCTCTCTATATCGATTTCTACTCTAACTAATCTTAAGGACTCTTTTGAAAACGTCATATATCCGATACTTACTAAATTTTACGGCTCATCTCCAGACATTGACTTAAATGGTAAGATAATTATACTTATATATGATATAAAAGATGGAGGGTCTGGGAGTCAGTACATTTCTGGTTTTTTTTATGCATTAAATCAAATTTTTAATGCCGACCTGCATCCTCAAAATCCTCAAAAAGGATATAGTAACGAAGCAGAAATTCTGTTTATCGATGGAGTCGAAGGAATATCTTATCTTAATGCAGGAGATTTCGAAACTGTGGCACATGAACTTCAACATATGATACATTATGCCAATGATGATGATGAACATCTTTGGTTAGATGAAGGGGCCTCAATGTTCGCCGAATATCTTATTGGAGAAGATCCTTTTAGCTCTAGCACATATAAAGATCCTTTCCAATCAAACCCAAGTGCCTCATTAACTTATTGGAACTATCACACTTATGACGAAAGTTTAATAAATTATGGATCTTCCTATGCCTTTTTCCTCTACCTTGCAGAACACTATGGTGGTTCTTCATTTATTCAAAGTCTTGTAAAGCGCTTAACAAATGGTATAAACAGTATCGAACAAACTCTTGCTGATTTTAGTTACCCCGCAGATTTTCGAGAAGTATTTCGTAATTGGACAATTGCTAATTATTTAGATGATACTTCTTTCGCAAGCGGATTTTATGGTTATTATAATGCGTCTCTTTCCATGTTTGTCGAAGAATACTATAGCAATTCAGCTATTCCTCGTACAGAAAATTCGGTTCCCTATTGGGGAACAGATTATCTTACATTTAGTATTCTTCCTGAATCAGATTTCAATCTACAATTCCAAGGTGATATAGATGCAGGTTTTATTGTTACAGCCATTCTTAGTAACACAAGTTCAACACCTCTAGTCATTTCCGTTCCTATATCAACAACAGGGTTTGGTAATTTTTCTATTGAAGACCTTAGATTATCTGCGGACGAAATCACTCTGGTCATCAGTTCTTATACAGAAGGTTCGACTCCAAATTATAATAATGAAGACCCAGCTCCAGCACAATCCTATTGGTTCATGATAAATCCTTCAGGAGTGATAATTAGCCTTGGAAATCTAACTTTTGCTGGTATTGGTAATCCACTTCAAATTTGGAATGTAACTGTAAGAGATAACACTAATTTCTTCTGGCAGGAAGCCGATTGTGCAACTTACGAAATCATTAATAGTTCAGATGTATCTATGAATATCTTTGGAAACTTTACGTATAATTCTGCTAATCAATACTGGGAATCATCAGAAATAGATATTTCTAGCCTTCCTGATGGCGAGTATAGAATTATGTATCGCTTTTCGAACAACACTGCGTCAGGGATTGGATTTTCAGAGATTTTTATCATTTCGAATGATAGCTCAAATATGTCTAGTTCAGCTCCAACGACGAGATCTATTTTACAAATTCCAGGATTTGTAATTTTATTGGCAGTTTTGAGTCTTAGTATTCTTATTGGGAATAAGCACAAGAAATAAAGATAAATTCTTTCATTTTTTATATTACAAGTTAATTCTCAAATGTTTTTAGAATCAGTTATTGTTATTTTTTGAAAACGAGAATACTTTGATGAACAACACTAGGAATATAAGAATAAGGATATCCGAATATATGCAGCGCTTTATCTGGTGAATACCAGACTATCTCTTCTTCGAATTGAAATCCAATATTTAAGAGTTCTTTAGCAAGTAATGCTGACAATAATAGGTAGCGACCTACTTTCTTTTTTTTTCTCTCTCTTGTTTCTGGCATTGTTCGATACATATTCCCGATGAACACAATAAGATATTTATTCGATCTTAATTTGTGGTAACATTTCGAAAATACGTCTTCTAGTAGTTTTAACCATTCGGTTATTGTTAGAATGGAAGATTGATTAAATCTCTTAAGTGAAGATGGAAGTTTGTCCCTCGAGTCTTCTCCAGCTTTGGAAAATCGTCCTCGTGTCTTCTTTAATTTGTCCATTGCCCAGTATGGCACATCAGTCACTATTAAATCTATCTCTCCGTCCTTAATTTGTCCATCTAATACCTCACGAGCGTCATCGACGATAAACTTCTGAGGATTAAGACCATTCTCATGTGAAACCTTTAGATAGATTTCTTTCCAGCGTTTGTTTATATCTATTCCAATTGCTTTTCTATTGGTTAAAGAAGCTCCTAATAATGTACCTCCAACACCAACAAACGGATCTAATATTACATCGTTCTTGTGTTTTGAATATTTCTGGATTAATAATTGTGTCAATTCTGGTGGTTTCATACCCCCATGTTCACTACGTAATTTATGGTTAAATGACGGAGGAAACGATTTATGCAAGATTTGAGTGGATCCAATAGGGATCTCTTCATCAAAAAACTCTTTGTCACATTTGATTTCATCGTGTGAATGAGATTCCTTCTTGAAGATTAAGAATCGACGATTAAATTCTCTAAAACTTATCTCTTTTGTATCTATTCTGGGTCTAAACCAAATTCTTTCAGCTTTTAATATTAATCCCGTTGTTTGAAGACAATGAGCCAAGCTAGAGGAAAGAAGAAAATTCATTTTTGAATAGGTTATGAATTCAAAATTTTCATTCATGTTCTCGCTAGGAATTGCAATGACTATATATTTTGATTTTTTCAATTTTTTAGCTGATTCAGAAAGAATTGAGTTCACTGATGATAACCATTTCCTTATAACAATTTTTGGTGTTTCACAAAAGAGATTATAAGGCATTGCGACATCTTCATTCTCTTCGTTTTCGAAAAGATTCCATATAGGAATATCAGAAAAGATAAAGTCGAGTGAGTTTTCTTTTATTTCTTTTAGTAATTCAAATGGATTTCCTGTTTGCATTTCTTGATCAGATATTTTTAATGATTCACTCAAACTATGAAAATTGGTTACAAGTTCAGAATTGATTTCAAATCCAATAGATTTTCGTTTATGTATGGTTGATCCTTCATTTGAGAAGTGAGCTCCTATTAATGTACTCCCAATTCCTGCAAAAGGATCCAATATAGTTTCTCCAGGCTTTGAATATGTTTCTATAATTTCCTTGCTTAGTTGAAACGGAATTGGATAATAATTTCTACTTTTAAATTGACTTGGAGAAATTTCATCATAATCCTTTGGAATAACAGTTTTAGTAGAAAATAACCATTCTTTCCCTGTGAGATCATTCAATGGATTTCTTTTGTCGAAAATCCCCCTTTCATTCCGATCTTCCTGATAATCCTTTAATGTTAGTGGAGTCAATCTTTCTTTCATCCGATTTAACACTATTGAATTATACGTATGACTTCGTTAGTATGGGAAAATAGATAGGATAAACCATATAACAAATGGTGTAACAAATAAGCCTAATAAACCGAGATATGCAATCATCCGTACCCGTCTTACTCTTTTCTGGCAAGGTTCGCAATAGATCTTCTTAATGAAATCACGTTTTTGACCTATAAATTGGTGAAGGAAGTTTTCTTGCCAATCCTCGATGTAACACTCAGAGCAGAAAAATTTTCGACAACGTTCACATTCTTCAGTATCATAATTATCCGGATGATTTACGCATGAAGAGCCTTTTTCCTTTTTTTTATCCTTCATCTTGCTCATTGGTCTACCACATGTCAGATATTTGATCTAAGGTTAATTGAGGTTATTCAAGAATCATTGAATAATATTTAGCAACATGATGGGGTGAACCCTTTTTTCTCTTAAAGATTAATACCTAACAGAATTTTAGCCAAAATAATAATCTTAATAAGGAGTAAGCCAGCTAAGTGTTTTTCATATTCAGATAAGGGATTTTTGATGAAATTCAGAGAAGCTACTAGTAATGAGCTCCAAACAATTAAAAATATTAGTAGATATGCCTTTGATGCAACTAAAAATAGATATGAAGATCCAAATAATCCTCCTCTATCCTCAGAATGGTACTCAGTCAAATATTACGTTGTAGAAGAATCCAACAACATCATAGCAACAATCGGAGTTATTGAATTCTCCCAACGTGTCCGTGGATCTTTTATAAAGTCAGCGGGTATTACCCAAGTTGCCAGTCGGCCCGAATATCGACGACAGGGGCATATGTCAAAACTCTTTGAGTATGTTTTTAATAAGATACTGCAAGATGAGTATTTAGTTTCAATTCTCTATCCTTTCAGTTTTCATTTTTACGAACAATTAGGATATGGCCAGGCGGATTCACTTCATTTCTATACTATTAAGTGCTCAGATGTTGTCCAGCGATCAACCCCAAATCGTATTATAACAGAAGATTTCGATCCTAACTTCAAAAGATGCCAACCAATATATGAGTTGTTAAGTCAACGGATAGATGGGCTAGTTAAAAGAACACCAGAAACTTGGAAATATATTGATAGCTGGAATTGGCAAAAGGGTGGTTTTCAATTTATTTGTCAAGATCTTAATGGTAATGATTTAGGTTACTTAATTCTACGATTCGAGAAAAAGGATGATTATATTTCAGCACCTTACATTAATGTTCGTGAAATGGTCTTCTTTGACTCTGAAACTAAGCAAGCGTTCTTAAATTTCTTAGCAAATCACGATTCGCAGCGAGAATATTTCAAAATTGTTCCATTTGACCGAAATTACCTTCCATATCTTAAATCTCCACGAATTAAAGAAAATCTAGAAATACCAAATTCTATGATTCGTATAATTGATGTGGAACGCTTATTACCTCTATTAAACTATCCAAATGACATTGAGACACAAATTACGCTTGATGTTGTTGATTCAGCTGATCAATGTCCATGGAACAACAAAGAATTCACTTTGAAAATAGAAAAGGGACGACCATCCTTACTCGAAACACCTTCTTCGAATTACTTACGATTAGGAATAAAAGCTTTTAGCCAAATTGTTATAGGTTTTCATGACCCCTTTGAATTGGCAGAGGTTGGTGAGATTGAAGGATCTCCCCATTCTGTTGACATTCTTGCTTCAATTTTCCCTAAACAAATGGTAGCATTGAGAGATTACTTTTAACAAAGGAAATATCAACTAATTCTCTTCAAGGGAAAATTCTACTTGTTTAGCAAATTCTCCAGTTACGATTTCAGCTCTAGCCAATCTACCAATTTCAGCTTGAATTTCTTTTCCTAATGGAGCTGGAATGCTATTTACCCATGGAGTCCCTGGTAATGGCATGAAATAATGCATTCGTATACGAGCTCTATTTCCTAGTTCACGAATTAACTCTAAAGTTTTCCATTGGTCTTCTACCGTTTCAGATGGAGTTCCAAGTAAAAAATCAAATAATGGAGTTAATCGGTGTGATATAAGAAGATCATATGCTCGTAACCCATCTTCAACGCTATGTTCTCTACGCATATCTTTTAGAATACGATCAGACCCACTTTGAAATCCAACTGAGACTTGTTGATTAGCTAAATCATCCCATAAAGCTAAAATTTCATCTGTAATATACTCAGGGCGTACCTCAGAGGGAAAGGTTCCAAAAAATGTCCTGATATCAAGAACCTTAAGTTGTTGTACTAGTTCAAATATTGCTGTATGATTTACTTTGCCCCTTTCCCTCTCCATATAACCTAATGAGTTTGGAGCGATAAAACGGATATCAACTTGCTTTTTTACTGGTTTAAAGAATTTTATATAATGCTTAACTATCTTTAGAATTTTGTTTACTGACCGAAAACGAGGATTACCATACATATAACCCACTTGGCAAAAACGACATCGAAATGCGCAACCTCTCATTAATTCTATTGGTGGATGTAAAGGAAATATCTCATTATCGGAGTATGGACAGTAACTATCTAAATCGATTCTAGCTCTCGAAGGACCTCTAATTAATTCCCCTTTCTCATCTAGAAACGCTATACCAGGTAGTTTACTGAAATCAATATCTTTATTTCCTTTATAAATAATTTTTTTTGCCAATTCTGGCAATGTAACTTCCCCCTCACCAATTACTATAAAATTTGCTCCCATTTCTAGAATTTCTCTAGGATTTCCAGACGCATTAGGACCACCAACAACGGTAAAAACTTTTTTGGAAGGAATTTCACGATTTATTTCATTTAAACGTTTTTTCAATCCGCTTAGAGTCATACTCCTTGAGGATTCTCCATAAATGACAGAAAAGCCTTTTTCTATTTTATCCTGAATTTGATCCACTGGATTACCCTTGATAATCTCATAAACCAGTTGATCTTTCTGAAGACTTGCAGCTAGCGGCCCCAACGAATACCAAGAATTCTTATTCCAATATAGAAGTACAATGATCCTATTTGACATATCTTGCACAGTTCTTTCAAACCACCTGAAAGAAAAACTTTCCAATATTAGAGTTTGAATTATCTTTTTTTTATTCGTTTTTAGCTATTACCCCAAAGAAAGAAAAGAATAAGTCCCTTGGCCGTGATTTGAACACGGGACATCCCGGTAACCGCGCAATTGCTGACACACTCATCATAGTATCCTCAGAGGTGCGAACTAAGTCTACAGCCGGGCGCTCTTCCAGGCTAAACTACCAAGGGAGGTGTTCAAGATCAGGTGGGGGACCTAGATGGAAATATATAAAGCTTGTTAAGAAGTTTCAGATATAGTGTTTATGGATACTAATTGGATTATTCTTTAAGTTCTTCTCCCTCTAGCTTTTTTCCAATATAATCAATCTTTTTATGGAGTCTCTCCAGTGAACTGATAATAATCGCAAGTTTTCTATCTACCTCGGTAGATTCGGTAGAAAGTTCAAATTCTTGAGGTACTAACGTCTTCCCCTCTCCTAATCCTGCTTCTTTAAATAGATCACCTGCTACTTTGTTCAGCAATTCAGGAGGAACTTGGTGCTCAATATCAGCTTCCATACATGCTTGTTGTAAAGCACTCAGAATAGCATTTTCAGTCATTTTAGGTCCTACTTCACTGGATGCCATGCTATCTCCCCGAAAAACAAGTTCAACAACAGTTAGGCCTTCTTTCTTAGTTAAACGAGCTCTAAAAGCCATTCCAGGTATAGATACTTCAGGCATTTATGTTTTCCTCTTTAATTGGTTAGTTACTGGATTAATGAAGTTACAAAAACTTTAGTCTTATACATCTCTTTTAAATTCTTTTGAAGTAATTCTTTTTTGATTCATAAATTACTTTTTCTTCTTAAGAATGTTGAGATTTATTGAAAAATATCCTTCAGAGAACGGCGAATCCCATCCATAAATGAGAGGCCAGACATCATTAGACGCTGTACTTCGAGTAAATAACGACGTCGTGCTAATGTTTCAGAAAAAACAAAATAAGATACAATTATATCAGTTCCTATAGCAACTCCGATTAATAAGCGGACTATACTGAGTTCTTCACTTCTTTCATGTAAAAGAAGTATGATTGATACAATGAATAAGATTATTCCAGTCCCTATGGACAAAACAGTAATGAAAAGCCATATGTGATATTGTTGTTCTAATTGCTTTAATTCTCCTCTTCCTGAATCAAGAAATTTACGAATTCCTGTTGGAATTGCAGACATTTTTTTCTACACACCGCTCCTTTTATTTTAGTATTTAATAGCTCTTAGAAGTTTGGTGAGATTTGTTATATTTGATACTTTTATGTATTCTCCTAGATTTTCATTCGAATTTTGTACCACATTTTGGACAGAATCTAGCTCTATCAGGAATAAATTTTTCACAACTAGGACACTGTTTTCTTGACGTTTCTAGAGTTTTTGTTTTTTCAAGAATTTTAAATGAATGATCTGCAGGATATAATTGTAGATGGCTACCATCAGGCGATCTTCGCATTTTAACCAGTCTATCAAATCCTATAGACTGCTTAAATTCTTCAGGAATTGTAATACGTCCCTTAGTACTAATTTCATATAATTCTTCAGGATCTCCTTCTTTCAATCGCTGAGTTAGAACCGAACCATCTTTGATCCTTAATACTCGATCCGCTTGAGAAGCAAGCTGTTCATTATGCGTGACATAGAGCATTGCTAATCCATGTTCTTTGTTTAAATCCTTTAAAAAGTTCATAATTTCCTGAGAAGTTACTGTATCTAGTTCCCCAGTGATTTCATCTCCTAGAAGAATATCTGGATCATTGGCTAATGCACAGGCAATTGACCCACGTTGCAGTTCACCACCAGATAATTGATGAGGTTTGTGTTTTTGACGATCTTTTAACCCTACAGACGAGATTAGCTCAAGAGCTCGTTTTTTCTGATTCTTACTCCCAGTTATTTTCATGGGTAGTACTACATTTTCGTATAAGGATAACATTGGTATTAGATTTGAAATCTGAAAAACGAAACCAATGTGCTGTCTACGAAACCATGCCAATCGTGATGGAGAAAGTGTTGTAATATTAGTGTCCTTGACAATAACCATACCTGCAGAAGGCCGAATTAGTCCACCTAGTACATGAATTAAGGTACTTTTCCCTGATCCAGAGGGACCAACAATAGAAACGAATTCTCCGTTATGGAGTTCCACATTTACCCCTTGTAAAGCAACAACATCTGTATGCTCCTGTTTCCCTTGATAAATTTTAAAAACATCGCGAGTTGCTAATGCTATTGTCATAATTTACCTCCTCAAATTGTACGCAAAACCTCACTCACACTCGTCTTTTTGACTTCTAATATGCTAATAAATACAGCAAGAACAATTCCTACAATTACGAAAAACAACAAGAGGATAAATCCAATAAATGAAAAAGTTACTGGACTAGCGATCGAGCCTGGTTCAGACCGAAAACCTCGAAATAAAATCGAGACAAGAAAACCAATTATTGAACCAATTGATACAGAAAAGACCGTAGCAGTAATTGCTTCTCCAATAATAAAAGTTCCAATGTGCCTTACAGTCGCGCCTAATGAAAATAGCGTACCTATTTCTTGTTTCCTTTGCTGTGTTGTCGTTAAAAGAAATATTCCAGTTCCTAAACATGCAATAATTATGACAACGATAAACTCTATACTCAGAACACCATTGAAATTCGATATTCCAGGTTTTTCTAATGTATCTAAAATTTCATTCGAGGTTAATATGTCCAATGTTGGCCCATAATCGTTGATAATTTGATTTTTTAGTATCACAGGACTCATGGAAGTTTTAATTAGAAAGTATGAAGCATTCATGGTTCCAAAAAAGCTTTCGAATGTCTCTTGACTTGTTACAATGAAATAAATTCCTGTACCGCCTGCAGTTGTCGAAACAGCAACGTCAAGACCAAAAATTAGTAATCTGTCTGGAGTGGGAAAATTATATGCAATAGCGCTGACTTTAAAACTTGTTTCACCAATAATATCGCCATATTGGAAGTCATAATCTTTTGCTAAGTCATTACTGATCAAAATTTGGTTTGGAATTAGCAGAGATGAAAAAACATCATTTTTTACTGAATTTTTAAAGAAATGATCAGGCAGGAAGGAAACATCTTTGAAATTCGAGTCGACCCCAAGAACGAGAATAGGGGT
>JBHLKP010000011.1:0-41126 GCA_048886525.1 Candidatus Hodarchaeota archaeon | reverse complement strand
TAATGCTGCTTTAAATGGTGATTTTGAGGTGTTTTTTTCTTCCGAAGTCGAAAGATACTCTGAAGCTCCCATGGAAAGTGCCGCGGATACGCCAGTAATAAAACCTATAATAGCAATCAGCTGAGCATTTTGCAATGCAAGTGTAAATCCTGCTAATGCCCCTGTTAGCTCAACTAAAGCATCACTCAATCCTAGTACTATTGATCCGATATATTCCAGTAGTTCTTCGTCAAGTAGCTCTATTAACTGTTTTTCGTGTTTTTCTTCATCCTCTAAGATCATCCCTATTTCAGGTGAAAATTTCGCTACATCTGAATATATTGATTGAGCATTATATTCTCCTTGTTCCATTAAACGAATTCCAAATGTTAAACCAAAGAATTTTAGAAGAAAGATATAGAAATATAATTTTAATTTATTTGGTTTAACTTCGTTTCCAGAAATCCCTTTAAGAACATTATAATGCTTTTTTTCTTCTTCTGCAATGCTATTTAAGATTTCAGCATTGTTAGAACTCTTTATGGTGTATGCTAATCTTTTATATATATGATAGCTATTTATTTCATCTTTCTGAGCTTTTAATAAAGCTTTTTTTGTTTTTTCATCAAAATTTCCCATTATAGGCAACTTTGATCACATTTATTCAAGAGAATCAGAAATCAGGGCATTTGTAACCCAGTTGTCTAATTTCACACCATTTCTTAGGATTCTTAAATTTAAAGTTCCAATATGAAGCATTAAATGGCGTAGATTGTAGAGTAAAGAACTAAGAATATTCTTACCATGCCATTCGAATATAGAAGCTTGAATTAAATCATTAACTTCTAAGTTTTCAAACCTCTTTTTAGCCTTATTTTTAATTTCTAGTAAATAGGACATTAACTGATCCTGCGTTAAGACCTCCGTTGGAGAATCATCTAATCTAGGTGATATTCTTTCATATCTAGATTTGAATGCTTCTCTCTCTCTTTTATTATTTACCAAATACCAATCCAAATACCACATTGCGTGATAAACTACGTGCCAAAAAGGAGGTCCATCTTTTCTATCATCCCATATTTCCACAGGACAACTTTCAACCGCATATTCTAACATTTCAAAAGCTGCGCCATAATGTTCATGGAGTGCGCTTGAAAAATGATTGGTCAAATCATTTATGTCTCTCTTCACCAGTTTTCCCTCTATATTCATTTCTTTATTTTTATATCAAAGAGAATTCCAAATGTCATTCTAAAAATGTTCAAATCTCCCCAAAATATCGTGTCATAGTACTTAATATATTTAGTGAATGGTGGTTGACTTGATATTTTGTTTATATTTCCACTAATTCCCTCGCAATTTCCTTAACAGAATCAACAAAAACATTAAAATCCTTCATTCGAGTTCTATGATTTGTAATTGCAACTCTGATTGCGTATATCCCTCGTAATGTTGTATAAGAGGGAACTGCGATACCTCGTTCATGTAGTTGGATTAGAATTTCTTTATTTAATTTATTGAGTCTCTCCTGATCCATCTCATCTCTCTTGTATCTGAAGCAAACAATATTCATAGATGTTGGCGCTAGTAGTTCCAAATCTTCCTCCTGTTCTATTAACTTTGCTAAATAATTCGCTTGCCGAATATTTTGATCAATCAATCTCCCATATTTCTTTAAACCATGTTCCTTTAAGCTCATCCATATTTTTAACGTTTTAAATTCATCAGACATCTCAAATCCATAATCACTAGAAAAAATCCTCCCTCCAGCGACCCCTCGTGTTTCACGTTCTAAATAATCTGGTATAAGAGCAAAAGATCGGTAATGATCCTTTGCACTTTTGATTAAAACACAACCAGCTGCATAATTTACATACATCCATTTATGAAAATCAAAAGCAATTGAGTCTGCTCGTTCTATTCCATCTGCTAAATGGTTTGATCTGGGAGAAATTTTAGTTAAGGCTCCGAAAGCACCATCAATATGAAACCAAATTTTGTACTCATCAGCTAGGGCTGCAAGAGCATTCAGATCATCAATAGCTCCAGTTTTTACAGTTCCAAGATTCCCAATAATGCAAATTGGTTTGTAATTATCTTTCTTATCGTTTTCAATTGTCTCTTTTAATTCCTCAAGATTGATCTGGAAATTATTTGTCACTGAAATTCTTCTAAGATTCTTATTTCCAATTCCAAGGAGTTCTATCGCTTTTTGTAGAGAACTGTGCATTTCTTCAGACCCATAATATATTAATCTAGAATGATCTGATTGTAATCCTTCTTCTCGTATATTAAAACCCGCTTTTACATTTCGGGCTACAGTAAGTCCAATGACATTCGCCATAGAAGCGCCTCTAGTTATCAAACCAGATGCTTCTTGATCATAACCTAACATTTCTTTAACCCATTCGATAACTTGGTTTTCAACATATGTAGCGCTGTGTTCAAAATCACCCAACGATTCATTTAATGCTGAGGCAATAAAATCTCCAAAAGCACCAAATAAGGTACCTGTGCCAAAAACCCATCCCCAAAAATAAGGGTGTATATTCCCCAACCTATAAGATATCACATTCTCTTTTATTTCATCATAAATGGAGTGAATATCTTGTCCTTCTATAGGGATTGATCTCTTAAAAGTATCTTTCACTTCTCGGGGTATTGGACGCCATACTGGCTGTTCTCGAACGTTCTTCAGATATTCAACCATATCGTTAACGATCTGATGGCCTAATGTTCGAAGTTTTTCCCAATCTTTAGGATCTAAGGTCTCTTCTGTCATAAAAATCTCCTTATCAAAGTAGTACTTAAGCTGCTAAGAATTCGTTTGGATTTATCTCCTTTACCTAAGAGCTTTAACAATTCTATCAAGTGCTTCCTCTAATGTAGCTTTAGGACAGGCGATATTAATTCTCTCAAATCCCTCACCACCCACTCCAAAAATATATCCTGGATCAAGAGCTACTTTGGCGTCTATTAATTTGGCTTGTAGTTCTTTTGGAGTTAAATTAAATTTCCGAAAATCCACCCAAATCAGATACGTACCTTCAGGTTCTATTACAGAAACCTCAGGCAGATTTTCTTTGAAATAATTTTTAAGAAAAATTAAATTCTTTTGCAGATACTCCATTAACGCTTCTAACCAATCTTCACACTCCTCATAAGCCGTTTGCAACGCAATAGCGCCAAAAACATTCGGGGTACTATATCCATTAATCTTCATTTGAGCTTTCAACTCTTCTCGAAGTGCTGTGTTTTTGATTATGATGTTAGAATGATGTAAACCAGCAAGATTGAAAGTTTTACTTCCAGCAGTACATATAATAGAATTTTGAGCAAATTCCTCAGATAGTGTTGCAAAAACAGTATGCTTTGCAGGCGGGAAAGTTAGATCACAATGAATTTCATCAGAAACAACTAAAATGTTATTCGCGATACAAATCTCTCCTAATTGTTTCAATTCATCCTTAGTCCAAACACGACCTACGGGATTATGTGGACTACATAATATCAGCAATTTGGCCAATGGATCTTTAGCTTTCTTTTCTAAATCCTCAAAATCCATTTTATAATAATTATTTTCTAAGCTCAGTTGATTGGAAACTGCAATTCTCCCATTATTTTTTATCCCCATGGCAAATGGATAATAGACAGGATCTTGAATAATGACTTTATCCCCTGGATGGCTAAAACGCTGGATAATATAATAACAAGCTGGTACAACTCCAGGAGTAAAAATAAACCATTCTTTATCTAAACTCCAGTTATATCGCCTTTTGAACCAAGAAATGACAGACGCATAATACTCGGAGGAACCGGGGGAACTGTACCCATAAATCCCATGGGCCGCACGACTGATAAGAGCATCAATAACTTGTTGAGGAGAACGGAAATCCATATCAGCAACCCAAAGAGGAAGTAAATCCTCTCCTTTAAAGTATTCTTTTAAAAAGTCAGAATCCCACTTGATTGAATCCGAGTCTCGACGTTCTATTACTTCATCAAAATTCCACTTGTCAATCATTGTTTTTTCACCTTACAAAGCTGCTTCTAACAATTCTAAGATATAAAAAAGAGAAAAAAGCATTTTTTTAATCTTTTCCTTCCCATTAGCGTCTTTATATAAACGTGTCAATGTGTAAAGTAGATTTCACTAAATTATTTTAATCAATACAGTTTAACTTGATGAATCACATATGTATTCAAACAATCTTTTAGATTACAAATAGTAATAACTAATCCTTACGCCTATGACGATTTGTCTTTTTATATAACTCAGCCAATTCATCTAAATCATAATCATCAAGTATCTCTTTTTGATCTTTATCAAGACCTGTTTTAATTCCCTCTATTGAGCTGGACTCGGTCACGTTGGTATCTAGCATTGCTCTTATTTCTTCATATCTGCCACTTTTAATTAAATTCGAACTATTCATCGTTTCTTGTCCTTTTTCAGTAATCTGCCATATCTTATTAATCTTAATATATTCCACTTCTCTAGCAGCTAATAATTTGCGTAAAATTACCATAATCTTATCTCTATTATATTCTATTTGCCCAGTACGGGAAATAATTTCTAATTGACCAAGAATCGCAAGTAAGTGAAATCCTTCTTTTTTATTATTAAGCATATCAAGAATGTAAATTTTGAGGAACCGTGATAATTTATCTTGTATCGGAATCTGATCTTCTTTTATACATTTATTTATCCATATAAGGACTTGTTCAAAATCCTGTGGTCTTTTCGCGGTACTGGAGAAAACTTGGTGGGGACGGTCATACCTATCAAGTAAATCTAATCCTCCAATAATGATGGAAGGAGAAACTTCTGCAATATCTTTCTTATGAAAAAGAACAGCTAATGGTTTGCCTATTGATTGCGGATGAGTAACTATTTTTTCAAACTCTGTTGTTACTTCTTCGAAACTTCCATCATTACTCCCATCAATGACAAAAATAATTGCATCTACATATTCTATTAATTCCGAGACAAACCTTCTTACCTCTTTTCGACCTCCAACTTCCAGTATATTGAATATTACATTCTTATTGATTGTGATTTCGTAAGAATTCTGAGCTGTAGAAGGTATACCTGGCGTAAAAATTCCTTTTTGAAAAGAATTGATGAGGGTAGACTTACCACTCTTTTCTAAACCATAAAGCAATACTCGAATAGTCGTAATTGGCAGTTTTATTTCCTCATTATTTACTTACATTTGTAGATTCTTACAATTATTGATACTTATCTTTATTAGCATTCCACCAATTTAACCACTTTATTCTACTCGCATCTCGTTGTTTCTTCTTAACACCAGTAACAAAATAACCACCCTTACCTAATTCACGTTTTATCAAGTAGATTTGTCCAGTATGTCCTAAGAAATGTAAAGAAATCCTTTGGATTAATTCACATAATGTTTCAGCATTTTTCTTGTCGTTATTTTCTGGTAATTCATTGAATTTTTCTTCTGACAAATTATAAAGGTACTTAGTACTTATATTAGAAAATTCAAGAAAATAGTCTACTAATTCCTTGTAAGAAACAGGAAAATCTCTTTCATCTTCTCGTTCTATTCCTGAAGTAAAATAATCTCGGAAGTTTTGACTAAGTTTTCTTTCACCAAGACATAAGTAGTTGAAAATCGTATCCATATGCATTGTAAGATGGCCAATAATCCATCTAATAGGATTAAGAGTAGGGGTGATTTGTTTCTCAAAATCTTT
Organism: Candidatus Hodarchaeota archaeon; assembly: GCA_048886525.1. GTDB lineage: Archaea > Asgardarchaeota > Heimdallarchaeia > Hodarchaeales > Hodarchaeaceae > Hodarchaeum. The sequence continues at coordinate 35,423 of JBHLKP010000011.1, read as the reverse complement.
AGGTTTCAAACGAAATATTCCTTTTAAAACATTCCATTCTGCAATTTCAAAGGTTTCGATAGCAAAGGTCTTTAGATTCATTGTAATCCCTTTTCAATCATCGTCATATGAGTTAATATTGATTTATACAAAATAACTGGTTTTTCTAGATTAATATTAATTATACTATAATTCCTAAAACTCTAGAAGGTAACCTATCTTAAGATTTAAAAATCATTTAATTTATGGATTCCAATACTGGAATGACTATACGGTTAACTCTGGGAGATCATATTTAAAAACCTTAAGATGATTATATGAAAGAAACAAAAACTTATACGCTATCTAATGGAAAAATACTTGGATATGCTGAATATGGGTCAGAGGAAGGGAATCCTATATTCCATTTTCATGGAACTGGAAGTTCACGCTTAGAGGGAAAACTTTTCCACGAGTCAGGACTGAGAAAAAACATTCGGATCATTGTTATAGACAGACCAGGATTTGGTCAATCAGACTATCAACCTAGAACATTATTAGACTGGCCTGATACTGTTTTAATTGTAGCAAAACATTTGAATATTAAAAATTTCTCTGTAATGGGAATTTCGGGAGGTGGACCACACGCTCTTGTTTGTGCTTATAAAATTCCAGACAGAATTCAAAATTGTTTGGTAATCGGAACTCCTGGACCACCAGAGATAGGAACAAAGTTCTTTTCCCGACTATTAAGACTACAGGGGTGGCTCTTCAAGCACATTCCATTTACTTATGCACAATATATGAAAATGGTTTCAAAGGCAAGTTCTGATCCAGAACGCTTAAAGAACTTCACACGAAAATACAAGAATCGATATCCACCTGCTGATGCTAAAGCAATCCTTGAAGACCAAGGAGAATATCTACCTCTCTTCTCAAGAGCGATAAAAGAAGGTACACGACAATCTTTCAAAGGGACAATTCAAGAGATGAAAATCTTTTCATCATCTTGGGGATTCAAATTGGAGGATATCTCTCGATATCAAAAGGTTATTCTTTGGCATTGGGAAGATGATTTAACATTTAAAGCAGTTAGAGAAATGAGTGATACCATCCCAAATTGTATTACGAGGTTTTTTCCAAATGAAGGCCATTTTTCGGTCTTTATGAAGTATATTGAGGATATTTTAGACGAAATAGTAGTAATCTGAGATAGTAATGTAACTCAACGAAATTAGGAGATTATGGATCTTTCCATTTATTTATCAAGGAGATTTTTTATTTAAAGGATCTGATCCATAAATATGTAACTCTTCCTGGTCACTTAATCCATCTTTATATGTATCCACACTTTTCGGATCTGTCCGTTCCGAGCTCATAAAACATTAATTATTCGTTGAAAATATAAAAGAGAATATATTTAATGATGCCTATTGGAAGCTAATCCCTTTTCTTCAGTAAATAGATGGTAAGTAATCCTAATACAACAATCAACTGAAATCCAGGAGTTGATTTTTGGTTAATGCTATCAGTATCATCTATTTCACCATATTCAAACCTATAGAAGAAAAGATCAAATTCACCTCCGCCATAAGTCTCTTGATAGGGATTTACGAGAACAAGATCTCTAGAATCACAATGACCAGTTACAAAGAAAGAATCATTTGTGTCTGGAATTAATGCAATTGAGGACGAATAATCATTTCTTGATCCTCCAATATAGGTAGAGAACAACAAATTCTGGCCATCTTTAGAAAATTCTAAAAAGTATCCATCACGCCAACCATTATTCGTTGGTTTAAATGCGTTTTTTATGATAAAATCAGTTGAGCTAGTGCTACCAGTAAGGAAAATATTATCTTGAGAGTCAGTTGTTATCTCACTTGGACCTTCACTTCCCATTCCGCCAATAAATGTTGAGAAAGATATTTCCTGACCATCAGGACTTAATTTTGTAAGGAAGGAATCTAGTTCTCCTCCTCCATAGTCTTCTTGAAACGCATTCATTACAGGAAAAGTTTGCGAATTCGTTTCTCCTGCAGCTAGAATATTGCTATTTGAATCACAACTGATCGCAGCTGCCCCCCACGGGCGAGTTCCGCCATAAAATGTTGAAAAAATCAATTCCTGTCCATCTGAAGAAAATTTGGATATGAAGACATCCCAAAGAGTCACGCTTTTGTTCGGATTTACCGCATTTTTGATAGGGAATTGGTTACTAGAGGAAGTAACTCCGATTACAATTATATTATCATTTTTATCCGTAGTAACCCTTTTTATTTGATCATCCTGTGATCCTCCGAAATAGGTTGAAAAAATGACATTTTGGCCATCAGGAGAAATTTTTGTTATGAAAGCATCGGTTCCGCCTGACTTATTCTCTTGATAAGCATTCTTAACCAAAAAATCAGGTGAAATAGTAGATCCTGTAATAATAATGTTATCACTTAAATCGGTGGTGACATCTATGGAATAATAATTACTTGCGGAACCTAAATAAGTTGAAAAAAGAACTTCCTGTCCATCTGAAGAAATTTTGAATGCAAAAACGTCCCTTTCATTAGTACTTCTGTTCCCTACCAATGCATGATCAAGAGGAAAATCCATTGAGGAAGTTGCTCCTACCAGAATCATATTTCCTTGTGAATCAACAGCACCTCCACTGACAAAATCATCTCCTGATCCTCCATAATAAGTGGAATATAGAATTTCTTCACCTTGTGGATCAAGTTTTAGGCAAATTGCATCGCGCTCACCCTTTACCGTTGTCTGTATAGCATTTTTCATTGGAAAATTTGTACTATCAGTGTTTGATATTAAAATACAATTACTTGAATTATCAAAATCGAGGAATCCCCATCCTTCAGTCCCATTCCCACCTAAATAGGTAGAATATTTGAGTGATAATGAATTATTCCCCTTTATCGGTAATATAGGTATTATACTAACAATAAAAATTATCAAAATACAACTTTTAAGAAATCCTCTTGTTTTTAGCAAATCTATTACCTCGAACTAAAATTTTTTTTGAGACACTTTTTTGATATTAATTCTAAATAAATAATGTTTATGTTTACTGCAAGACGTTTCGGTCTAATGTCTGAAAAAGATAGAAGTAGAACCTTGAGTATAAACAATAATACTACACTACCAATGACAATAACGGATATCTTATCAACCATCTAGATATAATACGTTAATTACTCTATACCTATTGGCATATGGCCTATATAATCAAGAAGAAAAGGCCTCGAGAACAACCCCATTATCTCTATTGAGCTCAAAAAAGAAAATAAAACTAAATAAGGAGTAAAAAGAATCTTGACTCTTTTTACTGCTTATCTTTGGAGATTTGTTGATAAAAGCGAAAAACTACCACCAAACTGACTAAAGTGCTGGACATGCCAACGAAAAACCCTAAAATCCACAAATTAAGAATCATTGTGAATACTGCAAGAACTAAGACATTTATGAGAAAAAACAGCAAGAAAAATACATTCGGGACAAGTCTATTTCCAACGAAATAATGATCTAAGACGACTCTTAACGGTATACTCTTGAGATTTGCATATTTTTCTACCAACTGATATTTATTGCCTTTAACTTGTTTAATTGCACCATATTCAAGTAGTTTTTGTAAATGCCAATGTGTACTACCCACACTACTCATATTAAGATTTCTTTGAATCTCTCGGACTCCTAACGGATGATTCTCGGTTTTTAAATGTAAAAAAATTGAGGTAATTTGATTATTGACAAGGAAGTCTTCCAGCTTTGTTTTTTCTTCAGTTACTCTTTCCATCTCTGCTAACCTCTGTAGAAATAAAAGTGTCGTTAGAATAATCCCAGGAAACGTGTTCTTAAGGGATTATCTCTCGCAGGTGGAGTTGTATCTTCTGAAGCAAATCCTAAGGCTCGAGCTTCAATGCCAACCATGTAAGAGTTCGTAATAAAACGATCCATTGAGAAATATACTTCCAATCGATTACCATTAATGGTTACATCCGATTGATAGTTCTCTTCTTCTCCATTATACACTTCATTGTTATATATATGAGCAAAATCGTCATTCGGGGTTTTTGCGACAATAAATAATTGATAAGTGGCACTAAGATTAATCTGTGTTGCGACTTCTAAATATAATACAACTTTATTGCCTTGTCTGTACGAGCCATATTCTATAATATCTATGTAACTAATATTGACATCATCTGTTGCATCAATTAGAGTAAATTTAAACTGATGTTGAGGTATAAACACTGCATTGGGATCTATTATAAATGCAGAGCCAATTGAAGCAGTTACTATTATAATAGTAACTATTAACGATTTTAAAAATGAATTGGTTAAAACACTCATTTTGAATACCTTCTAGATATGATTAGTATTGTGATTAACATGAAACTTTTAATCTTTATAAAACTATGCTCTAAACAAGATCGTTCAGATTCCAAACAGTTATTTCTATCAGTGTTCAGTCTCTAAACACCTTTTAATTATCATTATAATATAAATGAAGTTTCAACTTTTATAAAGCTTCGATCAAAATTTTAAATTTCAGCTGATTCGTCGATTTAAATAAAAAAGAAGGATATATTTAATTATAAAAAGGACTAGGACTTTGAGATTCTGATAGAATGTTCTTTCGTTGATTTTTTGAAACGATGAATAGTAAATTATAAGCCTAACGTCTAATCCCGTAGTGATGATGACTTATTAATTCCTCAAGAATTTGAAATTGCTCCCTTGTCACATTCCTCTCCCAAATTATGATATTTCGTGCATCTGCCAACCCTTGTCTGATTTGTCTTATTTTCTTCATGATTTTTGCCTAATTAACTTTATAGTTAACTGTGGTTAGGAGAATCCCTCGAGACTTTTCTTAGAAAACTACTTTGTCACAAGAACCTAGCCAATAACCCAATAATAAAAAAATAATCAGATCAGGAGTGCATTAATCATCATCCCTGCAAAGTACAACGAACTTCTGATTTACTACTAGTAGTTAGAGATGTTCAAGTAGTTAAAAGAAACTCTAGAGATCTTCTCTGAGGATTTTAGTTTATCTAAATCATTTTGCAGAAATAATCAATTAACTTTTTACTCCTCGAAAGAGCTTTTCACAATAATGGCACATATGTAAGATATTAAAATAAGGGAAATACAAAATATCTTTATAAGATCATCTTCTTTGTGCTGACAAGAATGCGAAAATATTTTGATTTAGTCTCGTTAACAATCGATTTAATCAGAAATAACATGAATCTAATATTACCGACTATTGTGGGCTTAGTTATTGCGCTTTCTGTTTTATCCGAAGCATTTATAGTAGTTGAATCTTCACAGGAAGGTTTCTTCAATGAGATTGTATTTGATTCACCAGATAAAGTTAATTCTTATGTTAGTGATATTTCAGTCGAATTATCTTCTTTTTATCCTGCAGTTGCAGAAGCAGATAGGTTTACAGCCTTTTCTCATTATGATTCGATTTTCGAGACTGCATTATTGAATGGTGATTATACTCGTTATATTTCGGAATATTTTTGGTTTACTAGCCCATATATATCATTAAATTCAATTAATATATCTCACCCTGTTGATACTATTTCTTATACTTGTAGCTCTTCTGAAATGTTTAACTTACTGGAAGAGTATTTGAATATTGAAAAAACTGGCCGACTTCCACAAAATTCATCTGAAATAATAATTATTCGGCCCAAAGTTGGTAATGATTCCGAGTACTACCACCCATTTATACATTCTATAACTTTAAATTCCACAATTACATTAGAATTGCCCCAATTTTTGCATACAATGGCTGAACTTTCCGAAGATAATAGAGCAAACAAAACTGTAAAAATAGTGGGATTAGTTGAACTTCAAACTACTTTATATACGTATAAAGAACTAGATCGAATGACTCAAATTATTACTAAGTATTTAAACCATAGTTGGACTCATCACGCGATTCTAACATATCCTACATTTCTGAATGAGATTTTAGATGAGGTCTATGATGACCGAGTATTTGAATTGATAGAAGTATATAGTTCTAGATACTTTATCCCACATATGAGAGGGAAAGTCTATCTAAGTCAAACCAGTTTCAATGCATATCAATCCCAAGAAGAACTCCAGAAGATGGAAATTTTCTTTGATATTTTATCAGAAGCTTTCGAAGCATATGGATATAATGCAGTTATACATAGTTTCGTTTTAGACAGAATCAGAACCTATATAGCACAAAGCTCAAACCTATTATTAATGCTTTTCTTAGTAGGTACACCTATAGTTGCTGTTTCCTTTTATTTGATGATTTACTCTTTTGAGCTGATCAAACGTCAAAAAAAGCGGCAGCTTGGGGTAATTAAAACACGCGGTGGCTCTTGGAAACAGATCGTAATCGCTCTATATGGAGAAATAACTCTTTTAACTGTGGTTGCTGCCATTCTTGGGTTTATTATCAGTATTTTTCTTACAAATCTCACTCTACGCTCTACTGGTTATATTGAATTTTTAGGAAATCAGATCGAAGTAAGAATTAAAGGAGAAATACTTTTAGTTTTAGTTATTATAGGAATTTTTTCAGCTTCACTTCTAAATTTTTATCGAATCATTAAAATGGCCCGAGATGATATAGAAGAAGCCACAATTCCTTTAGAAAAACGAGATCCTTTCTGGAAAAGATATTATATAGATATTATCGTTTTTATTTTAGGAATATTGATTTGGTTTGCCATTTTATTTTTAACAAGAAGTTTAGCTGATTCAGCTGTCTCTGGAAACATTCCATTTCAAATATTTTTTATTATTGCACCATTCTTGATATTATTAGGGACTATATTGATTATTGGCAGATTATTCTATTTTTCCATCCAGAAACTTGCCAAAATTGCTTGGAAAGTTGATTGGGGAATTTTGTCTTTTGCTATTCATAATATCATGAGATATAAACATCCAGCCAATCGAGCTGGACTCCTCCTTACTTTAACAGTATCTTTTTCAATTATTTCATCATCATTAATTTTTTCATTAGACGAAACTCAGGATCTCAGATCTTACTGTATAAGTGGAGGTGATATGTCCTTCCCTATTCATGCATATATGCCACCGCAAAGAAATATATATAATGATTGGAAATGGAAATCATCCATTGATAACAACGCAGTTCAGTTAATAGGAGAAAATATTTCTCATATTGCTAGTGTTTCAACAATCTTTACTGGGCAGGGAATAACAGTTCCTGGATATGGCTTAACGATTACCTATCATTACAACTTTTTATTCGTAGATCCAACAACGTATGGGGATACAATCAGGATCCATCCTACTTTCCAGCTAAGTGGAAATTTAACAACACTCCTTGAGAAACTTAACTCAAATTCCTCAGTTTTAATTTTAAATCAAAACTATAATTCACTAAACGCAAAGATTGGACATCAGCTTGATTTACCGATATATTCCTACTATTTTGGGTGGAATACAGATAGAAAATGGCGAATTGAAGGAACCTTCAGCTATTGGCCAAATTTACTTCCTGATCCATCTGCTAATTATGAAACAGATGTTTGGATGATTGGAAGCGTGGGATTACTTGAAAGATTGGTATCGAATTCCTATATTTCATCTCTTGAAGCCAAATGTATAATCAAGGTTGATTCTTTGGAACATATCGGGAATATTGCTGAATCTATAGAAAATTTAACAGGATATACTCCATTTATCCCTTCTATTGAAACTATAAAGTACATAGATTCTTTTACACGACGATTTAATCTATCAGTACTTAATACCAATGTCATTATTACTGTAATTGTCGCTATTATTTGTATGATTATGTTTGCATTCTATATCCAAATTGAACGAGGAAAAGAGATTGGGATTGAACGTGCCTTAGGAAAAACTCGGTTACAAACAAGTTTAATGTTCCTAATTGAAGCTTCGATAATTCTTATTTTTGGATTAATTTTTGGGTTTATTACTGGGATGTTCTTCACAGCGGTATTCTTTCAGATTACCCAGATTGGAGCATTAGCTACTCCATTTGTAATCGTTTATCCCCTTCAAATAGTTCCGATTCTCATCGGAATATTTATTTTTGCAGGAATAGGAACTCTAATTCCAGCTTACTTAGCATCACGAACAGATATTAGTAGGATATTAAAGGTAGAATGATCTAATGGTATTTTTAGAATGTAGAGATCTTTACAAAGTCTATGCGGAACTCCAGAGTGAAGCTAAAGTCGCTGCATTGCGAGGAACAGAATTATTTGCAGATGAAGGTGAACTTATAGCAATTATTGGCCCTAGTGGTTCAGGTAAATCAACTTTGATCAAAATGATTGGTGCAATAGAATATCCAACATCAGGTAAGGTAATTATTGGTGGAACAGAAATAACAAAAATGAATAAGCGTGAACGGACAATTTTCCGACGTCACAAAATTGGTTTTCTGTATCAATTTCCAGATCGTAATTTGATGTGGAACCTTTCCGCATTTAAAAATATATTGTTCCCAATGAAGCTCATCGGTAAATTAAGCGACTCTGAGAAGAAAACAAGAGCATTAGATCTCTTAAAAAATGTTAATCTTCAGAATCGAAAAAATCACAAACCACATCAGCTTTCTGGAGGAGAAGCACAACGACTTGGAATTGCAGTTTCTTTAGCAAATGATCCTGACATCATATTAGCTGATGAACCAACAGGAGAATTAGACAGCCTTACGACATTTGAAATCATCGATTACTTTAAACAACTAAATACAAATTTAGGAAAAACATTTATTGTTGTAACTCATGATGACCGCTTCGCTAAGTTAACAACAAGGACGATGCGAATCTTAGATGGGCGAATTGTTAGTTTACACAAAGCAAAACGGATTCACGAAGTTATCGAAAAGGATGAAAAACTTATAGAACGTGAAGAATTTATATTTGTTGATGAACATGGAAATCTGCGATTACCAGAGGAAATCCGCAAAAAAACTGGCATAAAAGATTATATTAAAATCGAAATTAGAAACGGAGTAGCTTGCCTTATACCTGAAGAGAAAGACGTTTGAGATAATCGAAAAATGCTAAAGAGAAAGCATAACACAAACTAGCTTCGAAATTTCTATCTAGGGGAATATAATCACTTTTTTATATTCATTGAATTTCTTTTTTTGTAAAAAAGCACAAAGATAGTGAGACCGATAATAGATATGAGTCTCGGAAGAGAAATGAGTTCTGTTATACTTGTCGTAATATCGCTTAATGAAGAAGATACAATACTAAAACTTGTAGTAGTAAGTTTTGTTGTGTCATTTGAGATTGGAGGAGTATATGTTGTTGTGGTAGTCGTACTGGATACTACTTCAGTTATTGTAAATATCTGAGAAGTGCTATATCTTTGAACTGATTCATTGTAAAACCAATATTGCACATAATATACTCCTAGCGATAAGGAAGAAAGGTTTATCTGTTCTGATTCCCAATAGTTTGCTGTTATATTGTAATACATCAGTCCATATATACCAGTACTTTCACCTGATTCTTTCATAATCTCATAAATTGCACCTTCTGCTGCATACCAATTGAATCCATTATTATCCTGAACAACAACGTTCCAAATGTTAAGTGTTTTCGCTTCACTCGAATAATCAAGAAATCCTGAAGAGATAGTAATCTCTACTATCAAAAAGATATCAGAACAGCCAATTCCACTAGATGTAGAGTTAAAGAAATAGTATTTAATACTGTACAGACCTGCCGGAAAATTAGAGATATCTATCCAATCTGATTCCCAATAATTCATTGAATTATTATATTTTAATGAACCAGTTATTTCCGTTGGTTCTCCTGAATCGGTAAGAATCTCGAATATTGCTCCTTCGGCTGTTTGCCATGTAAACCCTGTGCTATCAGAAGCTGTAACATTCTGGATTCGAAGATATTCTCCATAATATTGTTGTAGTAAATCTCCAGAGGAAATTACAATTTTATTTGGATTCACTATGAACCAATATGATGATAGAGGAGCAGGTTCAGTATCATTATGATCTGGAGTCTCAGATGTAGGGTAAGCACTTATAATTACTTCTATTGTATCACTGATTACTCCTATGGCCTCAGTTGAGAAAATTCCTAAACCAGTTTCCGATATATCAACTGGAATAACCTTTGTGATTCTAGGAAAGGTTGTTTTGTTTGTCAAAATGACTGTTAAAAGAAAATTAGATGAGTTCGATCCTTGAAATTCCAGGTAGAAGGGTGTATCGAGAGACCAATTATATTGCAAATAATCTGTTCCCCATAATGACGCATTATTCTCTGTTCGTGGAATGAGAAGTGAATTATACGATTCTTCGATACTCATTTCCAGACTGAGGTTGCAATATCCATACCAACCTTCTCCCAATGAAATATTATTCAAGAAATTTGCTATAGTCCAATTGCGAAAGATTTCTTGAAAACTAAAATTATATCCCAATCTTGTGAATACTAGCTCAATACTTGTGATGCCATTCTCAGATTCATTAATAAGTTGTTGAATTAGTGAAATATTTCCGTATTTCTCCGCAATGTAACGATAAAAAGCATAACTTGCCCCATAATTGGCTAATCGAAAATTCTGACTGTTATAATAATCCCAATATGTCAACGATACATTTGGATTCAGTTCAAAATAAGTCTGATATCCACCATTACTGAAAGGATCATGACCAGCAAGAAATTCTGAATACATTGACGCGCCTTCATCGAACCAAGCCTCTTCGTCACTATCTACCTCATAATGAATTAAGTGCTGCAATTCATGTGCAACTGTTCCATAATCTTCTATTGCAAGCTGATCAATAAAGAGGATTTCAGCTTCATTGCTATACCTTTGAGAAGGATGTAACTGTGAATTAAAATATTGATTTAATGGTTGGAAAAAACCAGCAACGTATTCATCACCACTTTGACCATCAAGAATATCATAAACGAGAATTATAATTTTAGAATTATTATCGATATCAGGAGGGAGACCGAAATACATTGTTAAAATAGGAAATATGCTTGTTTCAAATGTATAATTTAATTGAAGCAATTGAGAATGATTAACTGTTGTTAGGTTGGAATAAATTAAACAATGTGATCCAACTACTTCTAATGTAGCGTTGACTTCATAATACTCCATTGTTTCAAGATTTGGTGTGAAAAAAACTCTAGTTTCATCCTGAACTTGTGATACTTGTTGAATCTGATAATTAGAGGTTAAATTTAATCCATAATCGGAAATCTGTTTCTCAACTTTTACATTTTCTTTCAGTTGAGCTTCTTGAGAGGATATTCTTAATACTGGGTTATTAAAAATATGTAATTGTGATTTTTCATTTGAGATATGACCAATCTCAAAAAAATAATAAGCGGAAAGAGTTGTTAATCCAAATCCAATAATTAAAAGAAGAATACATGGAGATATTTTGAAGATGTTGCTCATAATCAGCCACCGATCTAATATTTGAATCATCCAGATCAAGTTCAATTTATATTTCTATCCGAATAAACCAAATCCCCCTAACTACGTTTGAGTAAGAAAAAGGGATATATATTTGAATAATAATCCAATAAAAGAAAAAATGGGGGTTATTATTGATTCATTTTTCGTATACAAGGTATTTGAGATTATTATGTTTTGATAAGTCTTATCTGAGTTGCTTTGAAATTCTTCTTTCTAAGTGAACTGGAATGAGGCACTGGAATGAAGGATACCTCACTGTCAACTAGCGCTGAAATATCTTTACAGAACCAAGTAAGGCATTTTGGGAAGAAGATACAGCTTAATTGATTGCTTTTTATGATACCAAATTTGCGAATTTCATTGAAGGATTCAATTCGGCCAATTCTCCTTCTTTTTTCAGTTTTCACTATTTTCTTTAATTCTAGGAAAAACCTTGTTTTTTTCTCTTCATTACAAACTGTTAATCCTTTTCTGACGTAGATATCTATCAAATCCCAATTTGGGTTTGTCTTTGATTTTTCGTATTTTGCTAAATTATAATATGCAGTCGTTAACGCCTCTTTATTTGTTGGAATGAGTTGGCCCTCTAATCTGAACTCAGCAACAACTCTCAACAAAAATTTTTCTCCAATCTCCTTATTTCCAATCCAAAACAAACGCTGACCAAAATCTAAACATATTTTCTTATGAAGTTCGTGAATCCTTCTCTCAGATTGGTTCAGGTCGAGAGCTAATAATATAAAATCAAGGGCCTTTTTCGTTAGATCTTTCCAAGATCCATATTCCTTGTTTTTAAATTCATCATTTGCCCAATCAATATAATTGTCTGCTATGTGAAGTAGAAGATCACTACTTAGTATTGATGTTATAGTATCTGATTCCAAAATTTCTAGGAATATCTTTTCAGCTTCAGCATATTTTTTCCTGAATGTTAAAACTCTCGCAAGTTCATGTAGAGCGAATTTATTGTGAGGTTGTAATTCAAGAGCTTTTCTAAAACCTTTTTCTGCAGCAATGAGATTGTCTTGTAATTTCTTAATAATCCCCCAAGCATACCACACATAAAAATTTGATGGTTCAGCTTGAACTGCTTGCTGGATAAGATGATCGACTGTTAAAACATCTTCTTGTTTTGTATAGAGAATAGTCTTAATTTTATTGAGGTTTTGTAGTTCTTTTAAGAATAGAGTGTCCTGCAAGATATTCACTTTAATAAGAAGTTAATTATTTTCAATTAAATTTACATATATCAGTTGTTATTCAGGAAATAGCCATAAACACATCCGTTTTAATCATCGACTATCGGTCTAGCATGATCAAAGCCTATAAAGTTATTTTTATAGAATTATATCTTAAAGTTCTGAAATAGTCTAATGTATTCTTTGATGGTCTCTCGTATTTTTGAACTTTTCCTTAATAAATTCTTTTCTCACATATAAATTAATAAAATTCTAATATCTCGGAACGAAATGGTTTACACGATCTCGTAGAAAGAATATCAAATTATGGAAAGAAATACTTCTAGCGTTCAATTTCTATTTTTCTCCCTAAATCTTCGAGTGATTCATCTGGATTCAGGGCTAACACATTAATTGAAACAGTTACAGGGTTATTAAGAGGAATTTTCCAATCTCTTGGCGTTTTCGCTTTAGAACTTTTCATTACCTCAAGTAATTCCTGTATTTTTGACGTTAACTCCTTTAGGTTTTTCATATCTTCTACTTTAAATGTGAGTAACATAACCAGTTTATCACAATCCTCCTCAGATATTTCTGAAGTTCTTTGTTGTTTAGTCAGTAATAATTTGGTCATAATTTGATTTAAAGTCAATGGTAGTATTTGTAGTGTCTCAATCCATTCATTCAGGATAGAAATCTTAGCTTGTTCTTGTATGTACCTTTTTAGATCTTCAGAATACGTTTCCTTCGTTATTTCCAGCAGATCATCTTTAATATAATAATTTAAGCTATGTCGTTTGTCTGAAACTGATTTATCCTCTTCTTTCTCTATGAGTTCTGCTTTCAACATTAGCGTTAGATTTCGAAACATTGTTGCTTTGCTTAAACCTGTCATTTTTCTCATTTGGGCTGGTGTATTCTTGCCAAACAGCATAAGATATGAATAAATAAGAAGACATGACTCTAATCCGCAAATTCTCGACAGTAACTTGATTTTTGCAAGCTGTTTCTTCAGGATAACCGAATTTCTAGAGTTTTCTGAAATTAGAAAATCACCTCGCATTTATAGCATTCCAATACGAAAGCTACCCTGATATACTTTTTGTATCCTTTATAATTTTGAAAAATAAAATTTCTTTTCTTTTACTAGTTTGGTCTTTTTTGTTTGATTATTCCAACGCGCTTATTAGGGAAGTCAAGGATTACTTTGAAGTTCTTCAGAAATGGGTATCCGATTATTCCTTGATTTAATTTTAGATTTTTGGGGGAAACAAGTTTTAGATCAATTACCCCTACTGTTGGATTTTCTTGTATAGCCGATTTTATTGAAAGTTGATCTAGGTTAATTGTGTATCCTTTCGCTACTCCACCTACCCCTGGACATTCTCCAATACCGCAGGCGTTTACATCCTCAGAACTATGATCATGTGTAGTTTCGGATGATTTGTGATCCAATCCTAGTTTTGTAACTAGATTCGGTGAAAGAATTGTTCCAGAGGAACCCGTATCGAGAATAAAATCATAAGGGCCTTTCTTATTGATATGGACTGGAACTATTATAATATGAGTATCTTCGAGATATTTGAAAGGAACCCAATTGATCAAATGATCCCCTTCTGATCTAAAGCTTTGATTTCGCTTAAGACTGATAGTCGAATCCTTATAATCAATAGTTACCCTAAAATTTTTCAAAATCGAATGGCCAATAAGACCTGAACTTGTCCACATAGGCCCAAAAATTGATTCAAAGTCTAATACGGCAACATTCTCATTTTCAAGAACCTCTGACCCTATCCTGAGATGATTTAAACTAGATTTCATTACTGAAACCGAACCTCCTACACCTGCAGCTTTTATTTTGTCATCAGTTAATAAAGGCATCCCTAATTTCTCAATTAAGGCTTTAGAGACAGTCGTCAATCCAGCTCCAGTATCTAGCGTGAAATAGTATGGACCAGTCTCATTCACATATATTGGAACATGGATATGGCCTGAATTTTCTTCTATTTTGAACTGAACTTGCATCATTTTCTCCTCAGTGATATTTCTAAGAAGTTTGTAGTAATTCTATCATTTTAGTAAATAATTAAACCTATCTTTTCTGGGAGATATGTCTCATGAATGAGATATATCAACTTTTCTATCTAGGTAATATAAAAAATGAATTATTGACTCATGGAGAAAATTGATTCAACCAATCTAGTATATAATCCAATGCAAGTCCTACATTTCCAGAACATTGTAGATATTTATATTAATTATATCAAAAGGATTGTAGAGATTCTTGAAGATGCCTTAAAAAAGGCAAATCCTGAAAAATGAATAATAAATACTATCCTTAATGGAAAATGGAATAGAGATCGCAAATTTCTCTCTGGACCTTTTCGTAGACAAAACTTTGGCAGAGCAACAAAATTAACTTAAATTCAATTCGTTTCTTAAGCTTGCCTTTCTTTCTTTGCCTCATCCATTTGGTTTATATTTAAACTATAACAAAATTAGAACGAATTCCTCCTCATAACCTCAAATTAACCAAGTGAAATTAATATGAAAACTAATATTGAAAATAATAATCTAACAGAAGATGAGAGAACTGTTTTAGGGATTATCAGTGAGCTCGAAACAAGGGATAAGAATCCTAAAACAAATGAAATAAATATTTCTGAAACCTTAAAGATTACTCTTACAGGAGAAGGAATAAAAAAACTTAAAATGATCTCTGAGAAGAGTATAGATACGGATTCTGCAATTGATTCATTAATCGCTAGAAATTTTATTGTTTTGAATGGAATTGGACTTAAACTAACTAAAACTGGTGTAAAAATAGGAGAAATAATTCGTTCTAATCAAATGAGAGAGTGGTATAATAATAATCTCATTAGATGTGCCAAAAGTAAAGCATACGCTTTATTTTGCGAAAAAGTGTTTGGAAAAAACCTTTCTCAGTTCAATGTTCTTGATATGGAGCAACTAGAAACCCTCATAGAGAGATTAAATCTGAAAGACAACGATTTGGTCTTAGACTTAGGATGTGGTTTGGGGAAAGTAACAGAATATATACATATGAAAACTGGTGCGAAAATCACTGGAATCGATTTCGCAGAGCAACTTATTCAATGGGCCAAATCCAACACAACTACAACTGATAACGCTTTGGAATTTCAAGTAGGTAACATTAATGAGCTTCTTTTTCCACCATCATGCTTTGATGCAATTTATGCTATAGATACTCTTTATCCAACTAATGTAGGTGACTTGGAAGTAACGATAAAAAAAATAAAAAAGCTATTAAAACCAAATGGGCGGTTGGGAATATTTTTCGCTCAAATTATAGAATCTAAAGAACAGAAACATTTTTTAAAACCCAATCAAACAAGAATAGCTAATGCATTGAAAAGTAATGAATTATCTTTTACAGTAATTGATTATACGAAAAATGCGAGAGATATATGGGAACGAGAAATCAGTTTTGGGACTGAATTAAGAGAATTGTTTGAACAAGAGGGAAATCTAGATCTTTGTGAAGATCGAATTGCTGATGGAAAAAGATGTATCTACAGGATTGATAACCAATTACAAAAAAGATATTTTTACTATGTATCAATGGTTTAACAGTTCTAATTTAAAAAACGGTAGATAACCTAATAATGGTTCAATCAAGTCTAAGTTGCCTATAATCTGCTCAGCTCTCTGAAAAGTTCTCTTATTCGTAATGAAAACAGTGTGAAAGCTATAAAGAGGACGATTCTCATATAATGAACATCATAGATATATGTATATTAACTATATCAAAAGAATGGTAAAGATTCTTGAAGAGGCTTTGAAAAAAATAGTCCTCCAAAAAAAGACTAAATAATGTATTAGCCATATTGGATTCGTACTTAGCTAGATCGCTACCAATAATATTCTCTTCATAATTAAGTGTGTTTATTCTGAAATTGATAGAAAACTATCTGGGGCCAAGCTTGTTGCTAACATTACTTTATTAATATCCTTATGTTCAGTCCAAACACTATTCTTGAGCCAATAATTATTAATCTCATCTATTAATGGCCAATATTCTTCTAAAACTAGCATTTTCTTGGCAGCTTGCAATCCAATTGCTAAACCTAGTTCTCTAAATGCTAAAGTATGTGATAACTGACTGTATTCAAGTCCTTTTTGCGCTGCTTTGATGAGTTGCAATATTATTTCAGGTTCTAAATCGATCTGTTCAAGTCTATATGCATCAAATAATAAACCTCCAATACCTAAAGGATCAGTTGTTATAAGATTGACTTTATGCATCAATTTTTCAAATTTTTTCAGCGTAACGCTAAAATCAACATCAATGAAGGTTTTAATTTCGTTGAAGGTTACATAACCATCAATAGGATCATGTTGACCCATCGAGGGAACGAGAGGATAAGACAAGTCAATACTCATTTTCCAGAACATCCTATCATTAGTAATGAAAGCTTTTGAAGCCTCTGCAAGATCCACCGCCCAAGTTAGGTATTTTTCTTCCCTAGTTACTTGATAAACTCTGTTTAGCGCATGCATCCACTTCGTTAAATAATGGAAATATTGACCATCACGATCCCATTCAAGGTTTGGATTAAAAGGTTCATGCAGTTTTCTTTCGTTCAAGGGTTTTCCTATTCTCAATCCATTCTTTGTTGGACGATCCTTGCTTCCCAACCACCCTGATCTTGTATCATCATGTCTATGCTTTCCTAATATCATATGAACTTGGTTGATTAACTTCAAAGCCAAATTTTTGAATTTGTTCTCATTATTTATTTGATATAATCCCAAGAAATTACAAACTGCGAATCCATCAGTCCAAAGATATCGTCTCTTAGGTTTATTAGATGTGAGTCCAGTTTCTTCTGAAAATTCCAGCATTAATTCAGTGGGATCTGACATAAAAGAAAAAATAATTGTAAAATTAAAAGGATATTCTGAAACCTGGAAAAGTTTTTCACTAAATTGAAAAGCGTGTGAAAATTATTTTACCATCCTATTTTTTTAGGATACATTTACTAAGCTTATATTCTGATTCATACCAAGGCAATGGAATTAATTATCCAAATCGAAGTTCTGCTAGATTCTATTTTTATAGAAGAGTTAAGAAGAAAATTGAAAATTAATTCATATTATATTTTAGAAAGTTCAATAGCTTAGAAATCTGAATTTCGGTCTCATATTCTACCAAAATAATCTTTTGCAATTGCTATAGTATATTTTTGCCGTCTTTGATAAATATAAATCCTTGTTTTTTCTTAAATAATCTTTCTTACAAGAATGAATTTAGATTACATTCGGAAATATTTTCTAGATAGAAATTTAATTCATGAAACCATTTTAAAATGGACAACTTATGGAGAAATACCATCTTAACCAAAAACATTGTCAAATCTAAAAAATACCGATTAGATGTCAAAATTTATCAGAGTTGAACTCTAATTCAATCAGAAAATTAATGTAATTTCATCTATATTGAAATTCTTGATCCTAATGTCGGTGGAATATGGATGTATAGAATGGCCATTATATTTCATTATCTTATGAATAATAGGATTATTAGATTTTACTCCCTCCTCCTAGTAGTGTTGACACTTTTATCTTCAGTAAATATAATGATAGAAAAGGAAAATGTCAACTATAACCCAAAAGATAAGTTTAATGATATACAATCATGTACTGTTCCCATCCTAAGAGAATTCTTAGGAAAAAATTATAATGGAATGGGAGAGAATAATAGATTAAACGGTGATGAATCTATCACTCTTTCTAATAAGGAAGAATTTGTTAATAGATCAAATAATCCGTTAGTTCCTTCTGAAGGATCTATTCCTAGAGCTCATTTCGATATTAAAGATGATTATTCTGGACCAGGATGGGCTGATACAAGATTAAACTATCGGAAGAATATTACTGTTGATAGTAAAAAAGTATCAGGGGATTTAGTCAATTTTACTCTCCTTCTAGATCTTTATGACATTGACTTACCAAATTATGCTCAAATAGATGGAGACGACATCCTGTTTTATGGGCAACAGGGAGATCAATTGAATCATGAGATTGAAATTTATAACCCATATTACAACAGTACGCACGCTCATTTAGTTGCATGGGTTCAAGTAGACCTCACAAGTTTTCAAGATTCTCTAATTTCAATGTATTTTGGAAATAACTCGCTTCAAAACCAAGAAAATCCAGAAGGGGTTTGGAATAATGAGTATATTGCAGTGTGGCATTTGAATGAAGTTGGAAACGGTTCTATTGATGAATTTTCAGATAGTACATCTAATAATAACGATGGACAAGGAGGAGGTGGGATACTCAGTCAAACACCAACTCAAATTTTAGGAAAGATTGGAGGAGCACAATATTTTGATGGAAAAGATGATTTAATTCATATTCCTTCTAGTATGAGTCTTTCAAATCCAATGACTGAAATAACAATTGAAGGATGGGTTTATTCTACTGATGGAAACCTTGGGGGAAGTATCGTATTTTCAAATGAAGGTTATGGATTTGATTACCACGCGGATCAGATTTGGATTCTCCTGAATGGGACGACTGAGATGCTTTGGCACTCTGGGGAGAATTCTCTTCCAGGCTGGCATCACTATGTTTTTTCGTATAATGGGAATTTTAATATCCTTTATATTGATGGACAGCTTCGAGCAGGCCAAAATAATTTTGGAACCATATATGGCTCTGAACCTCTCATTATCGGGTGGAATGGTTTTGAAACTCCTTTTACAAAAGGTTTCATTGATGAAGTACGAATATTGAATAATTCCAGACTTCCAGAGTGGATTGAAACAGAATATAATAATCAAATTGATCCTAAGAGATTCTATTCTGTTAGTACGATGGAAATTTACGATGAAACACCTCCTAAAATAATAGATTTCGGAGTAGATGATCCAGGGGATGGTTCTCCTCAATTCTGGGCTAATGTTACTGATACCAAATCTCCTGTTGAGTATGTTACAATCAAATTAAATATGACAACATTTAATATGACTCTGAATGGAACAGGCCATTGGATCTATCAACCTTCAGTAAATTTTAATGATTCTTTCACCTACCAAATCATTAATGCTTCTGATAGCTGGGATAACCATCTCTCAATACCATCACTCACAAAAAATGTCAAATTTGATTATGACACTGTCACTCCTGATGTTATTGATTGGAAATATTTATCTGATGAAGGTGAATATGGTACATTTAAAACTAATGTTTCTGATAGCTGGGGAATAATAGATATCGTAATCGTAAATATTACTGAAGGTACTATCCTCCAAGGGGAGTCGTGGGCAGTCATGCGTTCAACTACATCTGGGTACATGAATAATACAGTAATTTTAGGGCCTGGACAAATTCGATGGGTTGTAACTGTTAATGATACTGCTGGAAATTCCTTCACATCAGCCAAAATTCCCGGATATGTTCCAATTATGAATAACGAACCATTAGTTGAAAATCAGACCCTTTCTCGTGATCCAAATACGCTTCTTTTACCAATTTATAGTAACAATACCCTTTATTTGTTGTATGATTATTATGATCAAGATAATGATAGTGAAGCTGGAACAGAGATCAGATGGTATAAGAATGGCATTCTTCAGACGTCATATAATGATCAAACTCAAGTTCCTAGTGCAGCATTAGTAAAGGGGGATAATTGGAATGTTACTATAAAACCAAAAGATGGAGTAGATTTTGGAAATATAACAAATACTTCTATTTTTATAATAAGAAATACTCCTCCCAGCGCCTCAAATGTTCAAATTTCTCCTACTATTGCTTTTACAACATCTGATTTAACATTAAACTATAATTATATTGACTATGACGGTGATTTAGAGATTACAGGGTATCGTGAAATTCGTTGGTATAACGATAGCACCTTAAAACCAGAATTTAATGATAATATCACTGTATTTTCAAATAATACAAAGAAAGGGGAAGTATGGTACTGTCAAATTCGAGTTCATGATGGATCAAACTTTTCTATTTGGATTACTTCTAATAGCATTATTATTAATAACTCGAAACCTACAGTGCAAAATCCAACATATAATAAAACTAGCGGAATTACTACTGATGACAATATCAGTATTATTTACAGTTATTATGACATAGATAATGAAGAAAATCCAACTATTGACCAAGAAGATACGAATAAACGTATTATTTATTGGTATAGGAATGGAGTGCATAATCAATCAAAAGATAACGAAACTATATTGTATAATTATGAAACTGGAGTGGATGAATTTTGGTATTACACTATTCGGGTCCATGATGGCACAGAATACTCTCAAGTTTTTACTGCTTCATCTATAGTGATAGGTACTCCAATCAATAATCCACCAGAAGCAAGTAATCTAACAATAACCATTAACCCGCTCACCACTGACGATTTAATTGCTGATTATGACTATTATGATGATGATGGTCACTTAGAAGCAGGAACGGAAATTCGTTGGTATAAGGATAATCAAATGCAATTGAACTTGAATGATACGCTAATTGTATCAGCTAGTGAAACAACAAAAGATGAAGTCTGGTATTTCACCGTACGACCTAAAGATGGTCTAGATTTTGGGTTATTGGTCATATCAGACAATGCAACTATTAATAATTCTCCTCCCACAGTTTTAGAATTAATTCTAACAGCCAAACCCACCACAACTGACGATTTGGTAGCTAATTGGGATTATTATGACGTTGATGGCGACCCTGAGAATAACACCTGGATTATTAGATGGTATAAAGATAATCAGCTTCAAAATGCCTTGAATAATTTAACAATAGTCCCATTTAGTGTCACAAGTAAAGGAGAAGAGTGGAATTTTACTATCAATGTTTTTGATGGCACAAATTACTCCATTCAATACAATTCTAGTATTACTATCATTATAAATACTTCCCCTACAGCTACAGGAGTATCTCTTAGCACAACTCTTTTAACTAGTGATAATCTAGCCGTCAATTATGATTTTTATGATATAGATGATGAACCTGAAAATTTGTCCTCAATTATCTATTGGTACAAAAATAATGAATTACAACTAGATTTAAACGATTCTAGGATTGTAACTTCTGGAAATACAAGTAAGAATGAGATATGGTACTATAAAATACGCGTTTTTGACGGAGAAAATTATTCATCTAATTTCTACTTTTCTCCTAGCCGAGTAATAAATAATACTCCTCCAACATTGACTAATGTTTCTATAACTTCAAATCCTACTACCCTTACTGCTTTAGAAGCTTCTTGGGTTTTTTATGACGAGGATGGTGATTATGAAATTGCTCAAAGGAACTTGTATTGGTATAAAGACGGGGTTCATCAACCTGAATTGGATGATAAATTAACTGTTTTTTCAAGTTATACATCGAAAGGAGAAGAATGGAACTTTACCATCAATGTTTTTGATGGTACAGATTATTCCATACAATTTAATTCATCAATAACTGTTATTTTGAATTCCCCAACTATCATATCGGATGTACAAATTAATGATGGAATAATTTCTAGTTACGCTGATAACAATCTCTATATAGATCCATATATAGATGTTATTCTATCTGATCCCGATCAAGACCCTCTTGATAATTACATTCTTCATTGGTACAAAAACGATGTTCATATAACTATTTTTGACAATCAAACATCAATTCTAAGTTCAGAGCTGTCAAAAGGAGAAACTTGGTATTGCTCTGTGCAGATTTTCGATGGTGAGGTATGGTCGGAAAATAAATCCTCTCAATCAATAGTTATTATCAACAAAGCCCCTATGGTCAATTTATTGCAAATACAGGAATCAATTTGTCAAGATTTTCAAATTGAGGATATGAACCTCAGTATTACATACAACTTCATTGATATTGATGGTGATAACGATTTATCGCAGATTAGATGGTATCTTAACAACATCTACCAACCTCAACTCGATGGTCGGAAATTAATCCCTGCGAGTATGACTCATCCAGAGGATATTTGGACTATTAAGGTTATTCCTTCTGATGGGAGTGATTCAGGTATTGAGGTCAACAAAGCAGTGGTTATCGAAAGCCGCCCTTCTATAAACAGTTTTGGTTGTGAAATTAAGAATGATACAGATGGATATTATAGTATTTGGGTTAATGTAACTGATTCAAAAAATAATATACTCGATTACGATGGAGTTTATTTTGAAGTCTTTTTGAATGAATCAATTCTTATATATGAAGGTTCAGGAGAGAAAAATGAGACACAAAATATCTGGACTTATGAATTTCAATTAACAGATTATTCTTTAATCAATTCATCAGTAAAAATTTGTATTACTGCAAAAACAGGAGTAATTTATTCAAACATACCATATGAAATCCCTGTACAAAAGGATTTTAATATAATACTAGAAGATAGAGCTCCTCCTCGAATTTTAAATATATTTTATCAACTGAATGATGAAAATAATCCTAAGAACATTACTTTCTATGCGCAAATTGAAGAATTCGGATCAGGTATCTCAAATGTGACTTTATTCTATCGCTATGAATTAGCAAATATTACGAATGGAGGGAATGCTGCCAGTTCTCATCAAGAACAATTATGGGATGAAGCTATCATGTTATTTCATAATATTACCGAGAATTTCACAGTTTATTCCGTAACAATAGACTTTAATCCAGAATCAGATACAAGAATCGTTTATTGGGTTCAAACTAGTGATAATCAAGGTAATATCAATAAAATACCAAAAGACGTTGATATTCCTAAATTTGTTTATGAAATACCAGTTGATATTCCTGATTTGAGCGATTTGATTCCAGTAATTGTTTTAGCAGCTATTATCCCAGTTTTGATTATTATTACATTATTATCGGTAAGAAAACGTCGTCAATCTCAGATCGTCGTACAAAAAAGAAAAAAGAAAGTGATTGTAGACAAAATATCGGACATCTTCTCGTTACGAGTAGTAATCTGCCGAAATCATGCAGGAGTTGCATTTTATACAGAAAAATTTGCAGGATATGGTCAAGACGAAGATATGATTGCTGGAATAACCTCTGCTATGTCGAGTATGGTATCTGAAATAGCTGAACGGAAAATAAAAAGTGGAGAGTATGACACTCTGGAACGAGAGGGATTCAATATTCTTTCATATCATGGGAAATATACTACAATCAGTACTATATCAGAAGAAAAATCGAGTTTGTATATGAAAACAAAGATGCAAAGGATTGCAAGTCAAATTGAAACCCATTTTACGAAAGAAGAATTAGAAGGTTTGATAACACCCGAATTAACCGAGAATGTTGCTAAAATTGTTCTAGAAGTGATCCCAATTAAGTTGTTGAAACCATTGACAATCGATTATTCAGTTTTAGACAAGAACCTCCAGAAATTTAAGAAAAGCGAGAAAAAAATGAGTGATCTTATTAGCGAGATTCCTTCTTTTATAGATGGTCAGCATTCTTTCTATGCTGTTAATTTTATTTCATCCCTTACAGTACATGGAATTTCCCTAATAACAGCCTTCGATTTTCTTGAGAAATGCTATAATATGGGAATAATTCGAAATCTCTCAAAGGGCGAGCTTGAATTTTTAGCTTCTCATAGATCCTAACGGTATTTAAAAAATTCAAAGTTTTAATGTGTTTATTATCCCTTTTTTCATTACAACGCTGATTTTGCACTTTTCTAATTACTTATAATATATGAAGGTCGAGTAAAAGTGATTTTATGTCAAAAAAAATTCCTACCAACCATAGAAAGGAGTATAATAGAAAAATAATTTGCTAGATATAGGTTCTCAGATGGTAGCAGAATTTAATAACTTTAAAATTACCGTAATTAAAAGAAATTTCTACCAAGATTTGATTAATAATTATGTAGATGAAAAACATAGAGATCATATGAAGCCGTGTGAAAATTTTCATGATAATCAAGAGTTCATTTTAGAAGGAGAAGCTGCTTTTTCCCAACCGCTAAAGGACTTCTGTGCCTGGGCCTGGGTAGATATTCGAAGAGACATATTAACTGTGGCGTTTGGTGGTGAAATGCCTGGTATGAATCAGAAATGTATGGTTCTAGCTGGGTGTACAGATTGGTTTCGACCATTAATTTTTAAAATAGAATGGATTTAATAGAGTCTTTAAGAATTCTTTTTTTCATGATCTAGGCCTATTGACAACCTTTCTAATTATACGAGATTGTTATTGTTGTTGTTGTTCCGGCACATTTTCCTTTATGTGAGTCAAAGCCATTTCTAATGCTTTGTCTTCTTTACAATCAATATCAGGAATCACACCTACCCCTTCCCAATCATCACCAGTTTTAGGATCATAAGTTCTACCAATGGGCACAGTAATGGCAACTCCGACATCATGAAAACTAATAGAAACAGGGTGGGCACCTCCACCAGTATGTTCTCCAATGAGAGTAGATTGTTTATTAATTTTCAAAGCAAAGGCAAAATGTTCACCAGCGGAGAATGTATAATTACTTATTAACACGTAGATGGGATTTTCATATTTAAATGGAGTCCAAGAGGTCCAAACTTGGATATCACTATCGGTTGGTCTAAAGTAAATTTTCAAGAGAAGGCGATTATTTTGAGGAAAAAGATAACTTAGAAGTAAATTTGCTGAATCACCACTACCACCTCGACATTTTCTAAGATCAAGTATCAATGCTCTAGTATCACGGATAAATTGCATTGATCCAAGAAGAGTATTCTCACTTAATGAAAGGGGAAGAAAAGATTCAATAAAAATATAACCAATATTCCCTTGGAGAATCTCTACCTTTTCAATCCCTCTTAGAGGTCGCTTACTCTTTGATGCATTGTGAACTTCTGAAGGTAGCTGGACTCTCAAGTGTTTGTCCTGTACAACCCCTTGCAAAGTCTTTGTTAAAGATTTCACCAATTCCTCAGGATCTTGGATCCTTGCATAGACATTTTTTGCATAATCAGAATCTAGCGCAAAATTTAATTCTTCCACTTTTTCTGGGAACAAATACTCAATTTTTAGCTGTTTCTTGACTTGATTAATTATCATTTTTATAGTGTTATCATTGACCTCTCTAAGGTCTTCGATGACGTTTTCTGCCTCCCAATCACAATCACTGTTTTTTTCTATTATTTTTCGCATATTTATTTCACTTTTGTAACTATTTTAATTTGATAATATGATTAATTTTGATATGATATAAATATTTTGATTAGATCAAAATATTATTAAAACGACAAGAAAAAAGAATGACTGAAAATTGGAATATAATTAAACTAATTTTAAAAATTATTTCTTAACTAACTCACGAGGAAAAGGAAATACAGCAAGATTGATTAAATAGCTGATTGAATCATCAGCTTGATGTAAACGGTCTTTATCATCATTTAGAAACTTCTCCTGTAATTCATCAAGGATTTCAAAAGTCTTTTTTCTAATGAAGAGAGCTTGTTCAGGCCCGGCTTGTATCATAATAAGAGAGGGAATGATGATTTTTTTTCCTTTAACAGTAGCAATTAAGTTGCGATCGCTATCCTCCTCAATATTGTCAAAGGGTTGAAATTTTTTCAAAGAATTAACAGTTTCAACTGCAGTATTACCAAACATACGATATTCTAAGGCAATAGACATTATAAAATCAATCAATAAACTTGAACTATCATCGAGAGGAAGGTTAAGTAGTCTTTTTCTATTCATTTGGAGTTTTAGGTTGAAAGATTGTAATTTATAAGTTTTAACTAAACGACCAGTTGGAGAAATACTTACCTCTAAAAGACCTCTTTCAATCATCTTCTTTAAATGGTGAGAAATAGTGCCTCGAGAAAGACCTAAATGTTTTTCAATATCCTTTTGAGTTATTTCTCCATACAGATGAATCAAAGAGAGAATTTTTGACCGAGTAGGATCCAAAATAAGGTTTAAAAGATCCTCAGATATATTTTTTGGATCAGAGGTAATAATAGGGCTTTCTTTAGGCAAAATATAACCACCACGTACTACAATAAAAATAATTTATTTGATATAATAAAACTATTTCGACTAAATCAAATTAATAAAAAATCAATTAGAATAAGTTTTATTCTTTTTCATGTTTAATCAACACAACGAAGAACGATAACTATAAGGAGGGTTCCAGGATGTTTTGATGTGTTTTTAAGTTTTAATTATTGCCCAAATAGATAACTCTGTTTTTAGAACTGTAAAACCTAGTATGTTTTGACTTGTAATAGTCTTCGTTATTATCACAGAATCTAAAGTCACTGAATCTAATAAATTAGCCAAAATATTAAATTAATTACCTTTCTAATTTTATTTTGTTATTATTTTGCTTAGCTTTTCTCATTACTAAAATACAGAGAAGCATTGAAAGAAAAGTTAAAGATGAAAATCCTGGAGTCATAAGCGTAATGATTATTAGAGTTGTTGTGGTAGTATTCGTGGGAGTGGTTGTCGAGCTGGTATCAGCGGTGAATTTAATTGCAGAACTGATTGAGTAAAATTCGGAGGGGTCATGTTGATTATTATATTCAGTACTGATTTGCGCTGCAGAGAACACATTTTTACTAACAGTTACTTCATCAATCAATCCTAATAGCACAGTTTCCTGCCATTTAGCAGCTCCATAATCACCTTCACGGCCAATAAAGAAGCGGTTATAATAACATTGGATAACCCCTGAATAAGGATCAGAGCCTTCAAGCTGTCCGTCGATATACAAATTAGTGGTTTGATTATCATATGTATGAACTAAATAATGCCAAACGTTATCATTAATCGGTGAGAACCCATAAGTATTGGCTCCATTGTTACTAGTGTTATAAGTTCGGGCTAACGCGACATCATCACTCCAATTAAGCATTAAACGTTCTCCTGTACCTGTGTAAGAGTGGGGAAGCGAAACGAAAGTTTGATCAGTGTCCGTTCCATCAATTTTTATCCAACATTCGATAGAAAAAGATGTGTTGATACCATAATTGGTGTCTGCAGTCAGGAAATCCATTCCATAGCCGTCAAACTGCTGAGCAGCGGCAAATTTTCCGTTTGAATTTGTGAATACTGCTCCAACCTGCCTTAGATGATTCATTGCGATCGAATCACTAAAATCCGAGAGATGGTAGACTGCATCGTATTCAACCCAAACTCCTTTAGGATTTTCAGAATTGAAGACGTGGGAATTGTTATATATCATAAGAAAGATTGTATCAGTACTATTGGAAAGATAGGGGATCCTAACCCAGACAACTAATTCCCCCATAGCGCTATTGAATTTTTCAATTTCGTGGTCTAGTTTAGTAGTCCCAGTCTTATCATAAAATACTATATCATCTCCATCCGTTTGACAGTTTGTAAGATCATTATCTAAGGTTACAAAGAGTATTGAAAAATTGACAAAATTATCTAATACTTTAGTATGATCAATAGTAATTTCTTTGAAATGGGTAAACCCTTGAAAAGCGTTAACATTCATATTCTGATGTGTCGTATTAATTTTACTAGGTAAGGAGCTTGAAAAGATTATCATGCTGATCAATATTGCTGATATTCCGATAGAAACTACAAATTTATTAATCATTTCCTTCCTGTTCCTTACTTTCCTCAAATTTGGGTATAATTTCTTATAAGTTTAAGAAGAAGGATACTTTAGAAAAAGTGAGTTCCTCCACAAATAATTATTTCTTTTGACATGTTTAAAAGTTTTTGGAACTATAAGTGAAGTATTTCTTTAGGACTTAATAAGAAATTATTGATATAGATGAAACTTTCCCTATACTCTCTTGAGAAACTTAAGAATTACTTGTGAT
Source organism: Candidatus Hodarchaeota archaeon (assembly GCA_048886525.1). GTDB lineage: Archaea > Asgardarchaeota > Heimdallarchaeia > Hodarchaeales > Hodarchaeaceae > Hodarchaeum. The sequence goes on along the minus strand of JBHLKP010000011.1, from coordinate 6,988 downwards.
TTGGACTCATAAAAATGTTCAAATAAGCTATTAATATAAGTCAAACACTTTGAGAACTGACTTATACCCAGATTTTATATTGAGCTTAATTTTAACTTCAGATTTTCTTAAGATAAAAATTAATTATTCTGGTAATGGTATCTAATTCGTGGTTTACGCGACATTGAACCGCAAAAGTCTAATCCTTTGGTTTGATAATTCTCTCTAAATCCAAATCGGCGATAAAAGTCTTTTAATCTTAAAATATCTTCAATTGTTGGTTTTTCTTCAGGACTGATGAAGGGGATAGCATGTAGAGTTAAAACAACTCCTAATTCATCAGTAAAATTAATTATTTCATTGAGAATATAAGTTCCAATTCCATTTCCACGAAATTCAGGCTCAATCCAGAGATTACCGATATAACATTCATTTTGTTCAGGATCCCATGTAAATGAGACGCTTCCTACGTTGTGAAATGTACCTCCCAATTTCTCTCCTAAATCTATAAAACATTGCAACATTGATTTCTGTTTTATTGCTTCTTTTAATGAGATTTTTTCTCCCATAAAGATTTGACTCATGTTTTGAATGTTAAAACTACGTAATTCTTTATTTATCCGAAATTCAACTTGGAAATCCCAGTAATCAAAACTTGGAAAAACTTGCTTATTTTCTATAACAGAAAACATAACTATTCTCCTTTGTCATATAATTAGAATATTCCTCCCTATTTAAGGTTTTTGATATTGAATCATCTTTATTCTTAAAATATTATCAATAAATTCCTTTAAGAGATCTTATAAGAGTAGAACGTCGAAGCTGTGATGAAAAATATAAAAATAAGCCTATATTGAGAGGATGAAGGTTGAATTTACTTTTTTCCTGCTCTAGCTCTATGAAATTATAACAGATTTATAGAGATTTTTAGAACGAAAATCTTTAACTAATTGAGTGAAAGATTGTTTCAAAGAAAATAAGTATTATATTGGATGTTAATAACCTCTTAGATCAGCTATTAACACAAATAACAATCAATTGTAGTAATTTTACAGAAGCTTAGAAGGAGTAAATAATCCCAGATATTGTTCTCCTTTATAGAAAACGTGAGGATCTTTTTATTTAAATTGATAGAATGACAAGGTTGAATTATATCGGTAAATTAGGTTTATTAGAATCTTTGTTGAGTCGGTACACAAGAAAATAACTGATATTAACATTTCAATTTGTTATCAAAGTATTTAGTATATTTATTTCTTGATCGAACTGTTAATAGTAAGTTAAATGATTACACTCCGAAGTGAACAGATCTCGAAATGAAGCAAGTTGGATGGATAAGAATTTTGGTAATAAATTATTGATGGATTCGCTACTCAAAAGTAATGGATAAAACAAATGAGAAATTCGGATTTATAAGCCATTACCTATTTTATTTCAATATTGGAGAAAAAATGACCAATAAATATTAAAATATCAATTTTAGAGATAAATGAGGAACTAGTAATATTGCTCTTGCGCTTATATTTTAGCGATTTTTAAACCAACTAATGATTATAAAAGCAGATACTATTAAAAGGTTCATTCTATAATTAAAAATTTGGTAAAGAATGTCAAATCAAAAGCAAAGCATTAAAATTATATCAATTTCTGATCTTCATATAAGTAAATTTACTGGTTATTTCAATGAAGAAGCCTTCACAAATGGTATCATGAGCATTACGACTAAATTAAAGAAAAATCCAGAAACTTTCATATTAAATTTAGGTGATATCACAGATGAAGGAACTTATGAAGATTATATTTATGCAAATACTTTAATAAACGGTACTTTTACGTCCTTTGGCGTAAAAAATCCAAATATTTATTATTTACCTGGAAATCATGATTTTAGAAATGTGGGAATGGATATTTGGAAGGAATTCTATGGTTTTCGCCATTTCTTTATCGATACGACTCAATTAGGAGGGAACGTGGTTATCCTTGGAATTGATTCTGTTGAACCAGATATGAATTCAGGTCGAATAGGTAATAGAGGAATGGAGGAGATTTTGGCTAAATTTTCTCAATATCCTGATCATATTGTTAAAATACTCTGTTTTCATCATCACTTGTTGCCAATTCCTAAAACAGGAAGGGAACGATCAATGATAGTTGACGCTGGTGATATCTTACCAATATTATGGGAAACCGGTGTTGACATAGTAATCGTTGGACATAGACATTTCCCGCATTCCTGCACCATCTCAAATGGTATACGTAAAATACTATTGATTAATAACGGCACATTTTCAAGTAATAAAACACGTGGAAAAGCTGGCCATGTTTATTTATCCCTAGATATTTCTGAAGATCTGATAGAGAAAAAATTTGTAGGAATTGATAGATATTCAACATTCCAAAAACCTGAAAAACAGGTTTATCGTTTGAAACAGGGAAATATTCCTTCTTATCCTGTCAAGAGAAAATTAGATGAAGTTATAGCAAAAATATGTCAGTTAAGCTGCACCCATTTTTCTCCTGGAGGTGATTTTCAGAAAGAAATTTACGAAAGAGGGATAGAAATGGTAATAGCAGAAAAACCTACATTAGTTGTCCATTGTGGAAATCTAACAAATGATTCTTTCCCAGAGGATTATGCCATAGCAAAGTATTATTTAAATAATTTGAAACAGACAAATATCCCTATTGTACTAGTACCAGGAACGCGAGATCTTCATCCTTTTGGAAAAAAATTGTGGATCAATCAGATAGGCCCACTTGACCCAATTTACGAAAATACTGAAAGCTTTCTTCATGTATTTGGAATTAATACTGGTCCTGACTCTAGTGGTAATATAGGCCGGGGCATTCTTAATTTATTAAGAGAAGATTTAGAAAAAATACGCCCAAAACGGTTGACAATTGTAGCAATGCATCACTCGTGTATGCCAATACCAAGATCCTCCTTTGAACGAACAGTCAGAAATGCAGGGGATTCTATAGATTTCTTTACAAATAATCAGATACCAGTGGTTCTTTCAGGATTAGAACACCATGCAACTAGTTTACAAGTAGAAAAAACTGTTTTTGTTAATGCAGGAACTTTTTCCTCAAAAAAAATTAAATCCAAAAAACTAAATACTTATAATGTTTTAACTTTTTATCGTGATAGATCCCTTGTTGTAGAGGAAATAGAAATCCACAGTTCTTTTCGTCATCTCCGAGGAATTTACGATATTTAAATCTAAATGAATTTGAGGATGATTAAATAGTGACTGCTTTTCTACAATTCTTAATCGCTCTATTTTTTATAGTTACTTTGCTACTTATTATTTTCGAGCGAACCCACAAGACATTGGCTGCAATGTTGGGTGCTGGGTTATGTTTATTTCTGGCAATACAGCCTGGAACTGGTAAAAATGGAGAAGCACTTATTCCTGATGTCGAACACTTGGTAGAGTTCTTAGAGGTTGATTTATTACTTGTTATTATTGGTATAACCTTAATGGTGGGTGTTGCACGAACTACTGGTATATTTGATTACATTGCAATTGTCATTTTTAAGAAGGGTGGTAATAATCAATATAAATTATTAGTTGCGTTGTCATTTTTAACCTTACTGTTTTCTGCGTTCCTTGACGCCTATTTAGCAATTTTATTAATTAGTTCTATCACTCTGGTTGGTTGCTCTGCTCTTGATATTAATCCGAAACCTTTTATTTTAGCTGAGGCTATTTTTGGAAATTTAGGAGGTACGATGACTCGAATTGCTTCCCCTCCAAACCTCATCCTTGGAGGCCATTTTGATGTCAATTTTGTAGTTTTTTTTATTCTAACAGCACCTTTTGTCTTAATTTCAGCTATAGTTACCTTAGTAATATGGAGTTATCTTTTTAAAAACGAGTTTTCTAAAGGAGTCGATGAATCAAAATATCTGGAAGTAATGTTAATTAATGAAGGCTCTGTTATAACAGATAGAAAAGATTTCTATTTAACTGGTATAATACTCTTATTAACTGTATTAGGATTTGTTATTGCGTCTTTTTTACCATTTTCTATCGAACTAGGTTATATAGCAATGACTGGAGGATTTCTTATGGTGGGTTTAGTAGGAAAAAATGTTGAACATGCTTTAGAAAAAGTTGAATGGCCATTGGTGTTTTTTTTAATCGGTTTATTAACAATAGTAGGAATTGGTGAAAAAGCGGGTATTTTAGAATTTTTAGCAGCTCCAATTGAAATAATCTTTGAAAATAATATATTAGGTGGCTTGATATTCATCCAATGGCTGAATGCTATTGTTTCATCAATTTTAGATAACATTCCTGTTGCTTCTGTGATGACATCTATAATGGATATCCTTTTAGAAAATTACCCTAATTTGGATTTTTATCCCCTCTTAGCGAGTGTTGTAATTGGTACGAATTTAGGAGGAAATATCACACCTATAGGTTCAGCATCTTCTGTACAGGCAGTTACTATTTTAAATAAATCAGAAGGGGATATGGATATGAGAGTGACATTTATTGAATTTATACGAGTTGGTGGAATAGTAACTTTAGCGCATTTACTTATTGGAACAATTTATATCTTTATACTCTGGATTATTGGTGGAATAATATGAGTGAACTTGAAGAATCTGTATCAAGGTTTAAGCAAATTTTTGAAGATTCAAAACTTTCTCCTGAAGCAGAAATAAATAATGTCTTAATTGTCATTGATGAGACTTTGCAAAGAGAGGAATTTGAGTTCAACTTGGTTGATATAATTCATGAAAATACAAAAGCAAGTTTTACCTTTCTTTATGCAGTTAGAAGTTATATTCAACAGGCCAAGGATGATAAAATAGAATTAGAAACATTACCTAGTCTTATTAAGAAAATTAAAGACAGATATACTGATGATTCAGAGGTTTTTAGTATTGCCTTTATTCCTGATGAGGATATTAAACCTTATGAGAGAATAATTGAAATCATTAAAAAAAGAAATATTGATTTCTTAATAATCCCTGCTCCTTTTACGTTATTTGCAGAAGAGGAAGAACAAACAGAGGATAGTTTAGGGATAACAATTGATACAGTCATAATGAAAATATTATTAGAGCAAAAGATTCCAATATTTCTCGTTAGGCAATCACAAGTGCTACCATTTAACAAAACGAAAATTTTGATTAAGGAGACAATGTTTCGGAAAGATTTCTTAGGCTGGGCAAGACTACTTCTTGCTGATGATGCACTTATTGAAATCTTCCATTCAGAACTCAATACCTCAGATCTCGAAAGAATTAATCTCTATCTCAATGTTATCAAAAATAAATTTGAAAAAGAACAGAGAAAGCTTACTATAAATATTATTGATGGTTCTTATCTGTTACAAGACTTCTGTGAGTTATTAAAGGAAGATCGAGAGGCTTTATTAGTCTTTCAAGCGGTAAAGACTTCAGAAGACGACTCGAAAAGAATTACTAGTGCATTATGTTATCTAAATGCAAATACATTAATATTCCCACCCCTTGATTAACCCTATTCGGGAATTTTCAAGGTAAATTAACGAAAGAATAAGGTTGTTTAATCTGACCGCTACCTGAACTGAACAATTCTTTATTCTTCGTATAATTTTGAATAATTCAGTAAAAAATTCCATTTTTAATTCCTCATTCATTGCTAAGCTACGCATATAGTAGCTAAACGCCTAATCAGAGTTTAATCTGGAAAGAAAATATCGATAAGCTACTAAGAACCAAAATTACCATATTTTAGGAATTAAACGATAAGGGACTTCTTTTGTATATTCAAGATACTCTATGAGTTCCTTTTTTAACATTTTTTCTTCGTAATGGATCCGAAATGCTAATAAAAAGGGTATTGGTACAGCCAAGATTAATGATATCAATGAACCGAGTGCAATTGGTGTACTAAAAGCCAGAAGTATAAAACTCACGTACATGGGATGTCGTACGATTCCATATGGTCCAATCGTGATTACTAAGTGATTTTTATGCATTATTAAACCCTTTGAAGCATAAGAATTTACTTTCATGACCCAGAAGTTAATAAGATATGAGAATACAATCCCTAAAAACCCAATTATCTTAATCAAACCTGGTAATTGCGTCCATTGATAGTTGTAATCGAATCCTGGTAGGACTATTAATGGGAAGAATAATATACCAAAAATAACTAAGAATATATTGTCAAATTTACTTGCAGAGAGTTTTTTACGTTTTATTAATGTTGATGGATCATTGATAATGAAATAAATAGTCATAGTCACGTAATATACGACTAATAACAGGATAAAAATCCATCCTTCTACCCAATCAATTACTCCAGCTGGAATAAAAAGCAATATTCCGGCGAAAATGAAAATGAATGGGATGGCAAGAATCATTTGGATAAATATTATTACATTTGACAAATCTTTCATAATGTTGATTAATATTCGCTCGAATTATAAAGTTATTTCTTATTAAAGAGTTTAATAGCCCTATAAATAAGTTTTTCATTGTTACATATTTGACAAAAACATTGATGCAATTCGTTTTTGTTCATTGCGCACGCTAGATACCCACCAAAAAAGCCGTGAATTAACATCCATGGTAGGCCAAAATAAGCGACACCTAAAAACGAACCTGGCCCAGAAAGTCCTGTTCCTGATATATAAAACGTTTCGAGGGCAAAACAAACCAAAAGGAAGTAAACTAAATTCATAAATACCCCTGTTAATCCCGAGACGTATTCCTTACGAATTTTTGTGTTCTTTAACAATTTAAAAGAGACGTCTGCAGAAAATCCAACGATTACGCCAATTAAACACCAACCAACAACAGCCCAAATTCCTTTTAATACATCAATCTCATAATAATATTCAACAAAAAAACCAATTGCTGTATACGGGACAAAAACCAAAACTCCCATTCCGAAATATTGATCAGCTTTGTAAATAGCCGAAACTACGATCAAACTTAAGAAGAGAGAAGTCATATAGGTGTAAAACATACCAATTCCTAGATAAGTTTCTCCTTCTATCC
>JBHLKP010000010.1:0-45676 GCA_048886525.1 Candidatus Hodarchaeota archaeon | reverse complement strand
GATTCGGGCCCCATTCGATGTAACCAGAACTGTGTGCTCTGCTTGCGCTACAATTCCCTTAGATTTTTCTATAAGAGGTCTATAATTATTAAAACGGTCATCATTTAAAATTAAAGCTAAATTATTAATTTTTTTACCACGTTCCTTCAAGTATAATGTAGCTGATCTTAAGGAGAATGGAAGTTTTTGATATTTTTCAAATAGCAGTTTTCCTATTTCTGATTTCGGTTTTCCTCCCGCTGAATAAATAAGTGGATCCCCAGAACTCACAATATACCCTGCGCTACCATTTGTACTAAAAGGTTCAATTGCAAGAACCATACCTTTTTTAATTTTCGTTCTATATCCAAAAGAAGATGATTTAATACTAGGAATCGATAATCCAGCATGTAGTTCAGCCCTATCCAGTTGATGACCAGTTAGATTTGAAATTGGTTTATAACCATAATCTTCAATCGTGCTTTGAACAATAGCTCCAATATCGTAGACTCGAATACCTGGCTTAATAATTCGTATAGCATTCTCCAAAGCTATATTTGCTGATTTTATCAGCTTAGAATGTTTTCCATCAGTACTATAGGTACGAGCAGTATCCGAAAGTAATCCGTTAACATTAGCTCCAATATCTATCTTGACAATACTTTTCTTCGGAATAACACGCTGATCATCTGGAGATGCTGTATCGTGTGCTGCACATTCATTTATCGATATATTTGGTGGAAAAGCTAAACCAACTCCATTAGTTTGAGTAATAAGTTTTACTGCTAAATCATATAACTGACTGATCGAAATACCAGGTTTAACATATTTTTCAAGCTTATCTAAAGTCAAATGGGCTATCTTTCCAGATAAAGTTAAATTTGTCAGATCTTGTCTAGTCAAATCCACTGAATCCACCAATAGAAAAATCTATAATGTAATTGTTAAATCTTATTATTAAAAAAACGAATTAACATCGAAGATCGTAAATTGGAATTATTTATTGTCAAAAGAAGAATAATTTATTTGCTAATGTCTAAATACTTACAAATTGCTATCATTTAATGAGCATGTTTTTCTAGGGTGTTCAATGTATTGTCTGCTGCAGAAAAAATAAGAAAGAAACAACGATTAAAACTAATTTTAGCAGAAATAGTTGAAAATTTAAAAGATTACTTTGATGAACTACAACTTCGAAAATTTGGCCAGACTTCAAGGTTCATTGTATTAACTGATATTGCTCAAGTCCATAAAATAGGTTCAAAGGGATTAAATTTAGTGATTGCTGATTTCAATAGCGAATTAGGAACAATGAGATTATCAATTGCTATAAAAAGATTTTCTAGTGCTGATGAAGCAATAAAAAACAGATTATTAACTGAACGATTATCTCAAAGACTCGATGGGACAGGAGTTTCAACTCCTAGAGTTATATTTGAAAACGGACCAATGTTAGTATATGAAGGAATCCCTGGTGAGACTTTTTATGACTCTACTTTACTAGAGCAAGAGGCAAAATTAAAGTTAGCTGGTGAAGCTTTGGCTAAATATCATACCATTGTATTAAAACAAGTTGATCCAGAAAGATATTTCTTCTTATTACAAAAGACTCTTAATTCTCTCGAACTACCTTTCAAAGAAAAGAATAGTTTAATTTCGATGGCGGAAAAACATCTCTCTATTATTTCAAATTATATAAGCGGTACTGCAATCTTTGGAGATTATCATCAAGGAAATATATTATTTTCTAAAGAGAATGGAAATATACGAACGTGGTTAGTTGACCCTGAGTATTTAGAAAAAGAACATACAGCTGATAGAATGGAAGATATAGCAACATTCTTTCTGAAACCTGCGATTGAATACTTCGAAAAGAGAAACAACCTCTCAGGTTTTAGAAAGGAAATACTCCCTTTCTTCGAAGGTTATGCTAACTATTTAAATCAGTTTAATTTATCTTTCAATCAAATTTACCAAGCGCAAGTAGAAGCTGCATTTGCATTCCACCTAGGTTTGTGTTCTTTGCTTGAATCTTTGTTTGTTAAGCAATTAGGGGATTTGAGTATTAAATCAATTAGGAATCGGTTCAATAGTTGCCTCTCGTTGACAAAACATTGTTGGATTACAGGCCTTGAATGAAAGATATTAAATTTCCAATAATTAAATCCTTCTTAGGCAAATTTTTTAGTAAATCCAATATTTTTAGATAAAAACAATAATAAAATCATCGCATTGACTAACCCTACTGACTTTTTTTAATATGATTATCAATGGGGTTTAATTAAAAATGGGAATATCAGACTATAGTGGCCCGAGGTATAAGATTGTACTGATTGGTGATGGTGGGGTGGGAAAGACGGCCTTAATGGAGCGAATACAAGGTTATGGATTTAAGAGTATCTATAATATCACTATCGGAGCCAATATCAGCGTAACTGACATTTCTGTAGAAGATAGGCTTTATAAATTTCAAATATGGGATTTAGCAGGTCAAAAACGTTTTATTGCTGTTCGAGGTATGTTTTATAGAGGATCTCACGCTGCAATTCTTGTGTATGATCAATCTCGACAAGAATCATTTAATAATTTGGAGCGTTGGAAACGGGAATTATATACTAAAGTAAGGCAAAAAATACCAATTTTAATAATAGGAAATAAAAATGACCTTAAAAAAAATGACGTTCCAAGAGAATTACTACAAAATTATATTAAAAAGTGCAATTCAGAATATAAAGCTGAAAAAATTAAATATGAAGTTCCTTTTTTAAGCACATCTGCCTTGACAGGTAATAATGTAAATTTTTCTATTGAAGTGTTAGCTTCTTGCATTAGATCTTATGTAGAAAATAACGAAATTATATTGAGATTAAGATGAATTAAAATGGAATCATTCAATAACCAATATTGTATTATCGAATTTGGCTGAATCCATAGAAAATATGAATAGATTATTTTACTAATTCTGATGAAAAGCCTTTAAAAAAAGGATGTCACTGTCTAGGTATTATAAACAACTCAAAAAGATGGTAAAAATGATTGAAGATTTGGATATTGAATTAAAAGATATTAAAGCCGAAGCTGTTCTAATTACTGGTAGTTCAACTGATGGAAATCCTTCTTTACAATATGTTTGTGGGGTAATGATTCCTAGAGGTGGAGTTTATATTAAAAAGGTAGGTATGGAACCTATACTTATTGTAGGCGATATTGATACTGCTAATGCCGAAAAAGGACTTGTTAAAAATGTTTATCCTTTCTCAAAATATAATTATTACCAACTTCAAAAAGAATATGGGAAGGATGGAGCATCAAAAATGTACTCTAATATTCTTAAGGAATTAGGGGTCTCAAAAAGAATTGTACTAGCTGGAATGATCGAAGCAGGACGAGCTATTGATCTTTCGAGACATTTAGAGGGAGATGGTTTCGAAGTTATTGCTGATGGTGAATTAGTTGAGCGTGTTCGTCGAACAAAAAGCCCTCATGAAATTGAATTGATCGCAGACGTCGCAAGAAGAACTGAAGACGTTGTGCTGAAAACTTGGGAAATGCTGCAAAACACTACAGTTTCAGGAGATACTCTTCAAGTAAATAAACGGCCAATGAGAGTGAAAGATGTAAAAATGTTTATCAATGCTCGACTTGCTGAACATGAATTAATTGCATCTATAGACACAGTGTTTGCTCCTGAAGCTGATGGCGCTGATCCGCACAACCACGGAACTCCAGATCGTAAAATTAAGACAGGAGTTCCTATCGTTTTTGATATTTTTCCCAAAAATATTCATACTGGATATTGTTTTGACACGACACGGACTTTTGTTATTGGTAAAGCTCCTCAAGAAGTACATAGGATGTACGATGATGTACTACAAGCCCAGCAAACTGCTTTAGATCAGATAAAGGAAAATAATAGCGGTAAAACTATTAGTGAATCCGTATGTGATGTTCTTGAGAGAAAAGGATATAAAACACCACGTTATTATATGAAGCATCCTACCATAGCGATGGAAGAAGGTTATATACACGGGTTAGGACATGGAGTTGGCCTCACTATTGGGGAATCTCCATATTTGAGTTTGGTGAGAGAATATATTCTAAAAGAAGGAGATGTTGTCACAGTTGAACCAGGAGTCTATTATCCTGGTAAATTTGGCGTTCGGATTGAAGATACTGTAACTGTGGAGAAATCAGTACTAAAAAATTTTTCAACATTAATAAAAGAACTAGAACTCTAATTATCAGTAGTTTTCAATTCAAATCAAAGTATAACAATAATAGTGAACATTTGCAAAACTTGATAGTGAAAACAGCTTTAATATCAATTAAATCCTTGGTCTAAAGAAATCATAATATCCGAGGATTTAACTATATGATTCCTGCTTTTATCTTTTTCTTTAGAATTGTATTTAAGTATAAGAGAGTATAATTAAGCTCAGAATTAAAAACAATTCATAAATATGTCAATCATCTAAATGAGGTATTGGATTTCTCAAGATAATACTTTCAAAGCTATATTGATTTGTATTTCTAGACTTTTCTACCTTAAATATTATAAATCCAGTATTTGGAATATAATATTTAGACTCCCAGATGTTATTCAGATCAACATTCAACATCCAAAGAGTTAATACTTTTATAGTAATCATGTGAGATACAATTGCTATTCTACTTTCACTTGAGTATTCTTGATCCAGAATAGCATGCAATGAACATTTTACTCTTGCTAGAACGTCAAGAATAGATTCTCCTCCTGGAAATTGAAATTTATTAGGTTTATTTTTCCATATAAAGTATTCATCTTTAAATTCCTCTTTTACATGATCTATAGCTATTCCGCTCCATTTTCCTACATTTATCGATCGCAAATTAATTTTCTGAATAAGTTTTTTATTAACTGCACATGATAAGAGTGGTTGCGCTGTTTCAACAGCTCTTACTAAAGAGCTTGAATAAATGGTGTTAAATTTGATGTTGTTCTGTTCAAAGTATTTAGCTAATTTTTCTGCTTGATTTAATCCTAAAATACTAAGATGTACATCTGACCATCCTTGATAGACCTTATCTTTATTTGCAGTGCTTTCACCGTGACGAATAAAATAAATCTCCATAATTTAAAACCTCTATAAAAGAAATAGCAATTAAATTCGTTATATAGCTCAATATATGAATACATTTCATTCATTAAAATAAAATTGGTAGTTAAACAGAAAATAAAACAAAGTAAAATCTAGTTGATAGAAACATTCTTTTTTTATTTAATTCTATTTTTTAGCTTATTATCTTGACAATTCGATTCAGAGTGATTGCATCAGGTTCAAATGGGAACGCAGCATATCTATCCTCATCTGAAGGAACGTTAATAATTGATGCTGGAATTAGTAGAAAGAGAATTGTCAATGCGCTAAATGAAGATAATATTCCAGTTGAATCAGTAATTGGAATCATAATAAGTCATTATCACGCCGATCATTGTATTGGTTTGCCTGTTCTTTGTGAAACTCTAAGAAACGTTCCTATATTCTGTTCTAAAGGTACTCTGGAGGGATTATATTCTTTTCAAAAATATGATCCTCGCTGGATAGAAATTGGCAGTAAGTGCCAAACTTTTTCATTCGGTAATTATTTCACAGCTAGTTCCTTTGACATTTTGCCAATGAGAACATTGCATGATGCAAAGGACTCCTCAGCTTTTCAAATAGCTTATAATGATATCAAAATTTCAGTAATTACTGATACCGGTAGAATTACTGACGAACATCTTGAGACCATGCAGGATAGCTCGCTTATTTTGCTTGAGACGAACCACAATATTGAAGCATTAAAAAACTCGAAACGTCCTAATTGGTTAAAAAAACGTATAAGAGCGTCTCATTTAGCTAATTCAGAAAGTTCTGAAGTGTTTGATACATTGATCGAAAGTCCTACAAAGGGAATCTTTTTAGGCCATCTTTCTGGCGAATGTAATTCTCCTAATTTAGTAGGATTGGAGATACAGCAATGGCAATCAGAAAATACTCCTCCATGGAATTGGTACATTTGTAAGCGAGATACTTCTGGAAAAATGGCCCATTTTAATGGAAAAAAAATTAGAACCGATATGGATGCTTTAGACCCCAATAAAATTGATAAATCATTTCTTCTAAATAGTAAAAAATTCCGCTTAGATGAATTTTTTAAGAAGAATATGCGATAAAAGAAAATAAGGGATTATTTCATTCCTATTCACACTTATGGATACCTATCCCTTCTTTCTCCGATGGATTTGATATAATTCTTCTTTAATAATTTTTAATTTTTCTCCATATAATTCAAAATAACGAAGAATAATAATCAATAATAATTATGCAACTGCTGGGAATATCGAAAAAAGTAATCGTAAACCTAAACTGAAATCATCAAGTTTTTGGGGGTCAACAATTTCTCTGAAATATTCATGCAATCCAAAACTACTAAAAACAAGAGCTATAGATACAAAGATCAATATAATAGATAAGCGTATTATAAAAGATACAATATATACCAGCAGAATAATTTAGTATAGAACTCTTAAAGCAAGAAAAGAATTAGAAGTTTTGCAACTTAAAAAATTTTATAATTCAGAAATCTCCCCAATTTAAATTATATCTATTATATAATTTTAATTTCATTAGTTTTTATTCAATAATTGTCTGTTCGATCAAAATAGATTATTTTGTATTCAAATATTAAGCAGAGAAGATATTTAAGCAATAAAGTTCGATTACAATTGGCAGAGGTAATCGAATGTCTGATTATCAAGAGAATAGATTGCGAACAATTGGATTCATGTTTGTATTAATTAGTGATACAATAATAGGTTTGAGTCTACTTTTAGCATTTTTTCTCTTCTTTTCACTCCTATGTGGTGAATGTATTTTATTAAAATAGTGAAAAATATTTTATTATAGAATAATACTCATTTCTCCTCTAGTTTTAAGAGGGGAATACCCAATTCAGGTATTTTCAACTCTTATTTGCACAATAAACCGCTTTTGTAAGAGTTTTATATCTCACAGACTTCTCCTATTATAAATCTCACACAATGGAATGGGAATGTTGCAACCATTTAAATTATTGAATTCAACTGTTCAAGCTGTATTAAATGAACTTGAAGAACAAGATCGGAAAGAGAGAGATGATGAAGTCGATCGTTCTGTTCGACTACGACAAATTCCTCGTGAAACTGGTGAATTCTTATACCAATTCTTATCAGTATATATAAAAGCATTTTCCTCCGATTTTATTGGCTTAGAAATTGGTACATCGGGCGGGTACTCCGCAATTTGGCATGGATTAGCTTTGAAAACGATAGGTAGAGGAAGACTGATTTCAATTGATATCGACCATAAGAAACATGTGTTCGCTAAAAAGAATATACAAAAGGCGCTGGTTGAGGATTATGTGGAGACAATTTTAGGAGATGCAAGAAAATATATTGAAAATTGCCCTTATGATAAATTTCAGTACGTTTTCCTAGATGCTGAAAAGGAAGACTATGTAGAATATTATAATTTGCTAAAAAAGAGAGGTTGCCTATCTAAAGGATCAGTTTTAATAGCAGATAATGTTATCAGTCATAAGGAAGAATTAAAAGATTTCATTCATCTTATATCAGAAGATTCCGATGTTTCAAGCATAATAGTTTCAATAGGTAGTGGATTAGCAATAATTTGGTGGTTATAGCTATTTAATTATGGTATTCATTCTATTAATTCTAATTTATAATCTAATTCCTCAAAATAATATAAGTAGTCAGAATCGGCGCGTGGCTTCCCTAAGGCTTTTAAACAGTAATTTAGCTGTCCTCGATGATAAATCGAATGAAAAATATATTGCATTAGGAAATCATTAATCTGAATACAAAATTCTTCCCCATCTTTACGAAGAACTGTGACTGTACCTGGTCTATCTTCCATGAAAAGATCTGAAAATCGTTTATCTGAATGTTCCCAACATTTCATAAATTCTTTTCGTGAAAGAGTAGAAATTTTCTTAGTAGTCTTCTGGGGATTCTCTGCTAAGTATTCAAATTTAATTTTCATTTTGTGAAAGCAGAAAAGAATCGATACGACCATGTGGAGAGCTTTATCTTTAACACTCCCAATGATATCATCTATATTATTCGTGAATTCATCATCTGATAACAAGTTTACAATTTCTCT
Source organism: Candidatus Hodarchaeota archaeon (assembly GCA_048886525.1). Lineage (GTDB taxonomy): Archaea > Asgardarchaeota > Heimdallarchaeia > Hodarchaeales > Hodarchaeaceae > Hodarchaeum. The sequence goes on along the minus strand of JBHLKP010000010.1, from coordinate 37,514 downwards.
AGTTTTTTGCCCTGCCCATGAATGATATTCTGCTAAATGTCTAGAATCCATGCTTTTCGCTCCAAAATACACAATACCAGTTAATCTATAATATATTTTGTGGTAAATAAAACGCATTTATTCTCTGTTTTAAAAATAAAGATCATTTATTTCAAATCTAATTTAATGAATTCTATGTTTGGACAAAATAAGATCGAAACTTAAAAGTACAAGGATAGATTATGTGAATTAAACACATTCTAGAGTGTTTAATTTACCGAATTTGATGTGATTTTTAATGTATGCCAATTATTCACAAAAATTAGCTAAACTTATTGTAAGCTATTCCGTTAATGTTCAACCAGGTGATAAAGTTTTAATTAGCACCTCAACGAATGCTGAAGACCTAACGAAGGAAATTTATCGTGAAGTACTTATTGCAGGAGGGAATATAGTTAGAATAAACTTCTTCTTCAACGGCCAGGAAGAGCTATTTTTCAAGTATTCCTCTGATGATCAACTGAAATTTGTTGATCCCCTTTATATTGAAACCTGGAAGCAAATTGATAAAATGATTGCTATTTATTCTTCATTTAACACTAAATCATTAACAAATGTGTTACCTGAGAAAAAAGCGATTGTCGCTAAAGCAAAAACTGAATTAAACAAAATTTATCTTGAAAGGGCAGCTAAAAAAGAATTACTTTGGAATTTATCTCCTTATCCATGTAATGCTTTTGCACAGGAGGCTAATATGGGATTAGAAGAATATTGGGAGTTTGCATATAATGCTTTGAGTCTATACAGAGATGATCCTGTTACATTTTGGAAGGAGATGGAGCTAAATCAGGATAAAATCGTTGAGATTTTGAATGAAGGGTCAGAGATGCAGATTATTGGAGAAGACACTGATTTACTTCTCAGTATTAATGACCGAATTTGGAAAAACTCGTGTGGTCATGAGAATCTTCCTGATGGAGAAGTTTTTACAGCTCCTAATGAAGAAAATGTAAATGGAACGGTTAGATTTTCTTACCCTGGAATATATCAAGGTCAAGAAATCGAAGATGTACGATTAACTTTTAAAGATGGTAAAGTTGTAGACTATAGTGCTGCGAAAGGAAATGCACTATTAGCTGAAATACTTGAAATTCCCAATGCAGACATATTAGGCGAATTAGCTGTGGGAACAAATTATGGGATTCAGCAATTTACAAAGAATATGCTATTCGATGAAAAAATGGGGGGTACTATTCATTTAGCTCTAGGTTCTGGATATCCTGAAACCGGGTCTAAGAATGAAAGCGCAATACATTGGGATCTATTAAAAGATATGAAAGATTCAGAGGCTAAAATTCTTCTTGATGGTGATATAATTTATAAAGGAGGTAAATGGCTTATTCCTTGATTGGAAAACTCTTAATCTTTCATTATCTCCTGTTTATTTAACGTTTCATGGATTATACCACTTTTAAGTATTGCACGCTTAATATTCAATTACTCAAAGAGGTAATTTCCTAATTTTTTATTTTTCCTATGCGTTCTAAAATTTGCATATATTCACTTTCTACTAATGCTGTAAACAATTTCATCAATGCTATTATTAATGATACTAAACCTGAAGTAGATCCTCTAGAAGCTAGAAAAATACAACAATTAGCCATAGCAGCGCACTTGTCTGCTAAAACCCATAGAGAAGTGTTTCTCGAAGATTAGATTTGAAAAACAATTAATAAAAGCTCCTTTCATTCAAAGCTGAATGCTAATCTTATTAAATGTCTTGCATCTTCAAAAACGCTTTTTGAGACGATAGATAAGTCTTGTAATTCATTTAAACCATATTTTAAAGCAAACATTCTACTAAATGAGTCTAATGCGTTCCTTAAGAAATTCGTGATATCATCAGCTAATAAAATCACAATGAAAGATTCTTGATAAGAAAGAGCAATGATTTTATCTTGAAATTGTATTTTAGTAATATTTTTGGTTTCTATCATCTCTGAGAATAAGCTCAATATAGCATATACTCCACCAGAAAGTAACTCATCTTGGTTTTTAGTTTTTCTTATATGTTGGAAATCATAAGAAAATAAAGGTAAACCAGCATGACTTACCACCATTAATTTTTCAATACGATGAAATTGGAGAAAACCAGCTGGAGATCTAATATATGACGTAAAAATCAATATACTCCCTATTATTACCCCTAAATGGGGGGCTAGATGCCTTAAAAACACTGTGATATCAGGTGTAAAAAAATTACTAAAAACATAACCTACTACAACTATCATTGTTGTAAAACCATAATATGATAAAACAGTCATCTGCAAAAATGTTATCTGTCTTTTTTGAACATCAGAAGTGTTTCCTTTTATCTTTGATAAATTGAAAAAAGTAACTATTACAACATAAACCACAAAATAGGATGCGGGAAAATTAGTAGTGACTAGAAAGCTTAAAACTAAAGTTATAAGAGTAGAATTATATTGAAACCAACTGATGAAATTATGGGGAGAGAATGATATTATTTCAGGAAACATTATTTTAAACATAATGTTCAAAATAAATGCTCCTAGAAAAAACCCATATATTAAAGTATGGCCTGGTGATATTCTTTCATTCAAAAAATAATCTATAAAAATTAAATAAAAACCTGCTGAAATTCCGCCAAAAAATGGGAATAGTGATACAAGTAGATTTCGCTCTTGTAGGTAAAATCTTACAGGGTCACTAAAATTGAATATAAGAAATATCATTTCTGTTATCAAAAAGATTAAAAAAATCATATGAAGGCTAAAAAGTATACCAATTGCAGTTATTCTGTTATCTTTCCACCTTCTACCAGTTGAGATAACTAATATAGCAATTATTATGATTTCTATTAAGAAAATGGCTATTCCAACAATACTGATCCAAGATACTGCCATTCTTGCATACCAAACCGTAGATGAACCATAAAAAACGTCAAATAATACTAATGATAATCATTCTTTCTTTTAATATGGTATTATATAAATCAATGGAAATAAATCTAATGGTTGAAAGAAAATTTGGTGTTAATGGATGAATAATGAATATAATCTAGGAATCTATAACTAGATTGATATTGCGAATATGGAAAAATTCAAAAAAATCTCATCCTTATGTTTCTATCGATTTTTCACTTTTTCGTGAATTTTACTTCATTCTTTCCTGATCTAGAGGACATTTCGTTTTTTCAAAAGCGTTTAGTCAACCTTTTTGTAAGATAAACCTTTGGTTGAAATAAAAGCGAGGTTCTTTTCGTGCTAATCCGCGAGTTCCTATGTATCCATGAATACGGAACTGTTGTTTATCATCGAAAATATCAACATCATGGGGAATCTACAGATATTATCCTTCGTTCAGGACTAATTTCTGCTCTATATAATTTCGCTACTGAAACAGAAAAAGATTCGATTGATTTCCTCAGAATGGAAAAAGTACAACTATTTTTTAAGAAAAAAGAACTTCTTTTATTCGTTCTCTTTATCGACTCTTCTATTAGTCCTAATTTGGTAAAAAAATGTGAAGATAATTTCAATCAGCTCCAAGAAACCTTTTTTAATAGATTTCCAGAAATACAATGGCAGAGGGAAATAATCAATCTAGCTGTGTTCGATAGTTTCAACGATGATGCTGATCAAATCATTTCTACATTTACCAGAAAGCTCGATCTTCTTAAATTCTTAAATGATACTGGATTGGTATTGGAAGAGGACATTTTAGAAATGAATATTGAACTATTAGGGTCTAAAGTAGGGAAAAAGATTCTAGAGAGAAATCAAGATCATTTAACTCATGCTTTATCACAGAATAAGGAATTTGCGTTAAAGGAGATCGATAATATACTCGTTCTGCTTGATGGAGAACATATTGAACGTTATGAAAACCATTACTTTCTAAATTGTAATTTGTGCTATTTTTGTAATAAGAAGGAGATAGAATGCTTTTTCAAGGAATTATTAACTACTATCTCTGTTTCTTTAAATTTGGATTTAGAAATCACAATGAATAACCTAATAAATAAAAAAATGATCTGATTGAAACATTTACAGTTCAATTCTGTCAATTTACTTAAAAATTTTAAAATATAAGTTGATTTATCAATTTTAAATTCGAAAGGTCATTCATAATTTGTACATGGAAAAATGTATTCCTTGAATATCAATATACATTAAAAAATCAATTTACATTAAAAAGTCGAAATATATTGTTTGAGGAAAAACATGTGTCTTCAACTTCAGAAAGTGGTGAACTCCAAAAATATGGCTTGGAATTCATTCAAGATTTAGCAAAAGATCGTAAACTCGCGATGCAATCGTTAGGAGTAGCAGTTTCTTCATTTAAGACTAATATGAAGCAATCCAATATATTGAAAAGACGAGAAGATCGTGAGTATGTCGAAAATTTGTTGAAGTCGTTTGATAAGGAAGCTAAAAGAACTGTTGAAAATCAATTAACTCAAATTACTCTTAAATCATTGAAGTGGATAAAAAATATACTAATAAGAGATGAACGAATAATCATTAAAGAAGAACATAAAGACGAGGAATTAGTGAATCAGCTTCAAAGAAAGATTGAAAGTCTTTCAACAGAAATTAACCAGTTGAATGAGAATAAGCAATCCCTTCAAAGACAACTTAGAGAAAAGGAAGCTAATATCCAAGAGCTAGATCGGAATCATACGCGCATTAATGAGGAGTTGCAGCAGCAGCTCTCAATAGAAAGATCACGGCTAGAATCTCTATCTGAACAATTAAATAATAACCAGGTAATGATTAAGAATCTTCAGGAACAGGTAGAAGATAGCAAAAAACAAGTTACAACATTAAACGAGCAAAATGAAGCAGCTAATCTATTAGTAATTGATAAGAATGATGAAATCTCGAGACTAAACAGTGAACTTAAAAGTATAAATGAGTCCCTTGATGCTACAAGCCAAGAAGCCATGGCTGTATGGGCTCTGAGCTATCAAGAGTTGGAAGAAAATCATCAAAAAACACTAAATGAGCTGAAACGTGAGTATGAAGAGAGGACAAACAGTAGAATAGAAGAAAGTAAAACAAATCTTCAAAATGAATTAAATAATCTCAAACAAAAATTTGGGGAAGAAAAAACTCAATTAAAGTCTCAATTAAAAGAATTAGAAATGAAAAACAAAGATCTTTCAGATAAGTTACTAAAAATTGATTCAGAAGTAAGTGTTCTTACAGATCAGAAAAATGAATATCTCAATGAAATAACAGAAAATAAAAATCTAATTGAGCATTTAGAGAAGGAAATAAAAGAAATTAAAGATAAAAAAGATGAGCAATACAAAGAATCAATTGCTGAATTCAAAAAATCAACAACTGATCTTAGGAATATGAATGACTATGTTGATAAGGTCTTATCTTTATCAAATTTTGCTCCAATCACTATCTTACTTAGTATGAATGGAGAAATGAAATTAGATCATTTAGCAAAAAGCGTTGGAATGGATCCAATTGTCTTAGATAATCAGCTTCAACCCCTATACCAACGTGATTTAATAGATATCCGTAGTGATGGTATGATTGTGGCAAATATTCCTTCTTCAGATTAGTAAATCTTTCAAACGTTATTTCTCAAATTATCTTATTTTATTTTTTTTCCATGGTAGGTTATTTAAGGTAAATTTTAGATGGCTTTCAGGATATTTCTCTATCTCCTATAATTAGCTAACAATAAATAAATCTATAAGGGATTGCTATTAAGAATGTCAAAATAAGGGTGAAAATCATGTCTAAACAAAATAATTCGCATTTTTATTTCGGATCTCTTATTACCAGTATTCTAGGAGCAATATTAATCGTCTTATTTGATTTTGCGGGATGGTACAATTATGATTCCTATAACGCTGTAGAATCTTGGGGATATGTTGATTTCAGTCTTCAAAATCTTCTTGTATTCCCAATTATTTTAATTATTGCAGGTTGTTTATTTTATTGTGCTTATTTATCATATATTGGATTAAGTTCTTCAGTTAAAAGACTAGATGAACAGCAATTGCAGTTTGGATTAATAACAGCGTTAATAGCATTGGTCATTGTCCTTTTCGGTGGAATAATTTTCATTATAGTAATGTTAATGGATGAACCTACTAATTGGTGGTTTGATATCGGATTTTTTGGAAGTATAATTGGTTCTGGATTAACATTAATATTCTTTTATTTAACAAGATCAAATCAATAATCTTAAAATTAATTATCTTAGAATAAGTGGAAGTTTAAGATAAATTACTTACAATTATGAGTGAATATTATGGATATCGTAATCATTAATACCTTTTTAATTACTTTAAGGGGAAACGGTTTGGGTATAATCGAAGATGGAGCAATAGGTATTTCAGATAAAAAGATAACCTTTGTGGGAAGGACAAAAGAGTGCAATCATAAAAATTATGACATGATTATTGATGGGACTAACCATGTTACGCTCCCTGGCTTAATTAATACTCATATACACTCAGGTCTCACCTTATTAAGAGGAGGAGCGCAAGACTTACCTGAAATTGAATGGATGAACAAAGGCTTGGGTCCTTTTGTAAAGCATCTAACACCTAAAGATTTAGTATTAGGATCTAAGCTTGGAGTGTTAGAAGGTGTAAGAACTGGAACAACGACATTTGCAGAATATTCACAAAATGTATCTCGTATCATCAAGGAAGTATATATCCCATTTAATGTTAGAGTAGTTGCAATTGAAACAATAAATGAAATTAGTATTGATCGGTCTCGCTTAAACCCAAAAGATTTGTATGAATTCGATCATGACAAAGGAATTTCAGACTTAAAAAGAGCAAACGAGTTATTTGAGACATATAAAAACAATGAGATGGTTGATTCGTTATATGGCCCACAAGCTCTTGACATGATTTCATTAGATCTATTACATGAAGTTAAAAGACAAGCAACCGAGAAGAATACTAAATTACATATGCATGTCGCTCAAGGAAAAAGAGAACGGATTCAGATTAAAGGTAGATATGGAATTGATACAAGTACAATATCTGTATTAGAAAATGAAAGCTTACTCGATAAAAGCCTTATTGCTGCTCACTTACATGATACGTCAGCTGAAGAACGTAAATTACTTGTAAAACGAGCTGTGAACATGGTCGGTTGTCCTTCTTCTATTTCAATGATAGATGGTATTGTTCCTCCTATTAATCACTATTTAGAACTTGGTGGTATTAGTGCTCTTGGAACAGATCAAGCTCCAGGTCCAGGACACCATAATTTATTTCAGGAAATGCGAATGGCAAGTGTATTAACCAAAGTGATCCAAAAAGATCCAACGGCACTTCCCGCATGGCAGTCACTGAAATTAGGCACAATTAATGGTGCTTCTGTATTAGGAGTATCACATAAAATTGGTTCACTAGAAGTTGGTAAACTGGCTGATGTGATAATGATAGATCTTCTCAAGATAAATTTGACTCCAAATATTAAAAAACCATTTTGTAACATAATTCCGAATTTAATTTACTCAATTAAAGGCAATGAGGTTGATAATGTTATTATTAATGGAACAATTGTTTTAAAAGATAACCAATTCACTAACATTAATGAAGAATCAATCATAAAAGAGGCAAATGAACGAGGAAAACAAATATTTGAAAAAGGTACTAATGATTGGTTAGAAGCAGGATCAAAAATGGTTTCATATAGTAGGGAGGGGTTCATTTAGTTTCATGCTAGGAGGATAGCATTATAACGAAAATTAGAGAATTACCTATCAAGCAAGTTAAAATAAATGATTCTTTCTGGAATCAAAGGTTAAAAATGAATTCTGAGGTAGCAATTTATTATCAGTGGGAGCAGCTTGAAAAAACTCGATGTATTGACAATTTTCGTATACTTGCAAACGAGAAACAGGGTTTCAGAGAAGGATGGTTCTTTTCTGATTCTGATTCTTATAAATGGCTTGATGCCGCAAATAGAATGCAATCTACTAGTTACTCGGCTGATTTAGAACGAATTGTCAACGGATTCATTCGAATAATACTAAAAACTCAAACAAAAGATGGATATCTTTATACATATAATCAGCTACATTTCCCTCATAAAAGATGGGTAAATCTTTGGATTGAGCATGAGCTATACTGTGCGGGGCATTTGATAGAAGCTGCTATTTCTCATTATGAAATAAAAAGAGATTCAAACCTATTTAAAGCTGCGATAAAATTCGCTGATCTTATTGTGCAAAAGTTTATGGAAGCTAATGTAAAAGCATTTCCTGGGCATCCAGAGATTGAGATTGCACTGATAAAATTATATAGATTAACCAATAATGATTTATATCTGCAATTAGCAGAAAAATTTATTCAACGGAGAGGTCAAACAAGAGGGAAGTGGATAGAATTACTACGTCAGTCACGTTATACTAACAGGAGAAAAAAGAAAGTTAAATCTCTTAAAGCAAGATATTTAGAAGTTCATGAAGAAGACAAAGATTTTAAGATTCCAGAATTGATCTATATAGCCTTTCCTCCAGGATTTAGACTTCGCACGACCTTTAATTATTTTACTGGAAAATATCTCCAAAATCATGTACCAATTGCTCAACAAATCACTCCTGAAGGACATGCGGTTAGATTAACCTATTTGATGACTGCTACAACAATGTTCTGTTATGAAAAAGGAAATAAAGAACATTTAGTTAAAATTCTTGAAGCTGCTTGGGATAATATGGTAAAAAAAAGAATGTTTGTAACTGGGGGAATTGGTTCTTTACCTGAAATAGAAGGTTTTGGCAGAGATTATGAATTAGACCCCAAATACGCTTATTGTGAAACATGTGCAGCACTGGGGGCGATTTACTGGAATTTTTCAATGCTGCTAATAATTCCCAAAGCGAAATTTGCAGATCTCCTTGAATGGCAATTATATAATGCTGCTTCAGTTGGAATCGCTATTGACGGTACATCCTATTTATATCGAAATCCACTAGTTACAAAAGGAGAACTGACTCGTAAAGAATGGTTTGGTATTCCTTGCTGCCCCTCTAATTTATCACGGACTTGGGCTTCATTAGGTCAATATATCTATTCTTATCGGGGTGATGAACTTTGGATTCATCAATATATTGGAAATATTGCAAATTTCTATCTAGATCCACTCAAATCTTCAGTAAGAATTGAATTAAAATCTGGTTTTCCTTGGAATGGAAAAATTCGGATTAAAATTAAATTGGGCTTGCCTCAATTATTTGCAATTAACTTGAGGATCCCAAGTTGGGTTGAGGAATATTCAATTAAAATTAATAATGATAAGCAGGAATGCAAATCTCAAAATCATGGAGAAAAAATCGCTACTGCTTCAGGATTTTCTCCTTTCAGTTCTAAATATGTCTCATTAACTCGTGAATGGAAACTTAATGATATAATTGAAATCTATTTTCCATTCAAAATCAAAATCTTGAAATCTCATCCCAAAGTGAAGAATGATTTCGGTAAATATGCAATAACAAGAGGACCACTAGTTTATTGCTTAGAAAATGTTGATAATCCAGATTTCGATATTTTTACGACCTATTTTGATCCCTCATCACTTAAAGCGGAGTTTAATGATAAGATGTTTAATGGAATTTGGATAATTAGAGGGAAAACTGTTGAAGAATATGATTTTTTAGCAATTCCATATATTTTTTGGGCTAATCGTGGAAAATCAGAAATGTCTATTATGTTAAACATGAAAGAAGAGTAAAAATCAAATTTTAAAATATTTTGTGAGATTTTATTTATGATAAAAGGAGTTGTATTTGATCTTGGGGGAGTTTTACTCGATAACCCAGCTTCAAAAATGAAGTCCTTTATTTCTGCTGTTTTAGATATACCTGAAGAGGTTCTAGTGACCCGAATATCGCCTCTTATGGCTGATTTCCAAAAAGGGCGAATCTCTGAAAGTGAGGTACTTTCCCAAGTTTCCTCTGATTATGAAGGGAAAAGAAGTACTTATGATTCAATCTGGAGAAAAGCTATTGAATTTGCATATTTTCCAAAAAAGGAAATGTTTTCATTAGTATTAGAGCTAAAACAAAAGGGATTAAAACTTGGTATATTATCAAATACCGAGATGCCAGTAGTAGAAGTTTTAAAGGAGAAAGATTATTCCATATTTGATGTACTCGTCTTTTCTTGTTTAGAGGGTGTAAGAAAACCGGAAAAAGAAATTTATTGGTTATTAGTTAACCGTCTTGGATTAAAAGCAGAAGAAATAATCTTCATTGATGACAGAGAAGAAAATATTATTTCTGCATCACAAATAGGATTAAAATCCATCTTATTCAAGAGTCCTCAGCAAGTAAAGGCAGAAATTTCTCAATACTCTGGTATTAGATTCTAAATTTCACAGTAGTTTAGGATTTCACTGTATGTTAAAGAAAGCTTCTTATTAGATTACAATTAACTTCTGAATAGAATTCTTCTATTTAGTTATAATTTGAATTTTTATGTATTTTATTTCATGTTTTGAATTCTGATGAAATTTCACCAAAAAAGTGTTCCAATAAAAAATTAAATGACGAAGAACAAGGAATTTTTACAAACGAAAGTTCTTGAATTTGGAGTTAGTAATGTGCCTTTTAAATTCATACAAACATTATCAGGAAGAAAGGCATCCATAATTCTTCTTTTTCTTTTAGTCTTTATCGAAATTCAAGAAATGGCTTCATTACCTGATTTGGAAAAATCTAATGAAAAAATGCTAGTTTTAACAGAAAGTTCCACTGATTCTGAACTAGGTCTCTATTTAAATAGTAGTTTTAACTTGACTACTGAGTTAGTTGACATTAAAACGTCTGATAACTTGAATCATCTGTTTTCACAGGAAGATTACCTACATTCCTATTCTTCTATAATTCTAATTCTTGGTCATGTTTCAATTCCATTCGAAGAATCTATGGTTAATCAGATAGCAGGCTTTATTGAATCAGGTGGAATCTTTTCTATAATATCATCCCATATTTGGCAATTCACTGATAATTTTATTGATTTACTCGGATTATCTGTAAGTATGGGCCAAAAAATATGGCCTGTAGGAAATTCAACGGAAGAAATTACATTTACGGTCTATAATGACACATTCACTCAATCTCCATTTCAATTTGGATTACGCTCAAATATCACTATTCAGGCTAAAATCGGGATCACATCGCCTTTAGAAGAATCTTATCGTGTAATAACAAGCGAAAATACCCCTATTGGTAAATCAACGATGAATGCTTTTCGAAAAGGTTCAGGATTTGTGATAGCAGCTCCAATAACTCTTGTAAATACAAATAATACTTCTTTTTTTGAATTATTAACCTCTATAATTTTTACTGCTAGAAATTTAGTTAATAATCAAAATAAATCAAATCTTGATGATAACTTACTGATCGACCTTCCATTTCTCCCTCTGAAAATAAATGAAGAAATAATTCAAATAACTACAATCTTGATTACTGTAACAACTTTAGCGCTTGCTTTTATTTATGCTATCAATAGATGGAGGCAATTTCGTTTAAGAGATCAAATTCCACCTGATTCTAGTTGGTTATCCTCTCTTCTCGTAACCCCGATCCTATTACTCGGAAAAGTAATTTACCCCCCTTATATCAGACGGATAAACACTTACAATGTTTTTGAGAATGAAATACGAAGAGATATTATTGAAAATCTTGAAAATCGTGAGTTCTTACATTTCAGGGAATTAAAACGCGAATTAGGGATTGGCACATCAAGCCTTAAATGGCATCTACAAGTTTTGGAGGATTTTAGAATAATTCAAAGACAAGCGGTGGGACAATATGAAATTTATTATCTAAGAAACTTTCCACCTGAATATGAGTTAATAGAGTTTTATTTTGCAATGAAATCGGGATTAGGATTCCGTATAGCCAGAGCATTTAGTAAAGAAATTATATCTTGGGATTTATCAAGTTTAACGGAATATTTGGGTGTATCAAAAGAATCTGTTCGCTATCATTGTAAGAAATACCAAACTTTAGGTTTATTACGAGTGGAAAATAATCGGTACTACCTAAACTTAGGAAAAAAATCCCTTTTAATAAGAGCTATTAATCGTCGTCTTAAAATAAATTGATTTTTTCTTACTGAATGGGTTTTATTAATTCATTATTTGTTATCAACACTCCAAAAAAGTGTTCCTGAAATATATTAAACATTCTGATCCCAGACTTAATACGAACTTCGATGATTAATATTCAAAGAAAAGGTGATGTGAGTGACTAAAAAAACGAAAATTTTATTCTTTTCTGTTTTTATACTTTCAGGATTAATCTTATTTCAACCTATGACAGCGTATACAGAAATAACTAAAAATTTTGAAGGTAATAGTGATCCTCCAACAGAACCATGGATTTCTGCTGGAAATGGAGAACGGATTAATATTACAGCGGGGAATAGAAGCCAAATTCGAACTCAAGAAGGCAATCAAATTCGGCTTCGCGTCAACGAATGCGTTCAATTATGTATTAATGAATCCGAGATAAATCCAGTTGGTCCTCTTTTAAATAGAACTCGGGCTGTTAGCACTTACATGCATATCCATTTAAATGGTACAGTTACGATGAACGCCACAATGTTCCGTAATTACACAAATCAGGAGTTGATTGGTCTTGGAAATGTTTCCACGTTTCGTTGGGCCTGGTTTAATGAAGTAGATAATCAATGGCAATACGCAATACATAATTGGGTGGAAATAACGCCAAAAGGTGCTGCAGTTTTCTGTAATACAACCCATTTCTCTGTTTGGACAATTTTAGCTGAAGCTGACGAACCTTTAAATAAGAATCCAACTCCTGGTACTCCATTCAACGCTCAAAACGGTTCAGCGTTTGCAGTTAGCGGAGGAAATAATTACCAAATCAAAACTCAATTTGGTTTTAGTATTCAAATGAAGCTTAATAAAGGTGCTAATGTCACAATTACTGAATACGAAACCCCTATTCATCAAATGACTCGCGCTAGACACCAAATTCGTACACAAACAATGTCCATTGAATTGAATGATTCTTCTATCCAAGTACAAGCGAATTTTTCATTTACTTTCACGAATCAAATAAAAAACCAGTTAGGTGTGAAAAATATGAATAAATTAAAATTTATGTTTTACAATGAATCTTCTGACGAATGGGAAGCCCCAAAAAACCAATGGATAGAAGGAGATACACTCAACTGCAATACAACTCATTTTAGTATCTGGACCGTGGCTGAAGAGGAGGATGTAGAGGCAACGTTTGGTTTTGAGATTGTTTCAGTTGTTTTAGCTCTTATCCCTCTATTTTTAATGCGAAGTAAGAGAAAAATCGATTAATCCTTTTTTCTTTCTTTTTTATAATATCCATTTATGCTTTTAGATAATTTAGCTTTTTTTCCATAATAGTTTGTTGCTCATATAATAAATTTTATAACAAATAGAATTATCAATGCTTATAGATCATGCTTGAAATAAGGAATAAATAAGAATATCCTTATTCATTCAAAGGGAATTCAGATGACAGGTGACAGTTCAGCTACAGTTTCGTCTAGTAAGACCGATAGTAAAAATCAACCCAAATCTTATCATAATGATAAACTTATGATCATAACCTTAGCAGTTGCCTCCATTATAACATTTCTTCTTTACACAGTTCCTGATTGGGTTTTTTGGGAAATTCCAACCAGAGATATTGTTAGTTTTGTTTTGAATATATTTGGAGTCGAACATTTTCTCATGCCTGAGGAAATTACACGTGTTGTACCAGATTTTATGAGAGGTGGTTCATTTCCTTTTCTTGAAGCAACCGTATTAACTCCAGGGATCAATATTCCAGCTTCTAATGGTGACTATTGGATTGTAAAAGCTTGTACTGGAATGCAAGCTGGTGGTCTTTTGGTTGGTGTTATTCTTGTCACTAACGCACAATGGAAAAATAAAATTTCAGCAAGTATTGTAATTATTTTGACTCTCTTTATTACAAATGCTTTACGAATTTCTTTTCATTTACTATGTGTTCAATTTCTTGTGATTCAATTTAATATGGATCCAAATACGGCGTTTTACTGGGCTCATGATGTCTCTAGTAAAGTGATTGGATTTTTCGGGACAATATTATTTGCATTAATTATAGAAAGAATGGGCGTACCTATAATTGATCAATTCGCAGATTGGTTGGATTGGATTTGGTGGAGATCAAGCAAGATATATGCAAGAATTGCCTCATTCGTATAATCTTTCAATGATGGCTTAATTTAGTACCTTTCTTGTTTCTCAATTCTACTCGTATAAAGAGGTTATTAAGATTAAACAAATCCCGTTTAATGAAATTCTGTCTTATAGGTCCTATTTTAATGATTATAAACATGGTATAAATCTCATTGATTCGATGAGGTTTCTTCTAGATATTGAATTATGGGTTGATAGAAAGGAAGATCCTGATGTTTTGAAATATTCAATTCCATATATTCATTTTTTTGCTGGAAATCCAGAAAATCCATGTATTGATAAATTGTTTGCCAAAGTTAACAAACATCATCAGTTTTTTATTCCAAATAAATCGTGGGAAATAAAGATCAAGCAATATTGGGGAGATAAACTTCAATCATATAAAAGGAATAAGCTTGATCATTCAAAGCTAGACTTATATTCAATTCAGAAGATATCTAAGAAAAGTTTGCCAAATGGGTTTATCATAAAGGAGATTGATCTAAAAACAGTCGAATTTATCAACCAGAATATTTCTAATTATTTTTCTCTTTACTTTGGAAGCCCCGCAGAATTTATGAATAAAGGAGTTGGATATTGTATTAAGAAAGGTGATGATCTAGCCTCTTTTGCCACATGTTTTCTTCCTTTTAAGGATAAATTGGAGGTTCAAGTTATTACTCTTAAAAAGTATAGACGGAAAGGATTTGCTTTTGTTGTATGTGCTAAACTTATTGAATATTGTTTATTGAGAAAAATCACACCATGTTGGGATGCTTGTAATGAAAGCTCACTAATGCTCGCATTGAAACTAGGTTATTCAAATCCAATGTTATATGACTGTTATTATTGGCAAATAAATTATTAAACTCGATAATTCTGGTTTAAGAATCCTTAATTACCACGAAATAATTGTGAAAAGATCACCAGAGTATTTAAATGTCCACTAGTTGCGCTTGTATTTGAAAAATATTTAAATTTTGAAGGTAAAAGTTATAGAAATACCTAAAAAATGCGATATTGTTTTAAAATAAAACAGAGATGAAAGAAAATGGAAGAACAAATTTGGCACAAATATAATTGGCCGAAAAATGTCAAGAAATCTATCGAACCTTATCCTAATGAGCCTCTTTATAAAATACTTGAAAATTCTGCCGAGAAAAGCGGTGAATTACCTTATACGATATTTAAAGGAACTACTACCACTTACGCCGAAACTAATGCCGCTGCAGATCGTATAGCAAATTTTCTTGTAAATATTGGAGTGAAAAAAGGAGAAAAAGTAGCAATCTTCTTACCGAATCTTCCACACTATCCAATCATTTTTTTTGGGATTCTAAAGGCAGGAGCTGTTGCAGTTACTTGTAATCCTACATACACTGAAGATGAATTAAGGTATCAACTTAAAGATTCAGAAGCAGTTGTAGTATTTGTTTTGGACCATGAAAATTTTACTCCTACCACGTATAAAGCAATAAAAGGATCTAAGGTGAAACATGTAGTAGTTTGCAGTGTTAAAGATTTTCTTCCAAAAATCACGGGTATTATTGGAGCCTTATTAGGTAAAATTCCAAAAAGCCCATATTATAAAGACGAGATAACTACTTTTTATAAAGATATAATTGCTTCTTATGAGCCAAAAAAGCCAGAAGGTATAGAAATCAATTCAGAAGAAGATTTAGCAATGCTTATTTATACAGGTGGGACAACTGGGTTACCTAAAGGTGTTATGTTAACGCACAGAAATATCTATTGCAATATTCTTCAGCTTGAGGAATATATTTGGCTTCATCCTGACGATGGAAGTGAACCATACAAGCTACGCTATGGTGAGGAGGTTTTCATTGGGGCCCTCCCTTGGTATCATTCTTTTGGTTTAACTATAACAATGATTGGTGGGGCTTTTAAAGCAGCTAAAGTTATCCCTATAATTAATCCAAGAGAAGGAAACCCTCCTCTTTCAGTTGTACTTGAAGCGATTCAAAACCATAAAGTAACAATTCTTCATGCGGTTCCAACAATCTATTCTGCAATTTTATCTATATATTCCGCTAATCCAGATAAATACGACTTGACATCTCTTCGGGGTTGTGGATGTGCAGCGGCTCCATTAGCACCAGAATTAGCTAAAAATTTCGAAAGGATTACTGGTGCAACCATTTTTGAAGCGTATGGCCTTTCAGAAACCTCCCCATGTACACATCTAAATCCGACGAATAAAGAAGAAAGGAAATTTGGTACAGTTGGTTTTCCTATCTCAGATACTTATGTGAGAATTGTTGATTTAGAAACTGGAACGAAAGAAATGCCAATAGGAGAAGATGGAGAAATAGCCTTATCTGGCCCACAAGTAATGAAGGGTTACTGGAATAAACCAGAAGCTACTGCAGCAGTATTTCGGGAAATAGAAGGAAGAAAATACTTCCTAACAGGAGATATCGGACATCTAGATGAAGAGGGCTATACAGTGATTACGGATAGGAAGAAAGATATGGTTATTGTTGGCGGACTTAAGGCATACCCCAGAGAGATTGAAGATATTTTATATGGTCATCCTAAGGTTAAACTTGCAGCCGTGATTGGACTCCCTAAAGAAAATGATCCCAATGATGAATATGTAGCTGCATATCTTGTATTGAAGGATGGTGAATCAGCAACAGAAGCTGAAATTATTGAATGGTGTAAAGATCGGATGGCAGGGTATAAAAGACCTAGAAAGGTCGAATTTCGTGAGGAATTGCCTTTATCCACAATAGGAAAGGTATTACGTAGAGTTATTAAAGAGGAAGAATTAGCTAAATAGCTTCTTCTCTATTTTTTATTTGCAGAATCAAGATCAAATATGATGATTCTGGCAAACAATTCTAATATCGCTGCATTATCGTAATAGCTCGTTATTGTTTTCAAATTAGAGGATCTCTATTTCAATCTGGTTGAAATGGTTAATGGAGCATGTTCTAGTTAACTATAGCTCTTAACTTAAGATGATTTATTATGAAAAAACCAAAAGTATTCTTAATTGGTGCATCAGGATCAATGGGTTTCGAAGCTTTCCAGAATTTATGGAAAAGACGAGACGAATTTGATATTGTACTTTTACAACGTCCTAGTAAAAAAAATAAGAAACTATTTTTAGAATATGAGAAACGCTGTAATATTAAATCAATACCTGGTAGAGGGATTGTTGAAAATAATGGTTTAAAGATTGTATGGGGAGATGCTACAAATTATGAAGATGTTCTAGAAGCCTGTGATGGTATTGATTGGTGTTTATGCCCAATGGCTTTTATCAGTCCTGCAGCAGATCATAATCCTGAAATGGCAAAAGCAGTGAATACAACCGCAATTGAACATATTATTAAAGCTATTGAAGCTCAACCAAATGGTGCTCATACAATCAAATTTATTTATACTGGGACTGTTGCTGAAACTGGGGATAGATTACAACCTATTCATTGGGGTCGAGTTGGTGATCCTCTTAAACCATCAATTTTTGACTATTATGCTGTTACAAAGATCAGAGGTGAAAGAGCTGTACTGGAATCTAATATAAAGAATTGGGTTTCATTAAGACAGACCTTCATAATGACTACTGATGATATGGAGGATTCTATTATGTTTCATCAACCTATTGCGACTTTTATGGAGAATAACTTGAAGGAAGATGCTGGTCGGGGTCTGATAAATTGTCTTGATGTACCTGATGAATCTAATTTCTGGCGTAGAGTGTATAACATGGCTGGTGGACCTTCTTGTAGAACGACATACTATCATTTACTTCAAAGAGTAATGGAAATAAATGGGTTAAGACTAGAAAAGGTTGCTGAACGAAAATGGTTTGCACTTAGGAACTTCCATATGCAATTATATGAGGATAGCAACGTTTTGAATGAGTATATTCATAATTGGGGGCATTCTTTGGAGGAATATTATCAAAAACTGGCTGATGCGAGGCCATTTACTTTGAAAATTCTAGCTAAGTTATGCAAGAAAGTTTTTTTTATTAGAAATCGAGTAGAAAAAGCCACTTATAGTAGGATGAAACAGCTAGCTTCAAATAAAAACGGAACACTTTATTGGTATGAGAATAAAAATAATATGAGGATCAGTGCTTTCTATAAGGATTATGAAACTTATGAATCAATACCTGATTGGGGAACAAATATGCCTGAACTAAATTTTAATAAAATAGAGTGGCCTCGTCTTGATCATGGTTATGATGAATTAAAGGAGCATTTGAGCCTAGAAGATCTCAAAAATGCTGCTAAATTCCGTGGGGGTGAATGCCTTTCATCAGAGTGGGATGATGATCTTTATGCAACTCTTGAATGGAAGTGTGCTTTCAATCATGAATTCAAAGCAAAACCATATACAATTCTCAAAGCAGGACATTGGTGTCCTGAATGTTTGGCTCCTCCGTGGAATTATGATGTAATAGCAAGGAAAAATCCATTTTTCGCTCAAGTATGGTATCCTAATCACGATAAAGATGAAAATAATTTCTATCCAGAGGATTGTTACTCAGATATAATATATTAAAGATTATATTCAGCGGTTAAAAATCTGAAACGCAATTTAAATCAACATAATCTGATATCTATCTTTAATCCACTTCTCAAGAGCTGGATGGCCATACATGGAACCGTCAATGGGTAAATTTTGTCGTTTAGCAGAGTCTAAAGAATTCTTAGCCTTCGCACAAACTTCACAAACCGCTGCAATTAAGTTTTTACTCTTTAATCGTTCCCATTTCTCATTACTGCTTGTTTCATATTCACTGATAAGTCTACAGGCCTCACTCTCAAATAAAACACCCACTTCATATCCTTTTTCAGTCAAATCAAATACATTTAGCAATATATGAGTAAAAATTCCCTTATTGAAGTTGAATAATACAAATAATTGTTTTTGCATGAAAATACATCCTATCGCATTTTGATTGTTTTAATCTTCATAAAATGTAATATCTCAGTTATTTTAGTGTTTCTATTCACCTAGTGTTGTTTTAACATTCTTTATTCGGAGGTTCATATGAGATTATTTTTTGTTCACATTTTCCTTGCTTTGATTTCTGATTAAAGGTAAGCAAGGTGTAGAGCTTAAGATAATTTCGACCTATTATTTAATAAAGATTGTTCCTTGTTACCTGAGAATACAAGTTGAAAGAACTTTCTGGTTTTTCTGAAAAATTAGATGATAGCGTCTCTATTCTTTGTGTTGATGATGAAACTAGCTATCTAGCACTTACCAAGGTTTATTTAGAAAATCAATTTATTCAATGTTATCACTTCTAATTCCGTTCAAGATGCAATAAAGAAATTAGAATCTGAAATAATTGATATAATATTGAAGATTTTCATTAAAGGAACTCTTATGTGATTATATTTAGCAAAATTCATTGTTGAATCACATGGAGGAAATTTAGAAGTAATCAGTGAGGGTAAAGGCAAATGATCTATTTTTATCATAAGATTCCCCCATTAAATAGCTAGATTAACAATCGAAATAGTTGTATTATTAACAATTCAGAATCATTCCTTTAAACATATGATTACTATCTTAATAATCCTACTAAGTTCAGAATTAAGGCGCTCTAGCTTTTCAGATAATTTTGATTCACAAGAATATAATTTACGTTTCCAATAATTCTCAAGATCAAGTATATCTTCTTTCCAACAATTTAGTGAATCTGTTAACAATTTGAGAGTTAAATCTGCTGATAACTCGTCAATCAATTTAGTTACTTTATTTACTTCATCATTAATAGCTTTCAATTCTCCAATAATTGAATCAATACTATTTTTTAGATCCTCTTTTAGGGAAAATAAAAAATTCATAATCGTATTATTATTTTTAATTAAATATTCATCCAAAGGATCAGAGAGTGAATCTGGAAAATATTTTGAAAGATTTTTTCTTTTTTCTGAAGGAAACCTTGTGAATATCCCAGTACTTATCAATTTTTCTCCTCTAGATGCTAAGTCGGATTCTAATTGTTGAGTAAACTCATTTAATTGTTTGCTGATCACTTCGGGAAAGCAGTTTGAGGTGTTCAAGAATTTCATAAGGAGTCCAAGAAGATCAAGAAACTCTTTAATTTTTGGGCTCTTATTTATAAATAAACTTACTTTATGCATTTTAAGTTGTATTTCATCAGAAAAATCTACAATCGAAGTAAAAATTGAATATTGTATCTCATTTTCAACTGATTCTATATGAATGGTAAAATTTTGATTAATGAGCTCTTCAGAAGTCATTTGTTCTTTTTTCCAAATTTTAATATTCTATATATTTCATTTAATTTTATCCTAATTTTAAGTCAATTACGCCTCAATGTATATAAAATTTAACTTGATTACCATCCTTTAAATCATGATACTTAAAGTCTCTTTAATTGTTTTTGCAGCAATAAAAGCTGTAACATGTGAATGATCGTATTTAGGACAACATTCCACTATATCAAACGAATGTAGAGGTAATTTAGAAATGTTATGGATAAAATCAATAACCTCTGTTGTTATTAATCCCCCTGGTTCTGGATTACCTACCCCAGGTGCAAAAGATGGATCTAGAACATCCATATCTACAGATAAATATATTTTATCTATATTTTTGTCAAATATTCCTCTGATTACCTTCGCAGTTCCTTCAGGACCACTTGATTGAAATTCTTTTCTAGATACCATCTTAATTCCATTATTATGAGCGTATTCAACTTGTTCGGGAGTTACTGCACGAATACCTACTTGAACAATATTACTAGGATTTATATTTGTTTCATCTATGATACGCCTTAATACACAGGCGTGTGAAAATTTATTTCCCTCATAAATATCGTATAAATCTGGATGCGCATCAAGGTAAATAATCCCTGAATTTTCCGTACTATAAAAACCAGATTCAACTAGAGAAGAGAAAGAGAAATATGTTGAGAGGTGATCCCCACCAAGGAAAAGAAAATAGCAAGTCCTATTTTTAGAATAAATTTCATTTATTGCACTTAATACAGCTTTTTGGTACAATAAAGGATTAGCATTCTCATTATTTATGTTTCCATAATCATATAGTTGAAATTGTTCTTTTAAATCAGTATTTTTCTCTGAAAATGGGTTATAAAGAGAACTAGTGGTTGCTTGTCGTATATAATTCGGAGCTTCAGAACTTCCTTTCCTGTATGAAGATGAATGATCCCATGGTATTCCAACTGTAATTAATCTAGCGTGCTCAATTTCTACATTATTTATACCAAAAAACAAGGATTCTTTATCAATTGAGTTCATTATTCGAATAACTCCCGAAGAAGTTTTTTTTTTGATTTTATTTGAATAAATTTCGATGATAAAAAATAATTTTTAGTTCAATCTAATAAAAATCATATTCTCTCATTGAAATATTAAATCTATAGGATTTCTTAAAGACTTATAGAATTTTCATCGAATATCCTTTTAACCATTAATAATTTAACATTCTTCGACATATATGAAGGCAGATATTTTTAATTTAACAAAAATCACTTATGTTTTAGTCTTTGGTGCTAGTATTAGCAACCTTGCAACTGGTATGCTTGAACCTACCGTAGCTCCTTATCTAGAAGTCTTGGGGGCTAGTTCTCAAGAAATAGGAACAATTTTAAGCGCTCGATTTCTAGTTATTTCGATAGCATCTCTTCCTCTAGCGCTATTTGCTTCTCGATTCGGACTTAAACGTTTTTTATACCTGTCATCTATTGGTTTAATATATGGTGGATTAGCCCTTACTATTATAGAAGGAAAAGATGCCATTTATTGGTTATATTTGTCAGCTGGTTTTGTAAGTGCAATTTTCAGCGGTCCAGGAACTGCATTAATAGCTGAAAATAAGGGTACGAAAAGAATCACCGCTTTTAGCTTATATTTTGCCACTTGGATGATCCCTACGGCGTTTGGAGCGTTGATTTCGACTATTTGGTTTGAAAATAGGGTTATTCCAGAAAACTTGCAGTATACTCCAGAAAATTTAGCAAGTATATTTCCTTTAGCGACGTATTTACTAATAGGAGGAAGCTTGATTTTTGTGTTATTATTATTTCTTGCCAACCATAATGAATCTATGCATAATCCAGAAGATATATCAAATAACTTAAGGCCTGTCCCGATTAGAAATCAGTTTCAAATTCTTTTTGCTCCAATCGTTGCACTCCCCTTATTCTTATTGATATTTTCAGAATTTTTGTCTGGTGCTGGTGCTGGATCTAGCCTTCCATATTTAACTCCTTATTTGAAGAGTTTGGATGCTACTCCAGGAGAATTGTCTATATTGGTTTTTATTATGAATATCTTTATGGGAGTAGCCACACAATTACCTCCCATTTTATCTAAATGGTTTGGAGATCTGCGCGTATATACTATAACAATGTCATTGTCTGTTTTCTGTTTGATAGGATTATTATTTACCAATGATTTACTAGTTGCTTCATTATTTTTTATATTCAGAGGAACTTTTGCCAATATGAACGCCCCTATTGCTCAATCTCGAATGTTAACATTCATTGAGACACGTGTTAGAGCAACAGGAGCAGCAACCACCTCTACAGTTCGTTGGATTGGATGGAGTATGTTTTCACCTATTTCAGGAGCATTAATTGATGATTACAGTTATAATGTCGCTTTCATTTTTACCTCTGTGATTTATCTTATCGCCTTAGCAATTTTTATGTTTACTGTACGAAGATTTAAAAGTTTAGAAGAAAAATATAATGATTAGATGAAATCACTTTATTGGTTTTGCCTAACTCAAACATTAGAATGAAAAAAAAGAAATCATCTAACGTTTTTTTACTTTTTATGTATATACAAGAAGCCTACAAGATGTCATGAATTGAAGAAATAGCTATTCAACCAATTTATGGAGATATCTATTTTGTCGAGTATTGTTGATAAACCAAAGGACAAACGTACCTGCTAAAATACAAATTACGGTAAAATAAAAAACACCAAATAACCCGATAAACTCCCAAATGAGTCCCAAAACAATTATAGAGGTTGATTTCTCTAAAGAAACGTAAAAAGCTAAAGCACCTTGAGCTGTTCCTCTAAAAATAACTGATGCTCGTTTAGATGGCTCACTACTCTCCGCCATATACGCTGTTACCAAGGATGCATTAAGAATAATGTAGATTATCACATGTAACAAAAATCTTCAAAACGAATAATTTGGTACAAATGTAGAGATCAATAAAAAAATATAATAAATTGACAGAGTAGTAGTAATGACTGTTATAAAATTAAATTTGTCTGTTAATCGGCTTAGGAATGGTTTGAACCATGCAACAATTAAAATCGTCCACATTCCAATTTCTGAAACATCTCCTCGTGTAAAATCTTTATAAATAATAAGTAAAGGTAGAAACGTTGTTGCTGCGAATTCTGTGAAAGATAATATGAATTGGTAGAAGAATATCTGCGTTAGTTCCTTTGTACGAGTCATATTTCTTAAAGATGATGAGATTACTCGAAAAGGTTTACAACCAGCAGCTATAATGAATAATCTTGATTTAATTAAAGAATCCGAGAAATAATTCAATTAAAGGTATTAACAAAAGAGACACAAAAATAAAATACTAAAAAAAAATTTCACTCTTCAGGAACATCGACTGTTTCCTTATCCTCTGTTATTCTATGTACACTTAAGGATACAATTCGGGATTTCATTGCCTCATTTACCGTAAAAACCAAATTTTGTATCTTAAAAACTTCATTTGTAACAGGAATTCGGCTAAGTTTTTCCATAATCAATCCACCAATTGTTACAGATATTTCTGATGAGAAATTTGTTTCAAAATATTCGTTAAAATCATCAATAGACGTTTGACCATTAACTATGAGTTCTCCATTGTTACTAGCAGAAGGAACTATCTCTGCAGGTTCTATATCATATTCGTCTTGAATATCTCCAACTAATAATTCAAGAATATCTTCTAATGTTATTAAACCTACTAATACGCCGTATTCATCAACAACAATGGCTGAATGTCGCTTATTAGATTGAAATATTTCAAGTAACCTGTCAGCACGCATTGTTTCTGGTATGAAATCTGCATCTCGCAATAGTTCACTAATATCTATATCAGCTTGTTTTTTGAGAATACCTTTTTCTAATCCTAGCTCCATATAATTCAACAGGTCTTTTGCATACAAAAATCCAATAACATTTTCTCGATTTTCATCAAATACTGGAAAGCGGGAATGACCTGATTCATTCACAGTTTTAACTATGTTAGCAAACTCATCATTAATAGAAACTGTTACCATGTCTCGACGTGGTTTCATTATCATTCTAATTTGAGTGTCAGGTAAATCAAATGTTCGTTTTAAAATTGCGGTTTCACGTTCCTCTAGGATACCAGCTTCTGAGGATTGAGAAATTAATAACTTTAGTTCAGCCTCTGAATAAATACTTCGGTGTCCAATAATAGGTTTTATTCCAAATAACGCTAAAACTAGCCATCCTGTTTGATTGAAAAACCAGATGATTGGCTTAAAAATCACTGCAAACCAGTGTAGGGGTCTAGCTACCCAAAGGCTAGTTCTGAGAGGGTATTGTAAAGCGACGCTTTTAGGTGCTAATTCCCCTAAAACAACATGCATATAAGTAGTAATAGCAAATGCGAGTAAAGCTCCAATAGCTAATCCCCCTAGTAAAGCTAAAAATCCTAATTCATGAAATAAATCTTCTAAAACAGGTTCTATAATATCTCCTGCCAAAAAACCCAATGCTAAACTCGCCATTGTTATACCTAATTGTGTGGCACTTATTACTTCATCTTGGTTATCAATAGCCTTTTGAACAGCTTTAGCTCGACTACCTCCAGTTCCTCTGATAACTTCCTCAACTCTAGAAGGTCGAACACTTACCAATGCAAATTCTGCAGCCACAAAAAAGCCATTGATTAAAACAAGAATAAAGGCAAGAATTAATACAAAAATAAAGCCGATCAGATCGAAACTTGCCATCCTGATTCTATTTTCTCCGATTAATTAATAAATTACTTATGTAGAGGTTTAAAGGTCATTTCTAAACATGGTTAAAAAAATCAAGCTCAAATGTCTTTACGTCAAAATGGTATTGAATCCTATATTTAAGAATTTTTTTGATTTAGGCCGGTAGAAAAAATGATTGCGGATCTGTTGAATAATTAAAAAAAAACTAA
The DNA here is from genome assembly GCA_048886525.1 of Candidatus Hodarchaeota archaeon. GTDB lineage: Archaea > Asgardarchaeota > Heimdallarchaeia > Hodarchaeales > Hodarchaeaceae > Hodarchaeum. The sequence goes on along the minus strand of JBHLKP010000010.1, from coordinate 12,116 downwards.
TATACTAAAAAATGGTTTTCTAAAGCTAGTATCTGAATTAAAAAACTTATTTCGATTTATTATTAAACACTATACCCTCATAAAAGGTTTGATTTTAATTTTAATTATAATTAAATAAATAGTTGTTTAAAAAAAGTCATTTTTTGTACAATTGGTATTTATTTTCTGGAACGAAAACTCTAAAATTCTTGAGTGTGACCATTTGATAGATTGTGAATTATTTGATGTTACCCCTAGTTAAATAGACGATATTATATATATCATAAATTAGCATTTAACAATAGATATATTATTGATTTTTTGCTCCATCCTCTATTTCTGCAAATAAGAGATTAGACTAGTAAAAATATAGCAGAATCTTTTTATAAGAAAGGTACAACGATTATAGATTAACTTGGAGTGGTTTCTCTAATGATAGATATAATCATAGCCCTTTTTCTACAATTGGATACAGCAGGAATAATAAGTGTGCATCAGTTCCTTTCTAATTTAATTTTGATTCTGATTAGTAGAGTAGTTTATTTGGTTACTTCATATCTTTCTTGGCAAAAAAATGGAGAAAGAAACCTTAAAGAGGCTATAAAAAATGATCCAAAATCAAGTTTTTTCTTCATTCTTCCGCATATCGGAATTATTCTTAGCAGTATGTTGTTCTTTTTATTGTGTATCTTTTTATCAATTTATTCTCTTTTAATGAGTGGATTATTTATTAAAAGATATGCAAAGAAAACCAATTCAGCTGATTTAAATAATATTGGAGAACTTCTTATTGTTTTAATACCGATAATAAGCGTGTATCGATTTTTAATTACCCAAGATTATTATGCTCTCGCCACAGTAGCTCTAACTCTTTTATTCTTCTTTCTATTTGGACAAAAAGAAATCTACACGAGATTGAGAGAGAAAATCAGATTATCAACTGTTCGAGTTTATCGAATTAGTCAATTAATATATGGTGGAATCATCATATTACTTATTTTAATTCCTTCAGTTATCGCAATTGGAGCTATAATTTATGTTTCTCCACCAAAACAGAAATTTATGGTGGAAATGCGTGATGGAACCTTATTAGCTACTGATTTGTATATTACTCCGAGTTCCTTTGGAGCTCCTCGTACTGTTATTTTAATCCGTACTCCTTATGGGAAAAGCTCGATGATTGGTTTTAGGTTTCTTTATTCAACTCAAAGATACCACATGGTTATTCAGGATCTTCGCGGTACTGGTGGATCAGGCGATAATGAAACCTATATAATGTTTCAGCGAGATTATCAAGATGGAGTTGACACGATAGACTGGATCCTAAACCAAAGTTGGTGTAATGGTAAGATTGCTACAATTGGTTTAAGTGCTCTTGCAATAAACGCTTTCATGTTTGCAGGTATGAATCCTGCCGGATTAACAGTTCAATCACTCGTTGTGGGAACACCTGATCTATATGAAGCTGCAATATTTCCCGGAGGGGTATTTAGAGAGGCATTGGTTACCGAATGGATAAAATCCACAAGTCCTTGGAATATGGACTTTCAGCTGAGTCAGCTGATTGGTCATTCTAAAAAAGACTCATACTACAATACTACCTCTCTCTCTATGACTCCTGGACCAACTTTCCAAAACGTTAATGTACCTGCTTTACATGTTGGTGGATGGTACGATTGCTTTCAACAAGGGACATTAAATGGGTATATGGGGTATGATGACTTTGGAGGAACAGGAGCAAAAGGTAAACAGTTACTTATTATGGGTCCTTTCACACATGGTTTCCCACGGGACGGTACTCATGGAGAATTAACATTTCCTACGAAGAGATTCAGTACCGCGAGTCTTTATTTTGACTGGGAAACTAAACTATTTGATCATGTATTATTAGGAAAAGATTTTGACTGGACTGGAAACCGTGTCGCCTATTATATGATGGGAGATATTGAAGATAACTCAGAAGATATTAATGACTATCGATTCGCGACCGATTGGCCGATTCCTGGTTATGAGGACGTATTTTGGTATTTAACAGATACAAGCTCCCTTCAAATTGGTAATAATGGGATAAAGGATAGGAATTTCTCTTATATTTTTGATCCACGTGATCCTGTTCCAACTTTAGGTGGCACAAATTTGGTGATAGCTAATGGTCCATACGATCAAAGCATTTTGGAAGATCGTGATGATATCCTTCTCTTTGAAACTCCACCTTTAACTGAAAAAGTTGAAATTGTGGGTCGTATGTGGGCTCATCTTTGGGTTATGTCAAATTGTAGTAATACTGATTTTACTGTTAAAATAACCGATGTATATCCAGATGGGAGATCAATGCTTATAACTGACGGGATCATCAATGCAATAAGACGTAATGGTTTCAATATAGATGCCCCAGCATTGAATTCTAGCGGCCCTACAGAAGTAATTATCGATCTTTGGTCAACTGCGTATCAATTTAATGTAGGTCACAAAATCAGAATTGCTATTTCTAGTTCTAATTATCCTAGATTTGCTATAAATCCGAATACAGGAGCTTCACAAGAACTCTATTCCTATCAATATCTGAATCGTTTTATCGCTAATAATACAATACTGGTTGGTCCAAGCTTTCCTTCCTATCTAATTTTCCCCAAACCACCTTCATGAATCTAATTGAAGCATTCTTAGTCATTGATATTAAAATCCAGAATATAATAGGGTAATTTAATATAAATGAATTTCATTAAGTAACAAAAAGCGGGAATGGTTGAAATGAATGATTAGAATGTTGAAATTAACGATCAGAAGTTAGAATTTCATTCTTTTTCGATCTTTCTATCATGAATAATACGTTGAATTAATTTATTTTCACTTTTATAAAATGTCATTTGGGTGGTATTATTTGATAAGTAATGAGAGTCCTAACAAAAAATTTTGTCAAATCAGTGTTGAAAAATATATTTAAAATTTTTAAAGAATTTCAAAAAATCTGAAGGCTGATGTACTTGATTATTAATTTTAAAAATTATTTTCTAAGAACATAATAATCATAACTTGGTTTGGTCTTAGGGTTCATAGTACTAAGAATGCTTGCTTGCTTTGATCCACTTTCAACATTTACTCGGAGAGGATTTTGTGTCCATTCTGGCCCTGATGCTACACATTCTTTAGCTATTTCAATAATTAGAGTTTTCCATGCTTCCTCGTACCCATTACGAGTCGCTGTGAAACGTAATATCATATGATCCTTTTCTTCCTGGCCAGGATATTCTCTTAATGGTGCACTAGCACACACAATCTTTCCTTCTTTAAATACTAGGATAGCATGTCCATCTGCTAAAACTTTATTTGTAAAATAATCTATCATAACTTCTTTCGTCATAAAAGTTTTTAGAAGCTTATCAGCTCGTGCTATTTCTACTAAGAGATTTAAGTCGTTTTTTGTTGCGATACGACTAGTGAACAGAGAATTATTGTTTTCAATTTTACTAGCTTCTGTGACATCAATATCATATATCAACCCCTCTTTTTCTAAAATAAAACCTTTTTGCTTAAAAAATTGTTTCACATGTTCCCAGTCGTGTCTAATCCAATAATGAAAATCTTTAGGTTGTTTTCTTTTTTTTATATACGACATTAGATCATCGAAAAGTTTGTTTTGAGCCTCTGGGGGGCATTCAGGAAATGCCCATGGATAACCAATGGCTATTGAATCTTTCTTGTCAACTCGTGCTTGACAATATGCTACTATTTTTCCGTTCATAAAAGCAAATCGAATAAACTTGGGGTCAGTTTTATCCTCCTTATATCTTAGACGAATTTCTTCAGCTGTCGCTTTTATTCCAGTTGCTTTGGTATATATTCTCGCTTGATCTTCCTCGTATCCAGGTTTATATGTATGATACTCGATTTTCATTATATTCACTAACCGAATCCAAAGGAATTATCTTCATTTTTATTTGAGTAACGAAGTAATTATCAATTTTAAACTTATTGTAAATGCAGATTTAATAATTCTAAGACGTTTTAATAACATAAAATGTAGGGATTAAAAATTCATCAGCTCTATCAACTCATTTTATCCTCATGAAATATATCGAAAGCTATTTATTCTCCGATTATTTGCAAGGTTTAATACTGAGGATTACTTCAATGGCAACAAGTCCGAAAGTTTGTCCAAATTGTGGATCACAAGTAAATGAGTACGAAAATTTTTGTATGAACTGTGGCTGGGTTCAGGACGAGAAAAAAGTACCAAAACATCTTCGTACGAAGATGAAAAAAGAAGAAATAACGCTTGAAAAATTAATTATTTTATGTATCTGTTTAACTCCATGTGGTGCACTTCTCTATTATCTTTTAACACAGGGAGAATGAAATAATATAGATTTTTAGTTATTTTAAGAAGATAATAGGGGAGCGGAACGTTGAATTAGGCCCCTGTAATAAAGTTATCTAGGAACATCATTATAATAAAGCCCAATATTACTCCGAAAGTTGCTGGACGTTCATATCCTTTACGATGAGACTCTGGGATTATTTCATCAGAAACTACAAAAATCATAGCTCCAGCAGCGAATGACATACCAAAACCAAGCATACCAGTAGCAATAGTAACCGCTGCAACACCAATTAATCCTCCTAGTGGTTCTACTAATCCTGTTGCTAATGTAATTTTTATTGTATCCCAACGATTATATCCCTCTCTGACTAATGGTAAAGCTACAGCGGTTCCTTCTGGGATATTTTGAAGGCCGATTGCTAAAGCAATTATAGTTCCCGCTGCAACATCTCCTGAGCCAAAACCTACTCCAACTGCTAATCCTTCAGGAAAATTATGTATAGTGATTGCTATTACAAATAACCAAGTAGCAGCGAGTCTCTTTGATAATTTTTTTGAACCTTCTGGTCCTGAAATAAAATGCTGATGAGGAGCCCATTTATCAACAATATGGATGAAAAGCGCTCCTGCAATGAATCCAAAGACTGTTATTGTCACAGGTTCTAGATCCCAGGAAGTATATATGGGATCCATGTCTAGAGCGGGAACTAATAAGCTAAAGGCTGACGCGGCTAGCATAACACCAGCAGCAAACCCTAACATGACGTCTAAATTTCGATCAGATATTTCTTTTCCAAGTAAAGCTGGAATTGCCCCGATAGTCGTTGCTGTACCTGCTACAAAGGAAGCTAAAACTCCTAGGAATATGTTAGAATCCATAACTTCTTTCACCAATCGAATGCTTTTCTTTTTCTAATAAAAATCCTTAAACCTGACATAGGGTGTTAAGTTACCTTCGATTTCTATTAAAGTTTTATTATTTAAGTTTCGAAATCAACTAAACTATACTTGTTAGCATTATAAATAAAGTGAGAAAGAATTTAAAAAAAGAAGGAAAAGAAAATGAATTAGCATTTATTCATTAATTGACATACTAAAATTTCTTAGAGCCTTCTGGTTGAGCTCCCAAAAGGAATTCTTTTTCCCTTTGAAATTCTTCCTCATTCAGAACGCCCTGATTACGTAACGCAGCTAAACGTTCCAATTGTGATAAACGATCCTTGTGGTTAGGAACGAACGCTCGATCCACTAATTGAGCTACTTCTTTGTCAACTACAATTGCAGCTTTTCCAATAATAAATGTTATTGCTAGAAAGAAGAAACCTACCGCTAAGAGTACTAATCCTGCGACAAAAATCGCTACTGTTGCGAGTCCTGCATCCGCAGAACTTAATACAACGTTGCCTAAAGTTACAGGAAGTCCTTCTAATATTTCAGGGTAAGCTAAAGGTATCCAGCATAAAGCTACCATTAATCCCCCTGCTAACGCAAGAGAAATACCAACTGTTCCAAAAATGAACATAATTAATACAATAAAAAACCCAGCAAATCCTCGATAAGCTAGTTTTATTAGTCCACTTCCAACATCGTTCATTTTATTATCACCGTTTGTTTATTATAATCTTTTAGTAATAAAATCCTAGAACTTTTAAGGCTTTTAACTTTAAGGCAAATATATTGGCATTTTTTACTAATACTTGCTCTTTATGTTAATTAAACTCTTTTAATTATAAATCAAAATAAATTTTGCATGATTACGGAACTGTTAAACTATCTTCAAGAATAATACATCGAAAAAATTGATTAAATATCAGATTTTAGCTTCTATAAATCATGCTTACCCAAAGATTTTCATAGATAACAATCTGGTCTAATTTAAAAATTAAATAATCTAGAACAGAATTTTTAGGTCATTTTATCTTATTTTCCATTCTTCAGACATTTTCCATCGTCCTAATAATGTATATTCTAATTAGATTTCCATATGAAAGGAGTTTTTGTATAATTTACAGCATTAAAGATAAATATTTCAACAACACAACATTTATTCGTTATATAATAATCATTAATAATTCATCAGAATAATCTCTGAGGATGATTTAATATGGCTAAAGTTGAAAAAGCTTCACATGGAAGAATTTCTGTATTTCTGTTCGTTATTTGTTTTTGTGCACTTTATGCATTTGGTGTTTATTCATTTTTGGATATAAGTACGAGATATTCAACAGAGATAAATGAATTTTTAGATCAATTAACTCCATTACTACCACTAGTGTCTGCAGGTCTTCCCATCTTGATATTAACATTCTTTGTCTTCTTTCTCATTGTTTTGATCATGTGTTGGGTTATACTACAAATCATTAAAAGAACAGCTGTTACAGTTGTGATTGTGATGAGTTATCTGTTTCCAATCTTATTCATTGGTATTGGAGTTGTTTTAATTTCAAGTGTGACTCTTGCAATATTTGGAGCAATACTCGTCATTATTGGAGTCTTAATGCTATTAATTGCTCTTTGGAATCAGAGGAAACTAAGAAGATCTGGAAAATTCTTAGAATTTTCAGCTTCTCTTGTTCTTGATGAAAAAGCGTTACTAATGGCACCTATCATACTCGCAATATTTACAATGTTTGCTGGAGTTCTTATGGGTTTCTCTTATCTTGAGATTTATGATACTTGGGGAGTTGTAACAGAATCGATGGATCCTCAGATGCAGGATTTAGGAACGATAGTTGGTCTTGTGGTTGAGTATGTGTACTTAATCGTGTATTTTTGCTTTTATTATATTATTGCAGGATTTATTTGTTCATATGCGTTTGATTGGTACAGGAAGGAAGATCCAAGCTTAAATACTGCTTGGAAAGATGTAAAACAAGTTTTAGCTCCTATTTTTTGGTTCGCTATTATTAGAGCAACATTAGAGATGATCACTCGGCTTATTGGTCGGGGAGCACGTCGTTCACAAGTCGGTGAAAGACGAGGGAAAGAACAAGTTGGAATATTAATCGTTTTTTTAATCGTTGCTTTTATTTCAAGTATTCTTATTGGTTTATATCGATTTTTCACTTATTTTACACTACCTGCTATTGTAATTAAAAAGAAAGGCCTTCGAGATTCCATCCGAGATTCTGCAAAAATGGTCTGGAATTCATGGCTAGATGTGCTTGTTGGGGAAACTGGATTCGGATTAGCGATGTTTTTCTTTAATATCGTTAATTTTTTGCTTTGGGGTAGTGTTGGTTTTATTCTAGGTTTTACTCTTTTCGACAATGTCATTGGTGCCATTGTTCTTGCTGTTGTTCTTTTAATAATCAGTATAATTCCAATGAATATCGTTTCTTTCCCCATGGGTACTGCTTTCAAGACATTCCTGTACGCTTATGCATTAGATCGGAGTACTGGGTTTAAGCAACCATCACGGCTACCTGCTGAACTTCGGGGCGAATTCAACGATGTGATTACCGATCTAGAACGAAGAGATGTGAAAAGAAAGGTGCCAAAACCCACTTTCTGATCTTTTCCTCCTTCTATTTTTTTTAGGAAATGTTTTACTGATTAGGATTAACTGCCCAAGCTTATGCTTTACTTACAAACCTAGCAGCTGAAGTCTATATTTATGTGCGTAATGATTAATTCTACTATTCCATCTGATTTTTTTAGAATATCATTGGAGTTTGAAATATTATTTTAAGATAAGTGACCTATCCAATTTGATATTCTCTCTTTTTCTTAGATTTATGCCTATTTTTTTGAATTCAAGGACTGGAAGTTAAGGTGAAGAATGATTATCATTGCTATTTTTAATTAAGTAAGGTTAATACTATTAGTTTTTAAGACAGAGTTTTCACTGCGTAATATGTACATTGCAATAAATACTTGTAAAATTGTGAAAAGTCCTGCTACTAGAAATGGAACCCCACCCCCATAGAACCTATATCCAATTATTGTGAATATGTCAGATGACACAATTTCATATATTCCTGATCCAATAAGTGGTCCAAATACTGCTCCAACATTGAATGCCGATTGAATTCGTCCCATTATCTTTCCTCTGATCATTGGAGGTATTTTGTCTGCTTGAAATGCTCTATAAGCTGGGATATATGCTTGATAAGACATTGAACGGAATACAAAGGCTAATATGACAAACAAAAGACTTGTACTAAAACCAACTATAATAAATCCTAGTCCTGAACAGAACAACCCAATGGTCACTATCGACATACGATTTGCTAATCTATCACTAAGTCGGCCAGCTGGATAATTTACCAACAACGCGGTTGTTCCACTTATTGTGAAAATGAATCCAATCGTTCCTTCTGTAAGTCCGAAAGCATTTGTTGCATGTAATGTGAAAATTGGTATTATTAAACCTATAGAAAAGCCAGTTAAAACTCCAACAGCGATAAAAGGAGTAAAATATTGTACTCGTAACAGTTGTTTATCAATTGAGTCAATTTCTTTTGGAATTTCTCTGAACTTTATTAAATCTTTAACAAAAAATAATATTGAAAGCATTGACGCTAGTCCTAGCAAACCAGTGAATGCAAATGGAATCATAAACGATGTTAAAGGACTCAATTTGAATACTTCTAATCCAATGGTAAAAAGGATTCCCCCTAAAGCTGGACCGATAATAAACCCAAAACTGAAAGTAGTAAAATATTTCCCCATCCATGCTCCTCTTTCGTGTACTGGGACTGAATCTACAAGTAATGCTTCTGCAGTAGGGAATACTGCCCCTGTTGCTGCACCTTCAATTATTCTAAGTATAAACAGGGAATTAAAATCTCTAGAAAAACCTAAGAGTATTGTGCTTAATGCATACATGAATAATGAAATAATTAAGATTATTCTACGACCTATTCGATCTGAAAGTGCAGGAATAATACCTGAAGAGATGGCACGAGCAACCATGAAGATAGAAATGACCATACCAATCTCAAATGGTCTTAAATTGATTTCATCTGCTAAGAGAGTGATAAATATCGCTAATAATCCAAAACCAATATTGACAATCTGGGACGCAAAGAGTAACATGTAAGCGTTTTTTGTTGAAATTCTGGTCTCTGTAGGAAGCAAAACAAATCATCCATAATTGTTGGAAGGGTTAAACGACGCAAATTAAAATCATATTATTAATTATCCGATAAGAAATTTGTAAATTGCAGGTAGTTCATTCAAATTGGACAAAAGTCTCTGAACTATCTTTTAAAAAAATTTTAGAATAATATTGTCATTATATCTGAATTCATCGAGCTAAAAAGACAAACCCTTCTAATTTCTCAAATAATTTTACTATTAAATTCTAACCTAGATAATATCTAATTGTTTTATGATCAGAAAGATAAATACTCTTTGGATATAAGCATTTTAAAAAAACGGAACATAAACATAATAAATTAAGCTGGTTTCAAAATGGAAATAAATGAAAATCTCACTCTATTCATAGAAGGAATACCAAATACAAACTGAAACGAATACTTAATAATCTCATTTTATTTTAGTAATACTAAATTTTTGAGAAAAAGGGGATTTCGTTTAAGATATTAGATTCATTGATATATAACTTGAGGGTTAAGAATTGCGGATGAATGAAAATTGGGCTCTGTTTGTTGAGGGTACAGAAATAAAATGGACCTTTGGAAATCCGAGTATGGAATTTCAGGATGTAGTTTCGAATTTTCTTATGGGACTTGGTAATTTGGGAAAAGAACTTTTTGGAGAAGGTATAGCGAGTATAAATTTCGATTTAAAGAAACATTCAGGAATGAAAGCAGCTGAAATCTTCATTGTCTCTCTTCAGGATCAATTTTTTCTAATAATAAGCGATCCTGCAATTACACTATTATTGATTAATGCTCAGGGGGGAATTCCGGCAGATGTTAAAGAAACAATGACTGCAGTGTTAGTTGGACAAGCTTCAATCTTATATGCTAATTATATCACAGATGCTGATAAAGAGACAAAAGCATCAATAGAATCACATTTTCAAGACATAATCTTGGATATAAACGAGAATTATTCTGAAGGAGGATTGATTTATTCTATTGTTGGACAAGCTGGAAGTAATTTCTCAATTTTAACCTTTGAGGAGTGTCTATTATTACATTATTACCTTCGCAAGCAAGCTGAGAAAACATTAAGGTATACATCCGAATCATCTGGTTTTAGTATGATTGCGAATTTGGAAGGGTGGAATATTCCCTTTGCATACAATATAGAAAATCAAGGTATTTGGGCTGGATTCTTTGCAGCCATCGTTGGATTTATTCAATCATTATTTGAATCCAAGCCTAAATATATATCATTTGGAAGTACGGACATTCAAAAATTGCGTTTTGTCTATGGTAAACAGTACTTCATGGCATTTGACACTAGTTTTGTATCTGATCTACTGTTGAAAAAAGAATTCCAGACTCAAATTTTCGCAATTCCTTATGTAATTATGAAAGATCTTTCAGGAGCCTTAAAATCCTTAATTATAGAGGAAATCTTGGAGTATAACGAAGAGAAACTAACAGAATTATCCATTGAGACATTATTGGACACTTGGATCGGGGAGGATAAAACCGTAGATTTAACCCTCGATGAAAGGATGATTAGAGTATGGGGAAAATTGTTATTGAACTATCAAAGAGAACGCTTTTAATAATCAACGTTAAAATTTTAAGCCCAAATATACGATTTTTTTTACTAAGAGCAATTAGCCTCTAATTGATATTTTAATGGTTTTTATCAATGACACACGTTAAAAAACTATTTGATTTAACTGGAAAAAAAGCTTTGATAACTGGTGGAGGTACAGGAATAGGATATGCGATGGCCGAAGCATTAGCCGAAGCAGGAGCCTCTGTAGCTATTTGTGGCCGTGGTAGACATGGTAATTTAGATAAAGCGGCTATTCAGATTGGAGAAATAACGTCTGAAGCAATTGCATTGAAATGTGATGTAAGCCAAGAAGCAGAAATCTTAAAATTAGTAGAAGAGCTTGATGAGCGATATTTTTCTATTGATGTTCTGGTAAACAATGCTGGTGTATCTTGGGGGCATTATTCTGAAAGTATGCCATTAGATCGGTGGAATTTTGTAATTAATATTAATTTAAAGGGAGCCTTTTTTATGACTAAAGAGATTGCCAGTAAATTTATGATTCCAAAAGGAGAAGGTTCAATTATTAACATAACAAGTGTTGCAGCTTATACAGGAGGAGAAGTAGGAATTTCAGGATACAGTGCAAGTAAAGCTGGATTGATCGGAATAACTAAGCAACTAGCCATTGAATGGGCTACTTATGGTATAAGAGTTAATGCTATTGCGCCCAGTTGGTTTCCATCTTATATGTCACGTCATTTCACAAGTGAAGAGAGTCCTTACCTACGCCAATTAATTGAGGAAAATCCAATGAGGAGACTTGGAGAACTGTGGGAACTTAAAGGAGTTGTTGTATTTTTAGCTAGTAAAGCATCTAGTTATATTTCAGGAACTGTAATTCCAGTCGACGGAGGAGTGTTGTCCAAATGAGAGAATCAAATGTTATCAACCTTTTTCAATTGACAAACAAAACCGCACTTGTAACTGGAGGAGCAAAAGGTTTAGGAACCGTGATTAATGAGGGTCTTCTCGAGGCAGGTGTAAGTAAATTAATTTTTTGTGGACGTGGGCGTCATGGTTCCCTAGAAAGTGAGATTGATCGGTTGAAAAAAATATTCCCAAGCAGGAATATAATTGGAATTCAATGTGATATTAGTGATGAATCACAAGTTGCATTTATGGTTGAAGAGATAAAATCAACAACTGATCAGGTTAATATATT